>JAAVZE010000046.1 GCA_022791495.1 Eubacterium sp.
AAGGCAAGTGCCAGTAAGTTACGAATCAATTTTTTCAAAACAATCCCTCCAAGGAATATTATTGACGTATTTTTACTCCTAAGCTTTCCATTTTCTTCAGTATTTTATCCATCACCGCCGCCACATCCTTATCCTCCAATGTGCGGTCCGCAGCGCGGAATTGAATGGAGTAAGCCAGTGACTTCTCATCTGCTGCCAGCTGCTCTCCCTCGTACACGTCGAACAGCTTAAAACTCTCCAGAATCTTTCCGCCATTTTTGCGGATAATCTCCTCCACCTGTCCGGCGAGAACATTCTTTTTCATCACAAGAGAAATGTCTCTGGTAACAGCAGGGAATTTGGCAACTCCCTTATATTTGATATCAAAATCTGCGAGCTCTGCCAGCATCTCCACATTCAGAACTGCCACATACGCCTTGGTTCCAATGCTGTAATGATCCAGCACCTCCGGATGAACTTCGCCCAGAAATCCAAGGGTTTTTCCGTCCAGTACAATATCTGCCCGGCGCCCCGGATGCAGATAGGGACGGTCATCCTCCGGTGTGTAGGAAAGAGTCTGATGAATTCCCAGCTTATCAAAGATTCCCTCTAACACACCTTTCATATCAAAGAAATCGCCCTCTCCGTACATACCCAGTGTCAGCTGCAGACGCTCTTCCGGAAGTTCCTCCAGTGGAAGGCTCTTGGGAAGATAAATATTTGCCAGCTCATACAGCCTTACATCTTTATTTCTGCGGTTGTAATTCGTGGAAAGAGAAGTCAGCATTCCATTCAGCGACAGGGTTCTCATAATACTGTAGTCCTCTCCCAGAGGGTTGGAGATCACGATGGCCTTCCGCAGATCACTCTGCTCCGGGATCAACAGTTTGTCAAATACTTTCGGACTCTCAAAGGAATAGCTCATGCCCTCGCAGAAGCCCGCCTGCTCCACTACATTTCTCGCTATATTGCTGATCTCTGTCTGATAAGATAATTTTCCGGCTGTCGCCTCACCGCTGGGAAGTGTGGCAGGAATTTTGTCATAGCCGTAAAATCTTGCCACTTCCTCTGCCAGATCAGCCAGACGGTGAACGTCCTGTCTCCAGGTAGGCACATGCACCAGACGCTTTTCCCGGTCCACCGGAAGATCTACCATCTCAAAATAACGGATCATTTCTTCCTCACTGATATCGGTACCAAGAAGAGCGTTGATTTTATCTGGATCGTATGCCACTGTCTCCTCTTCCCGTTTCACCGGATAAATATCCACACAGCCACCTACAACAGTGCCGGCGCCCAGCTCCTCGATCAGCTGACAGGCGCGGTTCATCGCCTCCATAGTGGTATTGGGATCCAGTCCTTTTTCAAACTTCGCCTGGGCGTCGGTACGCATACCCAGCTTTTTCCCGGACAGACGGATATTGGTGCCGTCAAAGCACGCCGCCTCAAAAAGCATCGTTTTCACGTCGTCGGTGATCTTGGAATTTTCGCCCCCCATGATACCGGCGATACCCACCGCCTTCTCTCCGTCGCAGATCATCAGGATGGAATCATCCAGCTGACGCTCCTGTCCGTCCAGAGTCATAAAAGTCTCACCCTGCTTTGCATTTCTCACAACGATCTTTCTGCCGGCAATGGTATCCAGATCATAGGCATGCATCGGCTGGGAATATTCCTCCATCACATAGTTGGTGATATCTACGATGTTATTGATGGGGCGGATTCCGCATGCCGCCAGCCTTCTCTGCATCCACTCCGGTGACGGCGCCAGTTTGATATCTTTTACCACCCGCGCCACATAACGGGAGCAGAGCTCCCTATTTTCTATCTCTACGGAGATATAATCCTCTGTCTTCTCGTCGTTGCCCACCGCTTTTACTTCCGGCGGACAGAAGGGTTTGCGGAAGGTTGCCGCTGCCTCTCTGGCGATACCGATCACACCAAAGCAGTCCACACGGTTAGAGGTAACTTCGTATTCAAAATTGGCATCCCGCAGTCCCAGAAGCGCGATGGCGTCGCTGCCTACTGGTGCATCTTTATATTCTGGATTGTCACTGAGGATATAAATGCCATTCTCCGGGGCGTCGGGATAAAAATCTCTGGAGGACCCCAGTTCCTCGATGGAACACATCATGCCACAGGACTCCACTCCGCGGAGCTTTCCCTTTTTGATCTTAATCCCCCCTGGTGTCTTAGATCCATCGTGGCCGCCTGCCACACGTCCCCCGTCCAACACCACAGGAATCTTCTGCCCTTCTTTCACGTTAGGCGCTCCTGTCACGATCTGTACCTGGGTTCCCTGCTCATCCACTGATACCTGGCAGATAACCAGCTTATCCGCATCCGGATGTTTTTCGATCTTGTCGATCCTTCCCACGATGATCTGATCCAGATCCTCGTCAAATTTTTCATATCCTTCCACCTTGGTACCGGACAAAGTCATGGCGTCCATGTACTCCTTTTCGGTACATTCCAGTTCCGGAACATATGCTTTTATCCACGATAATGGTGTATTCATTCTACTAACCTCTTTTCTTTTATTTACAGATGTCCGTCGGCGTCAGGCCGCATCCTCTCCTAAAACTGCTCCAGGAACCGTTTATCATTCTCATAGAGCAGACGCATATCGTCAATTTCGTATTTCAGCAATGCGATTCGCTCCAGACCGACTCCGAAGGCAAAACCTGTGTATTCATCCGGGTCAATGTGACTCATCTCCAATACGTGGGGATGAACCATTCCGCAGCCCAGAATCTCGATCCAGCCCTCGCCTTTACAGAAGCGGCAGCCCTTTCCGCCGCATTTAAAACAAGTCACATCCATCTCCGCGCTCGGCTCTGTAAACGGGAAATGATGGGGGCGGAATTTTACTTTTGTTCCCTCCCCAAACAACTCTTTTGCAAACTCTGCCAGGGTTCCCTTCAGATCTGCAAAGGTAATATTTTTATCGATCACAAGCCCCTCGATCTGATGGAAGGAAGGAGAATGGGTGGCGTCCACCTCATCGGAACGGAACACTCTTCCCGGTGCGATCATGCGGATCGGAAGCTTCCCTTCTTCCATCACCCGGACCTGTACCGAAGAGGTCTGGGTCCGCAGCAAAAACTTATCATTGATATAAAAGGTATCCTGCTCATCCTTCGCCGGATGGTTCGCCGGAATATTCAATGCTTCAAAGTTATAATAATCATATTCCACTTCGGGGCCTTCCACAACCTCATAACCAAGTCCCACAAATATTTTTTCCACTTCTTCCAGTGCAATGGTATTCGGGTGTCTGTGTCCCAGTTTCGGTTTCTTTCCTGGAAGAGTCACATCGATCACTTCGGCTTTCATCTTCTCTTCACGGAGAGCTTTGGCAAATGCAGTCTTTTTCGCCTCCAGCTTTGCCTCAATGTCTTTTCTCGCCTCGTTCACCAGCTGTCCCACCTTCGGTCTGTCCTCCGGCGCCACATCCTTCATGGATTTAAGCACGCTGGTAAGTTCTCCTTTTTTACCAAGAAATGCCACCCGGATATCATTCAGCTTATCCAGTCCTTCGGATGTCTCGATCTGAGACAGGGCATCCTTCATGATCTTTTCAAGTTTTTCTTTCATGATCTCCTCATTTCCGCAGGATACACATTTTATCCTGCTGCTTGTTTTATAATCTGTATCCGGAAATAACATGCCTCAAAAAAGCGGCGGCTGAGTATCGCGCCGCTCCAAGAATCGCAAGGCGATTCTTGCTCCGCAGATGTTGAACTTTCCTGCTAAAATCAAAAAGTCCATCCCCCACAGGCATGTTCTCCATGCTTACAAGGGACGGACTTATATTTCCGCGGTACCACCCTGATTCCTACCACTCACAAAGAAGCTCTTTTCTCTCCTCTGTCCACAGCAGACACTCATTATCGCTTAACGCGCAGCCACGCCGCTCCCTACTGAATTTCAGAAACGGAACTCCGGTGTGAATGTCAATGACCCAGGGAACCTGACAGAACTTTCAGCCGGTGATTCTGTCTCTCTGATGGAAATGGATCATATCTGGAGAATATCCTCCTGCACCATCTTCGTCTTTATCAATTTGGATTAATAGTATCACATTTTGGGCCGTGGTGTCAATAATTTTTTAGTTCGTACTCCAGGTCCTTTCCATTATAATTCTCCTTTTCACAAATTATATCACTATACTCTTTATCAGTCAATATACTTACATTAACCTTTCACCACTTCCTCCTGACATGGGGACAATATCCATTCTTCCTCACCGCCCGCACTGCCACATAACAACCGCACTGTCCGCAGATCCCACTACGAAGCTCTGGACAGGTGTCACAGATCAAAAGCCTTCTCTCATGCTCCTCGGGAGATATCTTGTCTTCCTCCGGAATATTGGCGATGTAATCCTCCAGCTTGATCCGTTCCTTTTCCAGCATCTCTTTTGTCCACATACACTTGCGGCAAAATGGTATCTGTTTTCCCATGATCCCCCTCATTTCTCCAATCCACGAGCGTCACGCTTCGTGAGACCACTCGGGTTAGCGGGTGCGCTGGAATACCCTGCGTGCAAGCTCACTGGTATTCTCACTTTAGCTCGACGGCGCCGTCGAGCTACCCTCGCGTAAATTATATAAGGGCGGCACAGAGCGCCGCCCCACACAAATAATATCCATTATTTCAGAATCAGTGTCACCACACTGCATGGAGGCATTTTCACCGACAGGCAGCCTTCTGTCAGCGAAGCGCCATCAAATTCTACCGGCTTCACCACGTCTTCCTTCTCAAAGGAATTGAAATCATCCATCTTTCCGGTTAGAATCCTTCCACTCACAGCAGAAAATGCGCCTTCTACGCCCGTAGAAATTTCAATTTCTTCGGAGAGGGAAGCATTTGCCAGGGTAACGGTCAGCTCACCCTCTTCGTTGATGGAAGCAGAAGAAGAAATCAGTGGAATGCTGTGGCCTTCGCATTCTTCCACCGGAGTATCCACAAAACAGTCTACAAGTGTAGCATTCTGGTGGCGTTTGTACATCTCAAACACGTGATAGGTCGGTGTCTTAACGATTTTAGCACCTTCGGTCAGGATCACTGCCTGAAGTACATTTACTACCTGGGCGATGTTTGCCATGGCGATGCGGTCGCAGTGGCGGTTGAAGATATTCAGGTTCAGTGCCGCTACCATAGCATCCCGCATCGTATTCTGCTGATACAGAAATCCCGGATTCGTCCCCTCTTCTACCTGGAGCCAGGTGCCCCACTCGTCCACGATCAATTTAACCTTGTGCTCTGGATCATATTTACTCATGATCTCCAGATGGCGGTCGATCATCTCCTCAATGCGCAGGGTTAAATCAATGGTCTCATAGTATTCCTTCGTATCAAACTGTGTTGCCTTGCTTTTCTTCTCCCAGCCTCCGGGCACCGTATAATAATGCAGGCTGATGGCATCCGCAAAACGGTCCCCGATAATACTCATGAGTTTATCCGTCCACTCATAATTCGCCCCATCCGGTCCGCAGGCGATCTTGTAAAGCTTATTGTCGCCGTAATCCCGGCAGTATGTCTGGTATCTGCGGTAAATATTCGCATAGTAATCCGGCGTCATATTGCCGCCGCAGCCCCAGTTCTCATTGCCCACACCAAAATATTTTACCTTCCAGGGCTCTTTTCTGCCGTTTTTCTGGCGCAGTTTCGACATCGGTGACTCACCGTCAAAGGTCATGTACTCGATCCATTCTGACATTTCCCGAACGGATCCGCTGCCCACATTTCCATTTATGTAGGGTTCACACCCCAGCTGGTCGCAGAGTTCAAAAAATTCATGGGTTCCAAAGCTGTTATCTTCTACCACGCCGCCCCAGTGGGTATTGATCATGCGCTTTCTGTTCTCCTTCTCACCGATTCCATCCATCCAGTGATACTCATCGGCAAAGCAGCCGCCCGGCCAGCGAAGTACCGGGATCTCCAGTTCCTTCAAAGCCTCTACCACATCGTTTCTCATTCCATTTGTATTAGGGATCTCAGAATCCTCTCCCACAAATATCCCCTCATAGATACATCTTCCCAGATGCTCCGAAAAATGACCGTAAATTTCCCTGTTGATCTTTCCCATTTTACGCTTTGCGTTAATCATTCCTGTAATCTTTTTCATGATAATACCTCCTGAATTTATTATTTTCAATTGATGTCTGGACCTCTTGCCCCTTGTATTATCATACATAACTAAGCAGCCAAAGAAAATAGATTATTTTGGTGCTCTTATGTATTTTTTTGTATGGATACCACTCTTCTTCGTCAAAGAGAGCGGCCTGGTTCCGTCAGTCCTGGTCAAAATAGCCCTTATACTTGACCTCATATTTCCCGTCGGGAAATATCATCATTCCGGTATGCGGAAAGCACCTGAGTCTTATCCGAATAGCAGTTGTAATAGGGATTGTGCAGGATCCGCTCCGTGTCTCTCACAAAAGCAGGACGCCACAGATTCGCCTCCTCGTGGTCACTCCGCCGCCGGATGGCATTTTCATCTACAAAGGCACAGGGATTTTTACCCAGTGACATCTCCGATCCTCCCTGATACGCTCCTGAAGCTCCTTACTGAGCCCGTGGTCGGCAGCCATATGATCACCTCGCTATCGTAATTTATGAAGTACCTCTTCAAAACATACTCCATCTGTCTCTGGTATATCAAATTTCTCTGTCGCCCGGATACACTCCTGCACAAAGGCCGCCGCCTTGCGGACAGAGGTCTCAAAATCCACCCCATTGACACAGTCAGCGGCGATAATAGACGAGAAAATATCGCCGGTGCCGGAGCGCACCTTCCCCACTCTCTTCTGCCGTAACAACTTACACTCTCCAGGAACCTCACTTACCGCATTGGAGATGAACTGCCCGGAATCCAGTCCGGATACTACGATCTTCTTCGCTCCCAGCTCCCGCAGTCGTGCCATCATCTCCAGTAATTCTTTCCGCTGCCAGTTCCTATCCTTAAAAGGCATGCCGGTGAGCATACAGGCTTCTGTTACATTGGGCGTGAGAATATCGGCATACTCCACCAGATGCTTCATCTTGTCACACATTTCCGCCGTATAAGTGGGATAAGCTTTTCCATTTTCTCCCATGACCGGATCGATGATCACCTGGGTCCTCTCATCCCGGAACTGACGGATAAATTCTCTCACGATCTCGATCTGTTCCGCCGATCCCAGGAATCCGCTGGCGATGCCCTCAAAGCAAAGATCCAGCTTTTTCCACTCCTCCATAAACCTCGGCATTTTATCAGTAAAATCATTATAATAATACGAGGGAAAACCCGTATGATTGGAAAATATGGAAGTTGGCAGCAGACAGGCCTGTACCCTCATATGAGAGATCACCGGAAGGGAAACGGCGGCTGAACACCTTCCAAAACCCGATATATCATTGATGACAGCTATTTTTTTCTGCTTATTGTGCGACATTGCTTCCACTCCTGTATTTTTGAAAAAATTCCCTGGTTTCCTTCACAACCACGCCACCCAGGGCAAACAGCGCGATCATATTCGGTATCGCCATCAAACTGTTAAAAATATCCGCTATGGTCCACACCGCGGCCACCGTCATATACGGCCCGATAAATACCGCGGCAATGTAGAGCCAGCGGTATACTTTTACTACCTTCCGGCTTCCCGAGAGATATTCAAGGCACCGCTCCGAATAGTAATCCCAGCCCAGAATCGTAGTAAAGGCAAAAAACACCAGACAGAGCATCAGGACAAAAGAGGCCGCCTGCGCCGGAATCGGCAGACCGTTCTGAAAAGCAAAGGTGGTGACCTGGACTCCCTCCAGTCCTTCCACACGCCATGCCCCAGTGAGAACGATGGAGATCCCCGTCATGGAACAGATAATAATGGTATCGATAAAGGTTCCTGTCATGGACACAAGCCCCTGTCTCACAGGTTGCTTCGTCTGGGCCGCTGCCGCTGCGATGGGCGCCGACCCCAGTCCCGCCTCGTTAGAAAAGATTCCTCTGGCAACTCCCTTCTGTACCGCAACAATCATGCTTCCCACGACCCCTCCTGTCACAGCAGAGGGATCAAAAGCTCCCCGCAGGATCTCTCCCACAGCCGCCGGGATTTTTTGGATATTGCACACCATAAGAAGGACACAGAAGAATATATAAGTAACAGCCATCAGCGGTACTACCACCTGAGACACGCTGGCGATCCTGCGAATCCCCCCGATGACTACCAGCGCCACACATATGGCAAGGAGTACCGATGAGATAACTACCGTCCAGGAATACTCCCCCAGTCCGGGAATATCTACCGTATGTACCTGATCCGGGTCAAAAAAGCCCTGAATCGCCGATGAAATACCGTTGACCTGGGAAAATGTCCCGATTCCAAAAAGCCCCACACAAGCTCCAAAGAAGGCAAATACTTTTGCCAGCGGCCGCCATTTTTTCCCCATACCTAATTCAATATAGTAAAATGGTCCTCCCAATACATGGCCGTCTTTATCCACCGTCCGGTATTTCACTGCGAGAAGTCCTTCTGCATACTTGGTTGCCATGCCAAAAAACGCCGCTGTCACCATCCAGAAAAGGGCCCCTGGTCCCCCCAGACAGATCGCCGTCGCCACTCCTACGATATTTCCTGTGCCGATGGTGGCAGAAAGGGCAGTACATAATGCCGCAAAAGAAGTGACTTCTCCGGTCCCTCCCTCTTCATTTTTCACCATCCACTTGAGAGCCAGGGGCAGCCTGCACATCTGCAGAAACCCCAGCCGGAATGTCAGATACAATCCGCCGGCAAGGATCAGAACCATAAGTGGAACACCTGTTATAAACTCATTTACCGCTACAAGAATTTCATCGATCTGTGACAGCATAAATTACTTCCTCCTCCAAATCCAGTTAAAAAAATAATAACGATTTTAAGTAAAAAAGTCAAGCCAAAGCAAAATACTACTTCCCATTTTATAAAACATTTGCTATACTTACCTCAATAGCTATGTTCAAACAACATTTATAAGGAATATGATTAAGGGATACAACAGAAAGAATGGGGGACTGACTATGATCCGGGAAGTAGATTATGCTACATATGCCGTTGATCATCGTGATAATCTGCGTATTATCAGTTTTAATGATTATTTCTCAAAACTTACAGGCTATACCGCCCAGGATGTCTATGCCGGTAAAATGACTTTACGGGACCTGATTCCCTCCAGCATATGGGAAGAATATATGATAGCAGTAAACCGCGCCTCAAAGACTGATGATGGCTCTGGGTATTTTGAACATCCGATTCTTTGTAAAGATGGCAGCAGCCTTGTAGTACTCTGCTATGGCAGACTCCGGGACGATGGCTCCGACGTCAGTGATATTCTGATCACAGATATCACAAGCCACATTGAAGCACATAATGCGGTGGTCCAGCAGGAAAAAGAACTCCGCCTGCTGCTAAAAAAATTAAGCTTTATTTCAGAGAGAAAAGAAGAATATACGGTGGACTATAATTATACTACTGATCATTTTGACATCACCATCATAAAAAATGGAGAAGCAAAGAACATATACTCCGTAGACAATTATTTGGAGAATCTTTATCAGATACCAACGATTCACCCGGATGATTTGGAAGACTATGCCAACATCCTGCGTAATCTGCCCAACCTGAAAGAAGGTTTTGCCTTTGATTTCCGGAGTTCACTGTTTACCGAGGGAAAATTCTGCTGGTACCGTACCACCTACGCCCCCTATCACGATAAGGAAACGGATGAAACACATATCATTGGACGAATCGTAAATATCGATGAAGAGGTTATGAGAAATCAGGAATTAAAAAGACAGGCACAGATCGATACACTGACTTCTCTGTATAACCAGGGAACCTCTCGTAACAAGATCGACGAAATTGCTCTTCAAAACCCGGAGAACTGTATCAATGCATTTATTATCATGGATCTGGATAATTTCAAACAAGTCAATGATAACTACGGACATATCCGGGGAGATGATGTTCTAAAACACGTCGGAAAAACCCTGCGGCATTTTTTCAAATTTGGTACCGATATTATCGGACGCCTTGGCGGCGATGAATTTGTTATTTTTATGAGAGATGTGCCATCTATCAGCCACATTAAAAAATACTGCAATGACCTGTGCCAGGAACTGAGCAAACCTTTATGTTTGCAGGAAGATAACATACGTATCACCATAAGCATAGGAATTGCCCTTCAGAACAATGGACCAGACAGCTTTGACCACCTGTATAAGTGTGCAGATGACGCCCTGTACCAGAAGAAAAAAGAGGGAAAGAATGGTATTTGTTTTTACAAACACACAAAAAAAGAAATATAAAAGGAAAATCCCCCATCAAATGAAAAGATTTTTCAAATGATGGGGGTTCTTTTTACTCACATCTCGAAATTTTTACACCCTTCATCAGCTTCTTGCCGCGAATGGCAAACAGTTCCGATACAGACACCACCTGGATTCCCTTCTCCTGGAAATAAGCGAGAATCTCCGGCACAGCTTCTACTGTCTTCTCATAGGTAGAATGCATGTTGATAATGTCTCCATCCCTGGCTGCCTTTACATTTTTAACGATCTGATCCTTCGTCACTGAATCCTGATAATCATGGCTCCAGTTAGACACGTCAATGATCGGAGCATCGATCACTTCAAACATCGTATCGCCGTATGCCACATTCGGCGCCCGGAACAGAAAACTGGAATACCCGCTTATCTCTGTGAGGAGTGCGTCAGTCTTGCCAAGGCTGTCTTGGATCTGTTCTGCGGTTGCTTTATCCAGGCTGGCCCAGCCATAGGAGTGGTTCGCGATCTCAAATCCCCAGTCCAGGGCCTGTTTTACTTCCTGCCTGTGCTCTTCGCTTTTTTCAATACTGCTGCCAATATAGAAAAATGTCGCATGAGCCCCCGCATCCTTCAGCGCCTGCTGGATCCTCAAACCATAATCCACAAAAGTATTTCCACTATTGCCCGGTCCATCGTCAAAAGTCATAGCTACAACAGGCTTTGACGGATCAATATTTTCCTCGATCCATGCCCGGTCCAGACCTTCATAACGGAATTCACCTGGCTCCAGAGACTCCTCTGGTTCTGGAGATTCTGTTACCTCTGGAGTAGTAACCGGAGTCTCCGACGGGGTCTGGGACGGTGATGGAGTTATGGTCCCAGCAGGTGTCGATGTTGGCACTGCCGGCGTCACCGTTGCTGTCGGAGCTGTCGTTGGCACATTCGGTTTCTTAGCATCTGCTTTTTTAATCGTAACCTGACAGGTAAGTTTTTTCTTCCCTACCTTCGCCAAAACAACTGCTTTTCCCTGTTTTTTTGCCTTTACCACTACACTCGTTTTCTTTTTACCAGACAGTGATATGTACTTTTTCCCACTCTTAGTAGACCATTTCACTTTTTTAGCGGTATTCTTCACATCCAATTTTTTCTTCTGCCCAACCTTCAGCGTAATCTTTTTGCTGCTTAACTTCATTTTTTTCGCCGCGGACACCGGTACTGTGATCCCTGCTACAAGAGCACATACCAGAACCAGGCTTAAACCTTTCACCATTTTCTTCATGAGTAACATGACCTCCTTATAAATTTGACACAACATAACTTGTATTCATATTATAACATTTTGAGGGTCAGGTCAACACTCATTTAAGGATGTTAGGTAAAAAGATGAAACTGCCTTATCATGCAAGCATAATAAGGCAGTTTCATCTTTTTATCCTGGTATCATTTAATGGTTATTTTGCCTGTCTTTATTTTTTCCAGGTAGCTTTTGAAAACAGCAGCAGGATCGGAAATAGTTCCAGTCTTCCCGCGATCATATCAAAAATTAGAACACATTTAGAAAAGGGTGAAAAAATAGAAAAGTTTTCCATCGGCCCCACTGCATTAAATCCCGGTCCTACATTATTAATAGTAGCAGATACACCGGAAAAATTGGTAGTAAAATCAAATCCATCCATACTCACCAGCAAAACAGAAACCGCATAGGTAAGAATATAAGCCACCAGGAATACATTTACCGAACGGATCACCTCGTGCTCCACCTTCCTGCCATCCACCGAAACTTTATAGATGTTCCTGGGATGGACCATAACTTTCAGCTCCTTACAGAATGTCTTCAGCCATATGATCAAACGGGAAACCTTCATTCCTCCGCCAGTACTTCCAGCACAGGCGCCGACAAACATCAACATGAGAAGAATGGTTTTGGAGAACTCCGGCCACTGGTTGAAATCCACAGTAGAAAATCCCGTGGTGGTAATGATGGAAGCCACCTGAAAAGCTGAATGCTTTACCGCTTCAAAAGCACTTCCATATATGTGGTATATATTAAGACTGATCGCTGCCGCTGCCACCAGGATAATCAGAATATATGCTCTGACCTCCGCCATCCGAAGGGCATCCTTCCAGCGGCGCCCAATGACAACCAGATAATAGAAGGTAAAGTTCACGCCAAAGGCGATCATAAATATAGTTACCACGATCTGGATATAAGAGGAAAATCCTGCGATACTGTCACTATAAATACCAAAACCTCCAGTACCTGCGGTTCCGAATGTCGTCGTCATGGCATCGTAGACGCTCATTTTACCCGCCAGCAGAAAGATAAATTCTACCACTGACAGGGCGATGTACATTCCATATAAGATTTTCGCCGTAGATTTGATCCTGGGAACCAGTTTTCCCACTGTAGGCCCCGGACTTTCTGCCTTCATCAGATACATATTACGCCCGTCCGCCAAAGGAACTACCGCCATCATAAATACAAGGACACCCATACCGCCGATCCAGTGGGTAAAGGTGCGCCAAAAGTTGACTGCCTTGGACATCACTCCCACATCTGCTAAAATCGTAGCACCTGTAGTCGTAAATCCCGAAGCCGTCTCAAAGACCGCATCCACAAAAGAGGGGATCGCTCCGGACATCACAAAGGGCAGCGCCCCGAACAAACTAAGTAAAAACCAGCTGAGCGCCACGATCACAAACCCTTCCCTGGCGTATAAAGATTTATTTTCAGGCCGGAACCGGGTAATAATAAATCCCAGCACAAGGCAGATCAGAGAAGACAGCGCAAAATAAAGGGCATCCTCTTCCCGATAAATCAATCCTACCAGACATGGCAGTAATAAAAATGCTCCCTCAAAGTTAAGAAGCCAGCCAAGAAAATATATAACGATGCGAATATTCATCTCACGCTTTCTCCTTTACTGCTTTCTCACACTGATCACATCCCGGATATCTTTCAGCCCCAGCGTCGTAGTCACCACAACCACCGAGTCTCCCACCCGCATTTCATCCTTTCCTCTCGGAATAATGATCTGCCGTCCGCGTATGATACAGGCTACCAGCGTATTTTCCTTGATCTTAAGCTTCTCCAACGGAATCCCTGGCAATTCTGAACTCTCCTTTACCACAAATTCCAGAGCCTCCGCCTTATCATCCAGAATCCGGTACATCGTCTCCACATTACAACCGATGGAATTCTTCATCGCCCGCACAAACTGAAGGATGTACTGCGCCGTGATCTTCTTCGGATATACGGTAGTGTCCAGATCCAGTTCCTTGATCACACGGTCAAAATCCATCCGGTTTATTTTTGTCGCGATCTTTCCAGAGGTCTGACTTCTGGCAAAGAGCGAAAGCATGACATTTTCTTCATCAATATTAGTCAGCGCCACAAAGGCCTCAGCCTGTCCCACACCTTCTTCGATCAGTACGATCTGTTCCGAGCCGTCGGCATGTATGATCTGTGCCTTTGGCAACAGCTCCGAAAGCAGGTTGCACCGCTCCTCATTCTGCTCGATCAGTTTGATCCCGATTCCCATAGGCTGAAGCAGCTTCGCGAGGTAATACCCTGTATCTCCTCCTCCTACAATCATCGTATCCTTAACCTGATGTGTCTCAATCCCTATCTTCTTAAAGAAATCGCTGGCCTTCTTGGGTCCGGCAATAATTGACACCACATCCTTCTCCTGCAGCCGGAAATCTCCCTTCGGGATAAAAATCTCACCATCCCTCTCCACGGCACAAACCAGCACATCTGCACCCAGCTTCGGTGCAATATTCATGACCAGCATGCCATTGAGACGAGATTCTCCCGGCACACGGAACTTCAGCATCTCCACCCGGCCCTTGGCAAAGGTATCGATCTTGATCGCAGATGGAAAACGCAGCACCCTTGCAATCTCCTGCGCCGCCGCAAATTCCGGATTGATGGTCATCGCCAGCCCCAGCGCGCCCTTCACAAATCCGATCTCCTCACTGTACTCCGGATTTCTTACCCGCGCAATGGTCTGGCAGTTCCCCGCCCGCTTCGCGATCAGACAGCACAGCAGGTTCAGCTCATCCGATCCCGTAACCGCGATGAGTATATCCGCTTTCTCGATGCCCGCCTCCATCTGTGTCTTATAACTGGCTCCGTTTCCCACAACTCCCATCACATCAAATTTATTTGACAGCGACTCCACCTCTGCATAACGGCGGTCAATCACTGTCACCTCATTATCTTCTTTGTTCAGCTCCTCCGCCAGCGTCTTGCCAACCTTACCGCAGCCCACAATGATAATCTTCATTTTCTTTTGACTCTCCTCTTATCCTCTTGAAAAGTAGTGTGTTCCCCTACTGAATAAAGTATCATATCAGAGGCAAAAAGTCAATGAAGGGGAGAGGTGGGAAGAGCAATTCTAGAAAAGTTACAACAATAAGCGCTACTGATATCCCTCGTAGTATGCCCTCATCCTACACTGAAAGTTTCTATTATCATTATTTTCCAAACTCTCAAACCATCCATCAATATTTGATGAGGTAATAGAATTTTTCCGTAATATACCTGCAATATCTGTAGCTGATACAATTAATATCGGATGGCCATCTTCCGTTACTTCTCTATAAGCCTGGTTATGCACATAACTAGTCGTAATCAATACACCAAATTGCCTATATCTTATTCTTGATATAAGACGAGACATTTCTCGTACTCCAACCGAATGATTTTTTGAATAACACTTAGCCTCCATTGCGCAGTCAATTCTTAGCGGATAGTTAGCTTTGCTGCCACCACCAATTATGTAATATCCCAAAGCATCCCGTCCACCATCTCTCCATGGTCTTGTAAGTGAAAAATCCTGAAAACGCTCATCCATTTTTTCTAAAATATCCTTTGCACAATTTTCAAAACCATATGGATTCTCATGATAATGTTCTCTGATTTTCGTTAAACATAGAGTTCCTTCATTATCACTTTGCAACTGATCATATTTTGTAGGTACTTTAGGTATTTTTTTTGCAATTAACGGTATTATCCCATTACGCCCATGCATAATAAAATTCTTCCAAACATCTGGGGCATATTGAATGCTCTCGTCATGATTGTATATAAGAGCATTTAACCATTTTCTACTAATGGGCGACACAGTTTCCAAAACTGTGAAATATGCCTCATAATTTTGAAAACGCTTATCATCCATTGTCCTCCAAAAAGCTACCAAATCTTTATCTGGAGAGATTTTAGGATTACCCGGCGCAGCTAATCCCAAAAACTGTACATCCCATCCTTGTCCGCCTTTTTTGAATATTAGAAAAGGCGGAATATTTTTAATAGATCCATCTATACTATTGAGACAATTATATACAAATTCTAACAATAAATTTCCTTTTCTGGGGGTATCAAGTATGGTCTTCCCAGGTGTACGATTATCTCCATAATATCGAAAAACACCTGTTTCTTCATCCAAATAATCCGGCCAAGCAAGTTCTTGCATTGATGTGTAAAGTACAACATACGCAGGCAGCCCACTACCATCCTTCCGCATCACCTTACGAAAACCGCCAGAGTTACTGCAATTAGGAAGCAATTTTGAAAGTACCTCTGAGGCCTTACCACTAATATTACCACCTTTATATATTGTATCAACTACTAAATCTGCACTTTGCAATTCGTTAAAGGATACTTCCATAATTACCTTCCCTTTCCTATTTTTATTCTTGTTTACCATAATATCTTCTTTGTTAAAAATCAGGATTGCAAACTTATTTAGCAATTATTTGCCATAAATTTGTTTGATCTCCCGAATTAGATTCAACAAGTTTTTCCCAATCAATAGCCCCATCCTCTTTACAGAAACTATTTATAAACTCTCTGATTAATCTGTCTACTTAATTTAAAACAAATTTACCTCAATTACCTCAACATTTTCAATACAATTATAAAATATCATACTTAAACAGTCAACTCTCAATGATATTAGGGGAAAAGATATCTTACAGTTTCCCTTTCTCCTTTTATTTCCCCGTCAATCCATAGCTCTCCCGGATCATCCGCTTTACGTCCTCCTCCGGCACAGTGCCATCTAAAATAATCGAGTTCCAATATTTCTTATTCATATGGTAAGCCGGGATCACCGAATCAAATGCCTGACGCCAGAATTCCCGCCATTCGGGATCACATTTGACATTGATCCATATATTTCCCTCCCTCTCAAAGATCCAGGCAAAAACCTTACGGCTGTCATTATGCCGGATCACCGTCCAATTTGTATCCCGAAAGGGATAATCTTCATAACAGCTGCCCAGTGACAGGCAATACTGGATGGCTTCTTGTCGTGTCCTCATTTTTTCCTCCGTGCTCATTTAATTATGTTTTCAACTTAGTAATAAGTCTATCACAATTTACTGCTGCTTTCCATCTTTTTCTAAAATCCCCTCCTCTCTCTTTCCCATTTTCAGCACTCTGGGACGCTCAAACGATTGACACCAATCTCTCCCTATGTTAAGATTATCTTTGTTATGATAATACATACCGTCCTGGTTTTTGACTTATGGACAATCCGGCAAAACACTGGCGGTACAAGAAAACAAGCGAGGTATATTATGAAAAAAAAATTACTGGCATTACTGCTTATGAGCGCATGCGTATTCACATCCCTTACCGGCTGCGGCGGGGAAGATGCAAAAGAAGATCAGACTTCTACTGGCGGACAGAAATTTACCGTAGGGTTTGACGCGGAGTATCCCCCTTACGGTTATATGGATGACAACGGAGATTACACCGGCTTTGACCTGGAACTGGCTGCGGAAGTGTGCAAATTAAACAACTGGGAACTGGTCAAACAGCCCATCGTCTGGGACAACAAGGACAACGAGCTGAATTCCGGTGCCCTGGACTGTATCTGGAACGGTTTCACGATGAATGGCAGGGAAGATAAGTACACCTGGTCCGATGCTTACGTTGACAACAGCCAGGTAGTCGTTGTGGCAAAGGATTCCGGAATCTCTGCTCCGGCAGATCTGAAAGATAAAACCGTAGGCGTTCAGGCTGCATCTGCTGCCCTGGATCTGCTGAAAAGCGATGAAGAGGGCGGACAAAAAGCACTCTCCGACACCTTTAAGGCACTTCAGGAGTTCGCTGATTACAACACCGCTTTTGTCGAGCTGGAAGCAGGCTCTATCGATGCTATTGCCATGGATATCGGTGTGGCACAGTACCAGATCAAAAACCGCGGAGACGGCAAATACATCGTTCTGGATGAGCACCTGAACTCAGAAAAATATGCCATTGGCTTCAAACTTGGCAACGAAGAGCTTCGCGACAAAGTGAATAAATCTCTTCACGACCTGAAAGCAAATGGCAAATTTGATGAATTGGCAAAAAAATACGATTTAAGCGAAATGACCTGCTTAGAATAAGGAGCAATTACATATGAGTTTTTCCATGATGCTTTACCAGATATCTAAGGGTATGTTAAATACCCTCGGCGTCTTTGTTCTCACCCTTCTGTTTTCCATGCCCTTCGGTTTCGTAGTGGCATTTGGAAGAATGTCAAAATGCCGGCCGGTCAGCGGCTTTACCCGCATCTTTATATCCATTATGCGGGGGACACCTCTGATACTGCAGCTTATGGTGGTGTACTTTTTTCCCTATTACCTGTTCGGTCTTTCCATCGGAGCCTGGCGATTTCCCGCTATTATCTTTGGATTTTCCATAAACTATGCGGCATATTTTGCAGAAATATACCGTTCCGGCATCGAAGCGATTCCAAAGGGACAGTACGAAGCCGCTGCCATCCTGGGATACAACAAGGTACAGACCTTTTTGAAAATCATTCTTCCCCAGGTCATCAAGATCATTCTTCCTTCGGTGACCAACGAGGTCATTACCCTCGTCAAAGATACTTCTCTTGCCTACTCCCTTTCCTATATGGAAATGTTCAGCATAGCAAAGCAGATCGCTGCAGGAGAGACTACTTTGATGCCTTTTGCGATCTCCGCCGTCTTCTATTACATCTTTAACCTCCTGGTGACATTTGTAATGGAAAAGCTGGAGAAAAAAATGAATTACTACAAATAGAGGAGGAAATGGCTTTGAATTATTTACTGGAAATGAATCATGTAAAAAAATCCTTTGCGGATCTGGAAGTACTCAAGGATATTTCCCTAAAAGTAGCAGAGGGCGAAGTGCTCTCCATCATCGGTCCCTCCGGTTCCGGCAAATCCACTCTTCTGCGCTGTGCCACCCTGCTGGAAAAAATGGATTACGGGGATCTGAGCTATCTGGGCAGAACTGCGGCTTCCATCCAGGGAGATACCTGTGTCTATGCCAAAAACACATAACTTGAGACCATCAAAGAATACTTTGGACTGGTTTTTCAGAACTTTAACCTGTTTCCTCACTACACCTTTATGAAAAATAGTACAGATGCGCCGCTTCATGTGCAGAAACGCCCGAAGGCAGAAGTGATGAACGAGGCAGAGGATCTTTTGGGAAAAATGGGTTTGAGCGATAAAGCGGACTATTATCCCCACCAGCTCTCCGGCGGACAGCAGCAGCGCGTCGCCATCGCCAGAGCTCTGGCGCTGAATCCAAAGGTTCTCTTTTTCGACGAACCAACCTCTGCGCTGGATCCGGAACTCACCGGAGAAGTCCTGAAAGTGATCCGCTCCCTGGCAGAAGCCAAAATGACGATGGTGATCGTAACCCACGAAATGGAATTCGCCAGAAATATTTCTGACCGAATCATTTTTATGGATCAGGGCGTGATTGCAGTGGAAGGCACCCCAGAAGAGGTATTCCATTCTGATCATGTGAGGATGAATGAGTTTCTGGGGAAACTGAATCGGTAGGAGGCAGAAGATATGTCTGTATGTTTTACATGGATTAAAAATGAAAAAAGTTATTTAATAGCAGATACTCTTATGTCTTCAACCCAAAATATAATAACATCTTCTTATACACCTTTTCATCAACGCAAGGAATTTGTAAATGGATATTATATTGAAGAGGATGGGTTAAAAATATACGAAATTTCCAACGATATGGTCATTGCTGTTGCCGGTAATGTTCCTTCATACACTGAAATACTCCAGCAAATATATAATATTAATGATACTTTAACTATCCATAAGTTATTAGAGTTACTGCAACTAAATTTTATGCATTTGTTAGAAAATGTTAAAATGCTTTTTTTGTATAAAGAATTTGGAAAGAATAAAATAATTGTTTGGGATGGTAATTGTTCATATGAACCTACTAATACATCCATACCCATTTTTATTGGGTGTGGTGCAGACAATATCAAATTTACAGAAGCTGTTAAAAAAGCAATTTTATGTAATAACGATCATGATTCAAACCAGTATCTTTCATTAATTATATCTTATGTTCAATGCCTATCCATGAAATTGAAAACAATACGAAATGGATTTGGTGGTACATTTTATGGTCTTTTTATATCTTCAAAAATTCAATGGATGCGTGATTTAGAGTATGTCTTACTAACACGAAATGGAAGAATTTCACAATTAATATCAGTTATTATTAGAAAAAGTTCTGTCATTATTTCCTCATCCATGGAAAATACTACACGCCTGTTAACCAATTTTTATAAAAGTACTGAGTGGTTTAGTGAATACCATAACATGAAATCCGTATTGCGGGCTGTAGATACAAAAGAAGCCTTCTATTATATTTTTTATGGTCTAAAAAGCAACCAAATTTATTTATGGGAAGCAAAAGGAATACTTATTAGAAATGATTTCAGAAAATGGATTAAACGAGGTGAAAAAAAAGTTGATTATCTATATGCAATAGACACTTCTCTTGCAAATATGATTACTAGTGGAAAAGGCAAAATTCTTGAACCACAGGGTCATATTTTGTCAATCATTGGAAGTACTTATCTCTCTTTAGACGCAGTTTCAACTGATGTTATCAAACAGTTACATAAAACAAAAATACTAGTTGGATATGACTATGATTTTGTTGCGTTAAATTGCTCATCTTTTAACAAAGATCATATAAAAATGATACGCAGAAATATCAATAATTTTTATAACATAGTTGTGATAGATTATGATTTCTTTTGCAAGAAAATATTAGAAGAAAACCTTGCATTTTATCAAGATTATAATTTTGATTTGACCAATATGCACTTAGAATTATTATTAAGACATTGTTTGCAAAATGATTATTATGTTGAATATTCAAAAATTAAAATTGTAGTTGTTAAAAGTACGAAAGATTATATCATAAATAACGTTAATATAACTTCATGGTTTCAAAATTATCATAACTGTTCATTTATTATAACTGATAATAAGGAAAAAGATTTATCTGAATTGCTTATTTATTGGATAAAAGAATATTATATCAACGAAAAATACTTTCATCTGGGAATGAATATTCTAATTGCAGATAATTTAGTCTTTGGTCAAATATTAGATTTGCTAGTTCCTCTTGAACGCCGACATTATAAATGCGCAGATTGGATACTCGTAAGACTAAATAACAGCAATACTTCCATGCCTGGTGGTTTCAATTATGTTAATGAAGAATGGGCCTTTTTAGATTTACTTAATTTAGATACAGGATATCCACTCCAAAAAGAAATTGCAGTTACAGAAAGGGAACAAGAATTATTATCCGGAATAGGACAAAACACTATTCATGATTGGACTCAAAATAAAAGTTTATTTAATAACATTAAACTAGTTGATCCCACAAAGTAAATAAAAGATTTAACCATGAGGCCCTATTCCTTACCTAATCTCTCATTGCCTCCTCCAGAAACTGCTTAAAATCCTCTTCTGGATAGTTCTCTGTATACACCATCTCCAGATTTTTATAACTGATTTGTGTGTTTGGATGATCCCGTCCAAGTTTTAATTTACAAATTTTATATGCTTTTAAATAATAATTTATTGCTTCTTTGTACCTTCCCTGGCTCTCATACACTCCTGCCAGATTATTATAACCCGCAGCTATTTTCGGGTGCTCCTTCCCAAGCACTCTTTTACTTATAATTAGAAATTTTCGATATAATTCTTCCGCTTCCTTATACCTTCCCTGTCTATCATACACCCTGCCAGATTATGATAACCCACGGCTGTATCCGGATGCTCTTCCCCCAAAACTTTTTCACTTATACTCAAACTTTTTTGATACAGTTCTTCCGCTTCCTTATATCTTCCCTGATCCCCATACACCACTGCCAGATTATTATAACTTGCAACTGTATCTGGATGCTCTTCTCCCAATACCTTTTCTTTTATCCTTATACTCTTTAGATGCAATTCTTCCGCTTTCTTATACCTTCCCTGGCTCTCATATACCAATGCCAGATTGCTATAGCTCTCAGCTGTTTGTGGATGCCCCTCTCCCAGCACCTTTTCTCTTATACTAAGGCTCTTTTTATTCAGTTCTTCCGCTTCTTTATACCTTCCCTGGCTCTCATACACCACTGCCAGATTATTATAACCCGCGGCTGTGTCCGGATGTTCTTCTCCCAGCACCTTTTCTCTTATACTAAGGCTCTTTTGATTTAGTTCTTCCGCTTCTTTATACCTTCCCTGATTTATATACACCTCTGCCAATTCGGAATCAATTTCTGCCATCTCCAAGTGCTCTGGTCCAAGCAGTTTTTCTTTTATCTTTCGCGCACGCAGCAACATTTTTTCGCTCTCAAAATAATGCCCTTTATCTTTCTCCTCCTTTGCCTGCTCGATCAGATCATATGCCTCTGCTAATTTTTGTTTTAATACCTCTGGTTCTTCTACATTCTCTAACACCAGTTCTTCTTCCTCTGGAAGCAGTCTCTCCGCTTTTACAGATTCCGTTTCATCATCAAATAAAATGCGGAGCTTTACAAAGGAATAAAAATCATATGCTCCACATACCAGGCTGTCATCCCCGTAGGGTGTAATTAGAAAAATAAAATTTTTTCCAAGTCCGTCGATCATATCCCTGCTGAAATTCAGGCGTCTCAGACTCTCCTCATCCTGTAATGCAAGATGAAAGTTGGCGATCATAAAAACCCGGGTCTCCGGCAGGCTGAGAACCCACTCCTGCAGATCACGAAAAGAATAAGCCCCCGGATGCTGCTTATAATCATAAATCTCCACTCCCCCCCTCCGGTAAATTCCAACAATCTCCTTCTGTATCCTTTCCTCTGCCACCACAAGATACAATCCCTGCTCTGATTTATCAATGATCCACCCCAGTGTCTGAAATCCATCCTGGCTATTTTTCAGCATCCTGTATCAACCCCTGTTCTCTGAAAAATTTGATAACTAACGGATGTACATTATGCCACCGTTTTCCGTTATATTCCAACACCACGGAAGCCTGGAGCATATTCAGCAGCATCTCCTTATCTTCGATCCGTTCCTTGTTTTCATTATATATATTCAATAAAAACTTATAATCCTTTTCCTCGATGCGTCTTGTCAGCAACGTCTTTACCTCTTCCAGGGCACGCCCTGCATCTTCCATGGAGACGGTATCACTCCCCCTGCGCTTTGCCCGGTTTGCCGATGTATTGATCACATGGAACAGATCCCGAAGGGAACCTCCAGTATACTGAATCAGTGAATCCACAACGCCAGTCTCAAACAGGGCTAAATCCGCACGCTTCTTTACGATATCGCGTATGATATCTATCCCGTCCTGGAAAGGCTTGCCTTCTATCGTTTCGATCTTTATCATGGGGAGTGTCTTGGTTGTAAAATAACTCTCCATCGCCGAGAACCTTTTGTCATAGGAAAGACCAATAGGAAAAGTATAGATCACCGGAAAGGTCATCCCCGAAAGAATCGCCGCATAATTATAAAATACCGTCCAAGCGTCTTCTGGATTCAGTTTATCAAGATCCTCAAAAATGATGATCGGATGCTTCCCACCGGTTTCACCGGTGATTTTTTCCGCTAACTGTCTTAAAATCCCTATCCATTCACTGGAACGAATGCTAATTTTTTTCCGGTACTCTTTCCTGGTTTCTTCGTTTAATTTTAAGTCTGCCCTGATTTTTGCGAACACACTTAATATCCCTGCCAGTATCCCTCCGGTTTCAAAGGACATCCCTGTCTCCACAGAAACTCCCCCTGTTTCCTGGGACATCAACATTTCTGTTCCCTCAAACCAAAAATTCTTAATGTTCTCAAGAACCTTGTCCTCTATCTCACATTTTAATTCTTCCGCAATTTTTAGCAACGCCTCTCCCAGCAATATAAAAAGGTCAGAATATACAATATTAAACAGATCCAAATCCAGACTGCAGTTAATGGTTTTCACCGGATATCCGTCGGCAGCCAGTCTTTCGGACATTCTGTTCAGCTCCGTACTCTTTCCACACCCTCTGTGTCCCAGCAACAGGTAAGCACCGCATTCATCAAAACTCCTGCAGCTGTCATAAATATCCTCGATGGGAGAGTCGTACTTATCACTTGTACGGTATTCCATCGTATTCTCACAGTAAAATTCTTCCATCTGATCTGCCTGCAAGGGAGCTGGGGAAAAAGCATTTAAAATTTCCGAGATCTGATCTGCATATTTCATTTAATATCTCCTCCTGGATTTTTTCATCTCTATTATATAGTATGCTGCCCAAATGTGTAAAGTATTTTTCCTGCCTCCATCTAATCAGCCAAATGACACCAGTTTAAACTAAAAGGGCCTTCTATGATTTTATTATATCATAGAAGACCCATAAAAACACTATTTACAGAAAAAATCACTGCACTTCATGGTAAACCTCAAATTCTGATATGGCAGGAAGTCTTTCACGTTCATCAGAAACCCTTGATGTTATAAGAAGCCGGATTTTATTCGTATAATTTGTTTCTAAGTTACAGGAATAACTATCCCCAATCCCTGTTCCCGCTTTTACATCCACCCAGTCACCTTCGTCCCAGATCTGAATTTTATATCCTTTGATCTCAGTTCCATGTTCTTTAATCTTTACCGTATTAAAAAATATTTTCTTGGGGAAGGTCAAGGTATAAAACATTTCACCCTCATTTTCGTTAGAAAGTTTCCAATATGTATCTGTATCCCCATCATTTCCTTTGGAGGCGATGTAAGTATTTACAGGCGAGGAGTTTTTGAAGGTATAATAACTACTCGCCGAAGCAGTTGCACTCAGAGCAAGATTTTTTGACATTCCTTTCACTATTATATTACAGAATGCTAAATGACAACCGGACTTAGAAAGCGCAACGACAGAACCAAAACCTACTGCTTTTGCCTTTACTTTTCCCTCTGAATCAACAGTGAATGCATCCGGATTCGTACTGACCCAGCGAATTTCCTTATTAGTTGCGTCTGCTGGAGCAATAGTCGCTGATAACGAGAACGTATCATCTACATTCATAACTTTCATAGCAGGACTAATACTTATATCCTCGACTTTAGTACCACCTTCACCCGTTCCAACTGTAATTCTGCATTCTGCCGTCTTGCCATTACTGGTAGTCAAGGTTATGACTGCACTGCCATTACCAACAGCGACCACCTGATTGCTTTTATTGATTACAGCAACAGATTTATCACTCGTTGAAAATGTAACCGAAGTATCCGCTGCATTTTTCGGCAATATTTCATAGGATAGATCTAAAACATCATATAAATCCATATGCTTACTTGTGGGATTGACTGTAATAGATTCAGCCTCAATCTCTATTGGAACAACCGCAACCTCTTCCGGCATGGGTAGATCTCTTAAATATGGGTAGGTACAATCCTGCTTCATTGCCCATACTTTACTGAAATCCCAATTTACATAGGTACTTTGTTTCAGCATAGCACTTGTCATTTTACCATGGGTATAATCTGTAACATTATTATTTTTCTGTACATCAAAATAGCAATCCGTTGCCGCTTTTGCTTCTCGTAACCCATAATTCTTTACCGCATCTAGAGTTCCAGCAAAATAGCAGTTTACTAATTTAGCAGAAGTACCTTGCCCAAGGATCCCACCTGCTTTCGAAGTATAAGTACCTATCTGCTTTACCTTTATATCTGAAATAGAAAAACAATTTTCTATTGTCAGCGTACCACTACCTCCAGTTCCCACAATCCCACCTGCGTATGAATAAGAAAACAGTTTGCCGGTAGAATAACACTTTGAAATTGTAAGATTTTTACCATAAAAATTTCCGACAATACCTCCCACCCTGGAAGAGGTGACATTTTGAGTTGTCAAATTATTCGTAGCATAACAGTTTTCAATGGTAATTGTTCCGCCACAAGACCCAACAATCCCTCCCGTTGTCGGATTATCTGTTATTGGAATCGTAACATAACAGTTTGAAACGGTTCCACTTGTAAGACATCCAACAATTCCGCCACCTATAGTACGATTTTTGATATACCCCTCTCCGGTTACAGAGCAGTTTGTTATGGTTGAGTCAGCAACAGATGCAGCGATTCCTCCGATTATAGGTCCGCTTTTGTTACCTGTATATTCAATTTGCGGATTAAGCAATTTTATGTTCTTAATTTCTGCATTTTTACATAATCCAAATAATCCTATATAATGAGAATCAGTACTAATTTTGAGGTTTTCGATTTTATAATTCTTCCCGTCATATGTACCTTGAAAAGCAGGACTGCTTGTTAATGCAATCCCGGAAAACAATTCACCACCCAGATCAATATCATTGGTCTGTTGATAGTGGGCGGTGGGATCCCCTGCAACAAGGCTCAAATCCTCCGCTGTACTGATAAGGTAGGGATCCTCCTTTGTTCCCGTTCCAGTTATTGCCTTTGATGTTTTACTTGTTGTGAGAAAGGTTAATGATGTCAATAAAAAAAGACAACATAATAAAAACTTTTTCTTCATAAGTTTCACTCCTTTTCTTTTGAAAGCTATCATTTCCCTGAAATGAAAAAAACATTAAGCTTTTTCTAATTCCTTCCCTAATTATAGTCCCGCCTGTGAAAATTATCAAGAAAAAATAATATTTACTAGTAAAATTTAATATCGTGTGAACTATATGTACAATTCACATCATATCTCCACTACCTCCTGTTCCAGTTTACAATTCTGTTCCAGCATATAGGCCAGGGTATCCCGGTAATCCTCCACAGCCGTCCCCTCTGCCACCTGCCTCGTCAGTTCATCATACAGTGACTGAAGCCGTCTGCGATCATTCCCAGTCAGGGGCATGGTGCTTCCCCGATATTTCTCCAGCACTTTTCTATCCATCATCAAGGACATGAAAGAGATCCCTGTCTTTTTCTTTAGATGTTCTAATATGTAAAAACCTCCGGCATCGATGTCTCCGAAGTGGCGGTATTCCTTATGTGAATTCTGCTTATATAGGAACAGGAGAAACTCCCGTTTTACCTTATTGTGGAATCCCCCCAGGTAGACCACAAAGTCGCTGCCGGAAGGGAACTCATGAAAGGTGGTCAGATTCTCAATCGTGACAACCCGCTCTCCCAATACCTCTGCCTGCCGCAATTCCTTTAGGGAACTGGTGGAAAGGGCCAGATCACCTTCGATTTGGGACAGGTCTATCCTCTGTGACCCGAGGCGGATCCGGGCATTCCCTTTCATCACGACATAGGTCGGCGTCCGGACAATGCCGCATTCTTCTAACACAGAGTCCTTGTCTCCGTATTCGCCATAGCGGAATAACAAGGCTTTCAACCGGGGTGCCAGTTTCTCAAGACGTTTTGAATTCGCAAAAAGTTGTATGGAAAGGGTGCGGATAAATATTTCCTGTTCATTGGAAAGTGCTGCAACCGCCAATTTTAGCAGATCTCTGTAATCCTCCAGATCCTGTTCATAGTATTCGACGTTCTTATTACCCGCTATCCGCTCTTTCTGCACTTCGATATAATCCCATAACGGCTGCAGTCTCCCGTCACCCCTCTGGGATTCATGGCACAATTCTTCCCAGAGCTCCGTGATGTGCGCCTGTTCTTCTTTCCGTGGGGTGCGCCCCAAGGCTTTGTAACATTCATCCAGCCTGTCCCGATTTAAAACCACCTTTTTCAGAATACCATTTCTTTCTCTTTCCAGAAAAACAAAGGAAAGGTTTTCTAATTCCTCCAGGGACTCATTGACACGGCAGAAGAAATCATACTCCGAGTCGTCCTTATACCGGGGAAACAGCCTGTCCACCGGGACGCTGAAACTCTGGCTGACCTTGTTGATCTCTAAAAATGTTTTACTTTTTTCGTATAAATCTAACAGGTGCTGCAGCACCTTACCCTGTAACTGGTTCACAGATCATATTCCTCCACAATGCTGTTTTGTCCCATCCGGATCGCAGTCAGGATCGTGCCCACCTGCTCGCCGATGATCTCGATCTTGGCCGGCGGAGTTGCCAGGATCACCTGAAGCCCCAGCCCATTGAAAAAGTCCATCATGGACTGGATGCGCTCGTCATCCATCTTGTCAAATGCCTCATCCAACAGCATCAGACGCACACTATTGCCATAGTGGTACAGCTGATAAAAGGAAGCCGCGATGGCCACGTAATAGGGAACCTGTGTCTCGCTGCCGCTCTTTTCACCGTAAATATCAGAAAACCGCTGCACGGAACCATCTTTTTTATGGATCTCGATGTCATAGTCCAGATAGGAGCGATAATCCGTATATTCCTCCACAATTTTATTTCCATTGTCATCACGGGTCATCAGTTTGTCAAACAGATCGGACATCTCTTCCTTATACTCCGCTTCAAATGCATTGGTCCAGAGATTGACGCCTTCGTGATTATTTTCCGATGTGATCATCCGGTAAAGGCCTTCTTTGTTTTTATCAAAGCTGATCTTAAAATGATAGTTATCATCCCCATAATAGATATTGCTCAATGCCTTGTTCAGACTGCGGAACTCATTTCGAGCCGCCTCAATATGCTCTTTCATCCGGGACAAAAAGTCGCTGCGGAAAATTTCCTCACAATCTTCTTTCGCAGATTTTAGTTTCTCCTCGTACCGGATAATGTCCACGGACTGCAGTTTTTGTCTGGCCTCCCGATATTCCGCCATCCCCTCTGTGCCCGTCATAAAATCCAGGGTGTAATTCTGATTAAACTGCATCTGCAATGCCCGGAGGCCGTGACTGCCGTTCAGCAGCTCATCCCTCTCATTCACAAACTGGGAATGCTGCGGGGCAAAATTTTCTGCGATCTTCCGCGCCGATTTCGTCTTATGGTTCTGCTGGTATTTTTCCTCCGCTTCTTTGTAGAGAAGACCCTCGGCATCCGATTGCTCCTGCAGCTGCCGTAAAAGAGATTCGGATTCCTTTCCCATCCGGAGAGCTTCCTTCTCCGACTGTTCAATCTGGTTATCCAGCCGCATATTCTCTTTGCCAAGGGCATCCCTTTCATCCCGCAATTTCTTTATTTCCTGCTGTTTTGCCTCCAGGCGGATCGTGAGTTCTATCAGCGTGGGGTCATTGGAAGCGGCCTTTAGTTCCGCTTCTGCTCCCGCAAGCTGTCCCTGCATATCCAGGAGATTTTCCGGAGCATACAAATACAGTTTGATCAGCTCCAGCTTTACTTCCCCGGCACTTTTCCTGACCTCAGAATACTGGGTTACCTTCTCCCGGAGCATGCTTCGCTGCCCGGTCATATCCTCAATCTCTTTCTTTACATTCTCGATCTGTACGCGGTATGCATTCTGGCCGATAAAGGGGTTCTTATAGTGTGCCGGATTAATGTGCCGCACCACATAGCCCTGATAGAGCATACACTCCGGCGTGATGGACACCGCATAATCCCCCAGCTCTCCCACCGTATCACAGCGCATAACACGTCCCAGTATATAGTTTGCATAGGCTCTGGCATAACGGTTTTCGCTCTTAACCACATAGGCCAGCGACTGCTGTTCAACTTCACCATCCAGCGGAAGTTTTTTACTGTTGATAATACCGGCGGTATGGATCCGGCTGCGTTTTTTATCGTATACCTCCAGTGCCACATCGTAGTACTCCGGCTCTACCACCAGATAAAATTTCTGGGTGTGAAGATACCCTTCCACCGCATTGCTCCATTTCGTATCGGTAATTTCCAGCAATTCAGAAAGAAAATACACCCCTGAGAGGATACCCCGTCTGGCAAACTCCTTTTCCACTGCATTCTTCAATCTTCCAGCATACTCCGGGTAGGGAAGGATCTGTTTTTTCAATTGTCGCAGACGCTCCTGGCAGGCGTCAATCCCATCAGAAATAACACGCATCTCTTCAGAGTATCTCGCCCATTCCAGCTCCAGTTCCTTTTGTTCCTTCTGTAAAAATGCCTCCAGTTTCTCCATGATGGCATTCTTTTCCTCTTTCTCTCCCACATCCTTCAGGCACTCCCACTGCCTCTTGCTGACCGGTTCATAACCCAGTCGGGATACATTCCTAAGATATTCTCCCAGCCGCTGAAGCTGCTCCTCCAGCTTCTTCTTTTCCTTTTCTTTTTCTGTGATGGACAACTGCAGGGAGGCAATCTGCTTTTCTGCCTCTGCCCGCTGCCGGTTAGATGTGTTTGTCTCCTTATCCACGTTAATGGCGACAATCTGTTCTTCCACATTTCTTATGTTCCGCTCCAGGAGATCCAGCGCCTCGTTATTAGACTGCATTATCTGCCTTTTCAGACGGATCTGCTTCATGAGTCCCTCCCGTTCTTCCTGAAGGGCAGAACAGTTGGCGATCTGCAGAAGAATTTCATTCACCCGGATCGAATATTCCTTTGCCTCAATCTCGTCATGCTTCGCAATAATCTGTTCCAATCCTGCAAGCTGTCTCTTTGAACGGTCCAGAATGCCTTCCAGCTCGCTTAAGGTCTCTATATTTTCCCGAAGCGCCGCCACATCGATCTGCTTCTCCGATAGTACAAACTTATTAATAAATTCTTTCACATTATCCATGGGCTTAAATGCCAGTGACTTGGGAATGATGTCAAAGAATTTATCATCCAGGTTTCCGAGGCGCCGCTTAAAACGCTCCCTGGCCGCCTGTTTCTGATCAATATAACGGATCTTACGGCCATTTACACGAAATTCTGCTGCCAGCGCCGGCCGCTGTCCCACGGTAAAGGATAATGCTTCCAATCGGCACTCTTCCACATACCATCTGGTTGCCACCGTACTTTCCTCATCCGGCGAGAGCATATGTACGCCAATAACAAAATATCGGTCATCCTTTTCTTCATAAAACTCTAATGCTACGTTAGCAGGTACCGCATTTTTCCTGAGATACGTCTCCCCTACATTTCCCATTTTACACCGCACATATCCCTTGAGATTCCGGTTTCCCTTTTCGTTTGCCGCCGTATTAAACCGACGTGTATTGGTTGTCAACACAAGCTGGACCGCATCCAGTATGGTAGATTTTCCTGCCGTATTTTCTCCGCTGATCAGGGTGGAACCATGAAAAGCTATTCTCTCATTTTCAAAATAGTGCCAGTTAATCAGCTGCACTCTCGTCAAAATTTTCTTCTGATTCTCCATTCCCTCGCCCTCCAGCATACTCCCTCAATTTTTGCTCCGTCAACGCAAAATACGCATTCACATCCTCAACAGGCACCGCCATAATGATCGACGGATAAATAACAATCCGCGCGTCCGTCTGGGTTACGTCACTATCCAGATTCCGCAGCAGATTATATTTGCGGAACAGGCTGATCATATGCCGCTCCGTTCCTTTATCCAGAACCGGCTTTGCTTTTATTTTCAACATCGCATACTTTTCCCGTATCTCTTCCATCAGAACCGTAACTTCTTCCGAAAAAGTGGCAAGCTCTTTTCTTTTTTCTATGTATAACAATCGTATGATTAACAGAAAAATACTCTCATATTTCCCGAGGGACAGCCGCCCCGTGCCAAACTGACTGACCAGGCCAATTACACCCTGTTCCTCATTTATTTTCAGATCGTAGCCCAGCAGATCAAAATACGGGATAAACATCTCCTTATTCTGCCGGACAAAAACATACTCTCTCCGTGTATCTTCCTTTTTCTTCAAAAGAAAGCACTGATTTAACAGCTTATTGGCCGCAACACGAAATTTTTCTTTTTGTGCCACAGACTCTTCAAACATCTCAAACATGTCATGTATCCTTTCTGATAATATCAAAATATGGCAGAGAAAAACCGGCAATCTGAGTACGCTCCCTGGTTCTGCGGATGGTATAATTATTTGACCGGTTTCCGGCATAAATACTAATATAAATGATCCGCAGCAGATCTCTGCGGGACTCTACCGATATTTCATTCACGGCCATCTGAGTACGGTCTTTCAGAATATCCATAACATAAGCATTGATGTTTTTCCTGGAAAAGCGATTGCGGTTTTTAATACGGAGCGCCTCCTTATAGAGCTGACGCTCCTCTGCACTCATACGGTTTTCTTCCGACAGCTCGTCCACCCTGCCCAATGTTTTAGTAACCGGTATACTCTGCAGGGATTCCGGTGAAATATAATTCTGCGGATATAACGCGACAAGATTCTGTATTTCATTTTCAAACCCATCTTCTATCCCGTCACTATTTAACTGCTCTACATACCGATTTAATATCTGTGATAATTTTCCTTCCAGATTATTCCCAGTAGCCAAAAGGAACTTCGCCCGCATCACTGCATTTCTCATATACCGTGTATGTTTGCGGTCTATTTCATCTATAATATCGTCCAGACGATAAAAAGAAGACTTCACATCCAGAAGCATCTGCACCAGGCGATCATACGCTGCTTCCTCGTCCGTCTCCTCCTCAACCTCTATATATCCAGCCACCGCCCGGTCCATAATATCCGGCGTCTCCAATATATACTCCAGCCGTTCGATGATCGCACTCCGGAAGTAGGATATATTCTCACTGGTCTTCATACGCAGATATGCCTTCGAGCCAATATTTTTATGATATTCAAAAAAATGATCCAGAATCTCATCCGCCTCCATCTCATTGGTCTGCTTTTCCATATGACGTTTTATACTGGCATTTAACTTTTTGAGCTCGGACAACAGCCTCTCCGTATTTTCCTGTACCCCCTTAATAATCAGCTCATAAGGTTTACTATACAGATCCTCATTCTGCAGGCTGGCATGAATCTGGGAAATGATGCCCTGATACTCTGCCTCCTCTTCCCGGATCACCCGGTTCATGCTCTCAATGATTGGGATGGCATATTCATACAGAACAACATTCAACTGATGATTTGTCTCCTGTTCATATTCTATCCAGCCACAGCTTTTTAACATTGCTATCACACCGTTTGCCTTTTCCCTTGCATCCCGGATGTACGTCTCATCATCAAAAGTCATCTCCGAATCGTCTGCCTCAAAATAATCCGATAATATCCTGACAACAATCTCACGGTTTATCCCATAAGAAATCTCTGATTTAAAAGAGTTAAGAAGCAGCGTTATGCAGTCTGCATACTCCCGTCGGTATTTACTGGTCAACGGCCTGAAAAACTGAGAGGGAAGGATATCAAATAAATGTTTCACTTTCTTCTCTCCTTTAACAACTCTTATGATATATTTTCTCAAATTTTCAAACGGATGTCAATCCGATATTCCCCAGCAATCAGAAATTTACTCTGTCAGCCTTTTTTATCAAAAAAAATATGAGCCAATATCAGGTATCAGCTCATATTACTTAACTCTTCTATAATACTAAGGCCTTTTTAGGGCAGAAATCTGAACATTTTCCACATCTTATACACTTATCATCGTCTATAACAGGCGCTTCAAAATCTTCCTGACTTAACGCTCCAACCGGGCAAACATCTACAGCGGGGCATTTGTGATTTTGTGGACAGTTCTCAATTACTATTTTTAATTTTTTTTCCAATTTTTTCTCCTTCCAGATTACATAAAAATTATTTTTGACTGTTTTTTCTCTTATTTTACCATAAAAGCACCTGTTTATCCACTAAAATATTAGAATATGCATCACCTGCCAGCGATACATATATAACAACTACATAGGCTTAAGATTTTTGTTGAGCCTGTCCACCATCCAGGCGATCCGCTTTTCCCGTCCAGCATCCGTCTTTGCGTCAAAATACGCCCGTGTGTAAGTTTTCTTTACTGATAAAGTCATGGCCTGAAAATTTGTGAAGGCTGGCTCATATGCTTCCAGCAGTGCAGATAAGAAAGCAATTTTTTCCTCTGTAATCTCCGTAGATTTTGGAGCGTACCACTGACCGTTTTTTTTAGCTTCCTCTATTTTTTTTCTTCCAAAATCGGTCATAAGTCCCTGTTCTTCAAGTTTTTGGGTCAACGCCTTATTTTTCTCTGACCATTTGCTCTTCTCCCTGCGCATAGAAAAATATTTCTTATAAGTTTTATCGTCTATGCGCTGCATCTGCCCGTCAATCCATCCAAAACAAAGAGCTTCTTCAAGTGCTTCCCCTGCTTTTATTGTTTTCGGACCACCCGCTTTGCCAAACAAAAGCCAAATTCCAGCGTCTGACAGGCAGTGTTCATTCAGCCATTTCCTAAATTCTTCTCTGTCTGCAAATTGCATCATATTGCTCATAGGGCACCCTCCTTTATTGCTGATATTTAAACATCCTTTCATCAAAGTTCTACCAGCCAAAGAGAATGTATCTTTTTTACTCATACATTTGTCTCTTTAGTAAACTTTACCTTATTTAGAATACCACAATACGATTCCAATTTCAAGTTTCCTGCGAATGTTACCAAATCTGCCTGCCAACTAACTTTTTATTCAGTCTTGAAAGTACAGCCCTTCTTGTGGCACATCAATGGCACTACCATTTCGTATGTATTGGCTGCATTGTAAGCCCGTATTGACCTATAAGCATCTCAATCTGTCAAAATGTTTTTACATAGTTATGTTTCTTATTTTCCACTCTAAACAACTCCTCAATAAACCGGAAGTTGCCTAATCTTAATTGGAAATTATCTATTTTTTTGCAAGTATCCCATATAATTCTGGACGCCTGTTTTCCAAATTCTGATGCTCCCGTATTTGATATTCCCTTAACATATTTATGTCTAATTCAGCAAGGAACAATCCCTCTGACTCATCCGTCTCTAATATACAGGTATCTCTTGAATCTGATAATCCTGGCAGATATACCACACCGTCAAACAATGTAGAGTGGCCATTGCAATCCGGGTGTGGGGCTGGATAATTGCAGGTTGCAATAGCAAACATATTTTCATATGCACGTCCCCGGAGCTGTGACAGGCGATTAATCTCCATTGGACAGGCATTCGGCACAAGCACCAACTCCGCCCCTTTGAGCATTAGTATTCTGGCACTTTCCGGAAATTCGCGGTCATAGCAGATCATGGAACCTACTTTGAGTTTTCCCTTTGCCGTATCCAATTCGGCAACTGTAAACTCGTCCCCCGCACATAATACACTCTCATCACCCTCTTCTCCAAAATTACAGATATGTACTTTAGAATACTTGTAAACAGCTTTCCCATGACGGTCATAAAGACAAATTGTATTTCGCGGCTTAAACTCACATCTTTCCAGAAAGGTGATTCCAATCGCCATGTCCAGCTCCTTTGCAAGTTCCGCATAACGTGTGACAAATTCACCACCAGCTGGAATAGCCAGTTCATTCAGCTTTTCCATATCGTAAGGGATATGATACCCACAACTCCACATCTCTGGGAATAAGGCAATATCTGCCCCTAGTTTCTTAGCCTCTTTGCAGTATTGAATACCTTTTTCCATATTTTCTTTCACATTCTTAGATGGGAGCAACTGGAGAAATGCAATTTTTACCATAATATAGACACCTCCTCAGATGTTGATTTGTAGAACTAAAAAAATTGCAATTTATATTAATTATCTTTATTTACATAGTTGTGTCTCTTAATTCTAACTATTAAATAAAGATAACAACTAAAAGAGATGACCGCCAGCGTAATTCCAATGGGCATAGCTGCTTCTGAAACTCCATTTATTGCTATACTGATAAATATAAAATCTAAAAATCCGACTATCAATGTAATCAAAATATACTTTATGATTTTAGGAACTTTGGTACTGTTGATTATATCAACAAAAATCCATTCCATTTTACCCCCCGATCCGCTCAGGCACAAAACGTTATGAAAATGGTTGCCTGAGCTTATTTTTCCATTATATACTTCTTTGTAGGGAACCCGGTATACAATACATATATAATCAGCCTTACATTATATTCTAAACATATATATGTTTTCTTCATTATTTATTCAATCCTTACTTTTCCTCATGTTAATTTGATAATCCACAAATAAGTGTTTGGAGTTCATCTACTTTTTTTTCCAACATACTAATGCCCGTTTTTTCTTTTTTGCTAAACTGCTCTTTTAAAAGCTTTTGAAAATAACTAGACCACTGTTTTTTCAACATTTCTTCTATATCAGTTTCTTTTTTAAAAGGAAAAATATTATTTCCACAACCTCTTAATCTGACAATATTTATAAATTCAAAAATATATTTAGCCATATCTTGTTTTTCTATCGAAGGAAATGTAATTTCACTAATAATTGACTTATTCTTATTTTTTTCGTACAATTTATGATCACTAAGTACATCATCTTTAATAAATGTATATACTGGAATCCCATATTCAATAGCTTTCAAAACTTCTAAATGTGTTATTGAAAGCCGTTCACCATCTATTACTGTTCCTGCTTTTACTTTTTCTTTAACTTTTTCAAAATCCACTATAGATACAGCTTCACTTATAGCGTTTCCTCCAAAACGTCCACCTATAAGCAGGACAAGCATATCACAATTTTTGACTTCCTCTATACAACTGGTATGTGTATGAATTCTGGGATCATATAAAACATCTCCATATTCACTCATCACAGGTTCATAGCCAATATTATAAATAAAATCTCTCAGACCATCCCTCATATTATCCAAATCATAACAAGTTGATGATATAAAAACCTTTAATATTGACACATTATCCCCTCCCTATCGTGTACTAAATCTATTAATTTCTTCTTATATTGTAATATCTAGCATAAATAAGTTCTGCAAAATTATCTTGCGTTGTGTTTTCATCTTTGCTCCTATATATTACCATATAACTAATTATTTTTCCATAAAAATGTGGCAATTTGCTTATCACTGCAAACTGCCACATTACCATTTTTCCCTTATTGGCATAAACTTACATGGTGCTAGTCCTATGTTCAAAGCATTACTAAAGAAAATATTATTCTAACTTCTTCATGCACTGAAATTTAGCCTATTGCCTTTTTCATCCAGACATCTAAGAAGGCAAGCTGTTCATCTGTACGAAACCAATGTTCTCCATTTTCCATTACAGTAAGATGTGCATTATGACTACTAATAAATCCATCTACTGTTTGACGAGATATGAGGTTATCATTTCCTACATATAAGATTTCTGTGGGCACATTCCATGTTATAGGATCTTCCCTAACAAAGCATAAATATTTCCATGATAATGTTTCCCCAAAGTCTGTAGGAATTTCCCCTTTCTCACACAAATCCTTTTCCGAGACTTTTGCCCAACTCATCATATTCAATCTGTCAACCTTTGAGGCGACAAAGAAATGGACCATGCCGCTAAGGAACTGGGGACTATTCTATGGGGAACTGAGCATTATGTACGAAGGACGGCTGCCCGAATAAATTCTGAGAAAGCCTAATTAACAGGCGGATTCTTCAGCCCAAACATTATCATAGAAGATTAGTAATTACAGACTTTTCTTCGCCCCCACTCTACAGAACAATAACAGCCTATCTTTACTATTTCTAACTCAACTAATTTTCCTCCCAATAACCACATTCATTACTTACATCATTTATAGTTCTTGCATATACCGACCTAGACTTGTCATTGGGAAACTTATTTTTGTATTCTTTATATTTGTACCTCACATATTGCCATTCATTTACATCAGAACTCTTTAACCATTCAGCTTTATCCTCTAAATCATCCTCTTCTGATTGTGGCTCCCATAAGTATCTATTATTCTTCTTATCATAATATATATATTCACGATAGCCATCAATATCTTTTCTAACAATGCAAAAATCAACGCTATGTAATATCTTAGAATGTTTAAAATCCTTGACTTTAATAGTTGCCACCCTTTTGCTGTCTTCCGAGTTATCATATTGAAAACACTTTACAAATTTGTCCAAACCTCGTCTGAAAATTTCTTTCACCTTTTTTGGTGGCATATCCCAACATGTTTCATCAATTTCAATATTAATATCAAAATCATAGCCTTTGTTTGAATTATAATCCCTTGTAACCATATTTCGGGATGCACTGCCAACAAAATAAAAATTGAATTTCAGCGTTCCTCTAAGTTCGTTCTTTAGCATCTGAATTAACTTAATAACCTTCTGCTTTCTCATACCTACTTCTTTCTTGTGTACATACCTATAATCTGCCATAATTTTATCCTCCTGTTCCCCAAGCCATCCATTTAGAACTAAAGAACTAAATCATTATAATATAGCACTATTTTTTGAGTGTTGTCAAGTAAAATTTTCAAAATTCTATATAAAACTATTTTGTCACATAACCTAACATATTCCCATTCCGATAACCATTGCTTTCCCAGCAATTTATACCCCAAGTCTTTGCCTAATGTCATTCAACCATTCACCCTTATATTTGAAAAACCTCGGTCCTGCAATAGAATACTTCACGCCTGATAACCTTTTGGCTAAAGCCGTTAAAGAATATATTTCGTCTTCATATTCCACCTTTTTATCATCAACTACTTTTGCCTTGATACTTTCATCATCACAATATGTAATTTCCTCGCCAACCGCTATATTACATTTTCCAAATGAAAAATTGGCTGCTCTCTCACAATTCTCGCTATCTATTTCTTGTGCCAATTCTTCAGCCTGCATTTCGTTTTCTGTCATCTCATACAATTTCAACTTATCTGTGCAGCCATGAATTTCTGCAATTGCTTCCAGAATTCCATAAGCATTTTCAGGAGTCATAGCATAAAATTCTCTAACCCTTGTTTTACCATCAAAGTTTTCAATAGAACGAAGATTTGGATTAATGCGGTCTATGATAGAGTGTATTTTCAAATCTGATAAATACCATAACATATTTTGTTCCGTTCTCCGTTGCTGCACAATGTATCTCACAATGCTCTGTTAATTCTGTATATAATTCCATACAAAAACATTTGTTCCTGTTTATAATATCCGCCTTTCCGAACTTATAAAAGAAAAGGGACTGAGTAAAAATAAACTTTCTTACAAAGCTGAAATGAATTGGAAACAGATAGATAATTATTGCAAAAACAAAATTACCCGTCTGGATGTCTTTGTTCTCTGCAAACTTTGTACCGTGTTAGATTGCAAAATTGAAGACTTGCTCGTCTTCCACCCACCAGAAAAGAAATAAAGTTATGTTATAACGATAAAACGAGCGGACTATAAATTTATTATGTCCGCTCATTTTCTCAATTCACGCCATATCCATAAACTCGCTCATCCCCAATTGGAAAATAACTTAACAACTTCCACCTGCCATGCTAACTCCTTGACAAACTTGAATCTATCTATCCCCACATAAAATTATCCTTTTATAACCATAAGGTCTGACTTTTCGTAACGGTTATGTCCTTTTAATTGCTTTTTGTATTTCCAACACTTTATTGCTTCTTCCAAAGATTTTCCCTGATTATCTGCAAAAAAATCTCTAATATAGTTATTATACTCAAATTGTTTATCTATTTTTGTTCTTCCTTTTTTCCTATCTTCAAGGATTTTATAATATGCTTCAATCGCTTCTTTATACGTTTTTCCCGCATTGCTTTTTAACCATTTCTGAAAAGCGACATTAAAAGAAAAACCATTTCCAATATGCTCCTTAAAAAATGCTCTGTGCTTTTCCGAACATACAAAAGCCGCTTCAATCTTTGTTTTTTCGGTTATATTGGATAATGGTCTTGCTTTTTTCTTTACTGCCAAAACAGCTTGTACCTCACCCGTATCAAGGAAATTCGCAATCCTTTCTGTTATTTCTATTTTCCCACCAGAAACAGGCAGATTTTTTTTTCTGCAAAAGTCTACTAATTCTTCTTTTAGGTAATAGAAATCACGAAATGTTTTGCTATCTAATTCTTTATTTAAAATAGGTCTTTCGCTCATATCAATCCTCTTTTCAAGTAATAATTATCTATCACGTTCTTCTATTTCAATGCCATCTACATTCCCATACCAATTCTTCCCTTTTCTTGTTATCACAGCATGAGCTAAATTGATTTTATCTTTACACCATGCCACAACATCTTCTGTATCTAAAGACAGACTCTTTTTTATCCGCACAACACCTAACTTGGTTGTGTGCAATTGTTCCCAAATGATTTAACAACTCCATATCCTGATTCAACTCCTATATATCCTGAACAAATAGCTGGTCTATCGTTTCATAATTACCCAATTTTATAAACCCATATTTCTCGTATAATCCAATTTCACCACTCATGATATATATTTTATCATATTCAAGTTCTTTCGTATAAGAGATTATACTTTGATTCATCGTTTCCGACAACCTCCTGCCACGATATTTTTCATCTACAAAAACAAATCCTATAAATGTGCAAAGCCATACTCGTCAGACAACGCATCCTTTTCCGTAAATATAGAAAATATTTCCACTTCTCCATCCACACAGATGACACAGACTCTTTCCTATTCTTGAAATTCATTTTCTATCATTCTCTTTGCCAAAAAAGAACCTGACTTCCATGAACAATTTTCAGCAAAAGAAATCGTCTGGTTCCAAAATTTATGTTCTTCTGTCATCAAATAAATATTTATCACATTCTCCTCTGCTTTTCCTTTCAAGTCCTTTGCCATACACAACGATTCCGGCATATTTGTGTGGCAGTTCAGTCAATGGCTTCTTGTCTTTTACAAAAGGGGCATTTGCTATGAAAGTTTCTTATCAAACCTGTTGTGGCGTCGATGTTCACAAATCTTTTCTCGTTGCCACAATCATTAAAGCCACTGGTGGTATCGAGCCTTCTTATCAAAAGAAACGTTTTTCCACCTTCAACATTATCTTTGGGAAGTCATCCACATCCATTATTGACTATCTGCTTGAACAATCAGGTACGTCTGTCAACCACGAAGAAATCGCTTCCAAACTTCTTAAGAGCCTCAAATCGAAAGAAGAAGCATTGATTGAATCCATTGAAGGATATCAGATGACTGATGCCCAAAAATATCGTATGCGCCTCATCCGCACACATATGGATTATATCACAGCCGAAATAAATGATGTAGGCTCTATGATAAAAAATTTGATTTCTTCTGATCCTGATTATGAAAATTCTGTTCAGTTACTCTGTACCATTCCGGGTGTCAAACGTGATAGCGCAGTCACTATTATCTCCGAGATTAACACTGACATGAAACAGTTTAACTCTTCCAAGCGTCTGTGCTGCTGGCGGGACTAACGCCTGGCAACAATGAATCTGCCGGTAAGAAAAAATCTGTTCGGATTACACGTGCCGGAGTCTACCTCAAACTGGCATTGGTACAGTGTGCCCATGCCGCCGTGAAATCCAGGACAACCCCTTACTACAGAAACAAGTACGAACGCATTGTCAAAAGAAGAGGTAAAAAGAGAGCCATCATTGCCATAGCAAGGATGATTCTGACAGCAGTATACCATATGCTGTCCACAGGGGAAACATGGAATCCCTGTGATCTATACAAAGCTGATACACCACCGGAAATGCGAGAGAAACAGAAACAAAAAGCAATCAAACAGGCTTACAGATTTTTAATCTCTGTTGGCGAGCTTTGTGCCGACTCTCTTGCCCCGCAAATATAACACGATGGGACTTACCACTAAATACAGTACCTCTTTCAGCCATTTTAAAAATTTAGGTTACTGAATGGCTTGTTAAAGTGCGCCCCTCTACTCTCTCATAAGCTCTTTTTTCAATCTAAGGCTCTCCATAAAATTCCAAATTGTTGTTTTAAGCACATAAACAGTATACCATACACCTCTTAACTATTCCACACTCAAAATACGGAGCAGTTATCCACTCCGCACACATTCACACATATATCAACTCCCTCAACATAATCTCCTCCGCAGCACTTTTCACATTATTCATAAACCCAAGTGCAAGCAAGCTTGCGTTTGGCTCGTTGCGTACGCTAGTAGGAAACCGGCTTGTCTTTTACAGCCTCAATAAATTTCAAATATTCTTCCTTTGTCTAGAAATTCATTTCATCCGCCTTGCCTTTCCCCAGCGGTCCGGCTTTGACAACCGGACTTTCTTTCAATTCATAAATCCGCACTGCATGGTTGAACAACGCAGACATCTCCGACTGAATTGTTTTCAAATCCAAGGCCTCTTTTCTGGTGTTAAACCCACGCTTCAGCTTGCGTTTGTTTTTACCTGTCCAGTCGTAGGAATGGAACGAAACATACCATGTGCCACGTTCCTCATCCTTGTATGCTGCCATGCACATCTCTCCTTCATGTCAAAAATTTTCTGCAGACTTTATCAGCCTGCCCCCCTCCTGTGGAGATGTGGTTCAATTACAGTTCCGTAAATGACTTCATGCACGAACAGATGACACATAAGCAGGAACTGACAGAGGGTACAATCACACAGGCTGAATATCTGGAATGGAAACTCAACTGGCCCGATACCTGCTGCGAGCAGGGGCTCTCCCACGAACATGTAAACCACATTACTCTAAGTCATCAATGTTAAAACTTTCTGTTTGCAAATCACAATAATGCCTGCCTTTTATTGCTGTAAATTTCAGTACACAATAGTCTGGGTCAGTTACACCCTGCTTATAATACATAGTATCGCCAGTACACCACATTTCCCGCTTTATACCATCATCTTGCAAAACTTCCATTATCCCTGTCAGCATAATGCCCTCATACTTAAAACGCCCTCTATGATAAGCATAGATACTTGCTTTTGGATTCTTCATAAACTGTTGTGCCCGCATGGAAGATGTATTCGTGGAAAAATAAAAACAATTCCCCTCTATCTTGCGTGGCGTAAACATGGCTTTCATATTTGGAAAACCATCTTCATCCACAGAACCGACAAAAGCTGTTTTTTGATTTTGAATAAATTCAATGATACTTTTTCTTGTTTTCATTTATTATTCTCCTTGTTTTTAAATTATTTGTTTTTATGCAGATTATCTGTCAAAGTTTCCAGTATTCGGGCAAGATACTCTTCAAATCGTTTTTGCTCCTCTTCCGAAAAACCTTGATAAAACAACATGTTCATTTGCTGAGATACAGTTTCATATTTCGCTTGCAATGATTTTGCATACTCCGTAAGCGACACAATAGTCTGGCGGCGATTCTTAGGGTTGATATTCCTTTCCACAATCCCCTTATTAACCATGCCATTTATAACAACGGATACTGTATTTTTAGCAAGAGAGGTTTTCTTACTTATTTCGCTGATTGTAAGATTATCTGTTTTCCACAAAATAAATAAGATTCTTCCTTGTCCGCCACTTATTTCAATGCCATTTTCGAGTAATAACCTTTCAAAAATCCTATCTTGAAGCTGTTTTATCTGCGTAATATAAAATCCACCCTTTGTTTCCAATCCATCACCTCTAATCCTATTAGAACAATTCTATATAGAACAATTATAAGTTTACCATGATTTTGTTCAAAAAGCAATTGAAATATTACGGCACTTCTACAAAAGTACAGAAGTACCGCCATTTTCATTTTATAGATAAAGAGTTTCTCTCTCCACAATTTCCCTCACGCACATCCGGATATTATTCATTCTCCCGCCCCATTCAAGCTGATTTTCTGCCTTTAACCGTTCCGTCACTTCCTGCCTGTCGGCTTTTCTTCTTCGGATGGTAATGCAATATCTGGTAAATAATAATCTCCAACTTTTACAAAAGTGTCGCCCATTTCCTCAAAAATTGTCTTTTTCATTATCTACTCCTACCTTTCCTCTTTGTTACTTCTAAAATGTTTCCCACTCTGTTTAGACTGCTGTACTGCTTTTGCCTGCTCTAAAAGGCTGTTCATCTGTTTACTACTAAATGCTTTTGTTAGCAGCTTATAATCTTTGTTCTCTGCACGGAGATTTTCATTTTCTCCCTCCAGTTTCTCATTGATTTTCGTCAACCTTTCATTTTCACGGTGAAGATTTCCATTCATCTGCGTAAGCTGCCCCCGCACTTCTTTTAATTCCCAAATCGCTTTCCCAAACTGGCCTTCCATGTTCTCCAAATAAGGTGTTGACATACGTTCCTTTCCCTGCTCTATATAACCATTCCAGAGATTGAACGCAAGCCTAATAATCCGCACTGTTCCCCTTGTGTGCCATCCCTCGTGCAATCCTTCCGGTTTAATCCTGTCCTGTTCAAAATCAAATATCCGCCCCACATTTCTTCTAGTCGTATCTGAAATACCAATACAGTAAAAAAATGCCCGGTGATAGCTATCGCTGTGACCGGACTTCTGTATCATTAATGTATAAAATTCTTCACGTTCCTTTGATGTGAATTTAATTTCTGCCATATCTAACCTCATTTCTACTACAAAAAGGAATCTATCTCTTACCTACTTTCCGCCCTTCTTAATCTGCTCTGCTACATACGATAAAAGTAAAGCATCGTCATTCGTGCTAAGCTGTGTTCCATTTAACACATATAGTATAAGGTTATTTGCATCACTATTAATTGCTCTGTAAGTTGTATTTTTGTGAGCCTGATTTTGAGAATTATTAGGACCTGGAGTGTCTACAAGCATTAAAGCTGTGTTCTTCGCATCAAGAAACGGAATATTACCAGTTGCTGATATTCTGTGCGCATTTTCATCGTCATTTAGTTCGCTCATTACTTCATATGTAAGCTCTGGGATTTTCTGAAGAACAACATCATCGACATCATGTACAACAGCCGTAAATGTCTCCATATCATTATCTAATATTTCAGTAATTGTTGCTGTACATGCTTCATTCTTTGATGGCATTAATTTTTTGTCTAGTAATGCGTTAATAAGTGTAGACTTGCCAGAACTCATTGTCGCAATTACATTTATAGGAAATACAGAATTGTTAATATTTGCAAATGCTCTTTTCTTCCTGCGACTCATCTTCGATTATTATCTTTGGGAAACGAGTTTTGTAATATTCTTCCAATTTCATCCACTCAAACTTATCAATGTAATTGTATAACTCTCGTTCCTCACTTCTAGATAATCCAGCAGATAAAAATTGTTTTGCCAAGTAACCAGCTCTTGCAGATACCAGACAAACCACAGGATCCTTGAATCCTTTCTTCTTTAAATACTCCTTTTGCCTATTTATGGTTTCTATTACATCCTCATCTTCTACGTTAAATGAATCAATTTTATTCATAACAAAGATTACTGGTGTTCGACCTATGGTTTGCTTCACAAATTCCAAATGCCCTTGTTCATCATTTGTTGCAAGCTGCGTAGAATTCATAACATAAACTAATAAATTATATCTACGTCCTTTAATTAACCTATCTGCAATCAGCTTATGTTCACTGTCACCACTAAAGTTAACTCCAGGAGAATCATTTATAGCGATTCTTTCATTTGCTTAGCCCCCGACAAAGTGGGTTGAAACATATATTTTGTCTGACGTATTTAACTCATTATCATTCAGTAGCTCCTCTTTTCCTGCAGTCATTACCAAATCATGATCATATTCATATGAAAAACCATCTTCAAATGGCTTATTTATTATGCTATGTATCTTACTCGTACATTCCATATTTTGTAATAGACATATATACTTGCCTGTTAATGAATTAATAAACGTAGATTTAAAAGGAAAAAAATCATATTTTTCTGTCCCAATATGCTCTGTACCATGCCTTTCATACCATTTCCGCAACTTTACATTTTCTTCTACAATTCCAATATTCATCTGTAGACATCCCATCTTTCTGGCTTCCGAAACGGCATGTTTCAAAAGCTGTTCTCCAATCTGTTTATGTCTGTATTCCTCTAACACACATAAATTATTCAGTTCACATTCCTTTTCATTTTGTTTCAACCAAGAATAATATCCTACCATCTTACCATTCTCATAGTATGCAAACATCGATCTCTGTTCCTGCTCCAATTGATAAAGCAGACGTTCCTCTGTTGTCGCAAATGCTGTAAATCTTGGCGCGTTTTCTACCGTAAATCCAAACTCGTCTGCCGCTGTCATAAAACTTTTGCAAATGACTTCTACACAGTCTGGTATTTCATTTTTACTGATTTTATGAATCATCAACCCACCTCCCTATTAAATTCGCTTTGTAAAACAAATAATGCGATTGGCTTCTGTAAATCCCATATTCATATGAAAATCAAGGCTCACACCATTATCTAACTCACAATCACTCGCAAACTCAAAGCATCCCTTTTGTTTTGCCCATTTTTCACATTCAGCCAACAAATTCCCACCATATCCTCTTTTCCGATAGCCTTCTCGAATAAAAATCCCCTCTAAATATCCAACCGGGCTGCTTCCCGTTCCCTCCACGTAATCATGCCGCAATCCACACTGTGCGAATCCGATTGGCATATGATCTATGCAATAAAGATATATTGTGCATTCCTCATTGTCCAACACTGTCTCAAATTCCTCTGCCAGTTCTTCAACTGAATGGCTATCCCACATCATAATTGCCATTTCAGCAATACATGTCACATCTTGCTTCGTTGCCTTTCTTATCATATCATTGCTCCTATTTTAATCACTACCAGCCAAATTACTTTTAAAACTCCGGCATCTCCGTAAATACTACTTTTTCACCATCCGCAATCCCGCCATATATCATATCTGTCTTGCATCCAACTTTCAGATAATGTTCTATCACATATTTTGATGTAAATGGCATTTCCAAAGTCGTCAATTCAGATACGGGAAACCATCTGTTGACACCTTCATCAGAAAAAAATTCCCCGCTCATACCATCTTTCAAATCGGCAAAGAAATAATAATTCTGGCGGATTTCCCCCTTGCTTCTTCGTAGCGTTACATAGCGCAGACACAAGTTTTCTATTTCCTTCCCTGTAATGCCTAATTCTTCTTCAAGCTCACGCAGCACACAGGCTCTGGCATCATTTAATTCATATTCCTCAAAATGCCCTCCCGCAGAACCTACCCAGACATCATTGACCACTCTGCCTCCCTGCCGGTAAAGCAGCAACATTTTATCGCCTTTTGATATGTATATGGATGCCATATTTCTTAATGTTCCTTCCATGTAATCCTCCCGTTCATACAAACTTTTTCACAATATTCTTTATATCTTCCTCAATAAGATATGATGAAAAAATGCAATCTTCCGGTACTCTTCCATATCAGAAACCCTCTGCTCCAATCTCATCATCTCGCGCTGCCATTCTTCCTTTGTCTGCACTTCCTGATTTTGCTGCAAATCCCAAAAAGTCCGCATCCCCAATATCTTCTCTATCCACAGCCCTGGCGCCCACTTTACCAAATCATCATCCTCATAATATGATATCTCTCCGTACTGTGAAGCTACTCCATCCTTTCCATCTAACAAGTCATTCGCATGTTCAAAGTTGTTCAAAAGGACTGCCATCTGCATAACCCGCCCCGGTTTATTGTGCTTTAATACCGAAAGAAGCCCATTCCCCCTTAACAGCCTTTGAAACTCTTTCATAATTTCTGCACGCTCTATAGCATACTCCAGAACATTATGACACAGAATTACATCAAATGTTTCGTCCTCATATTCTGTCAAAGTTTTGAGATCACCACAAATCTGTTCCAAATCTTTATATGAATTGGCCCGCAAGGCCTGTCCATCCGGCTCAATGCCAACTACCGTATTTCCTTTGGCATAATGCGCTCCCATCACACCATTACCACAGCCAAATTCCAATATCTTTTTCCCTGAAAACTCTCCTAACTGTTCCCACGTTATTTTTTTCTGGAGTTTCTCCCATACTCCTAATTCATCAACTTGCATTTTCAACAATCTACCTCTTCATTTTGAACACCAACAGGTTCCGCCCATTTTTTTCACATCCAATATTGTCACATAGTGCAATATATCAAAAACCTCCGGCACAGTCTGCATATATTCCAGATGCTCTTTCTCCCATGCCGCAATTTCATCCCTGCCCAGGGAAGATGCACCAATCCCCCGACAGGCTTTCATTCTGCCATGCCAACTGTCTCTGGTAAAAGTAACCTGCAAATCATAAGCCAGCATATGAACCGGTTCAAATAAATCCTTACACCATAACGGCGTTTCTAACGCATATCTTGTCATATGCGCTCCCGTCCACGACGGATTATATTTTAAAACCATTTCTTCGCTGGTCTTTGCAATCTCACTTTCTTCCGGCAGCCACGCCATAAAAAGTACCGCAAAGTGCCCATCTGTTTTTAACATCCGGTGAATCTTAGGCAAAAGGATATCTATATCAAAATACATAAAACACTGGCAGGCAGTAATGACATCAAAACTTTCATCCAGAAAATCAATGTCTTCTGCCGCAGAAACAAAATAATCAATATCCATTTGCCTATCCTGACTAAGTTGCCTTGCATATACAATTTGGTTTTCTGAAATATCCGTTCCTGTCCAATCTGCACCATAAGCATACATATTTCTTGGTATCACACCTGTTCCCGTTCCTATATCCAATACATTTTGCCCCTTTACACCTAAAGAAAGTTCTGCTAATTTCTCATAAAATTCTTTCGGATAAATATCACGATATTTCGCATATTCTTCCGATGCCCTTCCCCAATCAAAAGCTTTTCCATGATCAATATTTCTGTTTTGTATTTCCATGCTAATGTACCTCCGTCCTAATCATCCAGGCAGTTCATATCATTCATTCTGCCGAACCAATTCATAATACTCCAATGTATAATGCTCTCCATTCCTCGGATCTGTTTTCATTTCAGAAGCAACGTAAACAAATCCAAGCGACCGACATAATAATCTTGACACCTCGTTTCCACTTCGGCAGGAATAAAGCATTTTATTTGCCTTTTCTCTTCAAACACATAACGAATCAGACATTGCAGTAATTGCCTTCCATAACCTTTTCCTGTAAAGTCAGGTCCAATTACAATCCCACAATCTTCCCAAACTCCTTCTTTAACCTCTGTAACACCTGCCCATCCAATTGCCTGATTGCTTTTTTTCTCATAAACCAGCCATGCATCATGCGTCCGCTGAAATTCTATCGTTTTCTTTATATTATCTCTGGCATGTTCTTCATCATAAATTGGATTCCACAACATATATTTTGCACTTTCTTTTTGTGACAGAACATTTTGTAAAAGGTCTTTCCAATCTGTAAACACACCTTTTTTTACAATCAAATCCATTGTTTCCATATAAATCCTCTCATGCAAATACAATGATATTCCATCCTTATTCTAGCATAGTTTCCCGACCACATAAAGCAAAACTTAATTCCGTAACAAATTCCTTACAATAATCTCTTCCACCCTCGCCTTTATCCCATTTATTCTCTGCCCCCACTCCAGCGGATTATTATATTTCTCCCAAAACTTATATATCACAAATCCAATCAATACTGCCGATATGGCCCATAAGTTTGTGTCAAGTACTCGTTGTGATTTTGTCAAGATTAGTTGACACTTTTTCCTCAAGGATTTTGCATCCTATGCTGCTTCTTTTAGGGAATCATAGTATTGCTGTCGTTTTACCATTGGGGGAAGCCCTCCATTCGCTGAACAGATTCTCCGATTATTCCA
>JAAVZE010000001.1 GCA_022791495.1 Eubacterium sp.
AGGATATGTTATCAAAGATAATCCTTTGCCAGCTTCCTGATTAGGTGTTGCGTTTATATTCAATTTTTCAGCCACCACAAGATGGCTTATTTGTGATGCTCAAATTTAACTTCTATCCACTACCTCTTTGTTTCAAACTTTCATATCCTCCAAATATTATTAAAAATTATAATCGAACTTTATTTCGGAACATTTGTTCTGTATATAGATATACTACACCAATGTTGTTCAACTGTCAACTGTTTTTTCATTTAAACCTGTAAAGGGTAGCTCGCTGGCGCCATTAAGCTGGTTTAACAGGTATATACTGGGAACAAAATTTGAATATCAGATTTGTGCTGACTGCCAGATAAAAAGGTGCGGCTGAAAATCGCGCACCTCTAAAGAATGGCCGGAAGCCATTCTTTTCTCTGTGAATTGAGGGCCTTCCTTTTAAATAAAAAGACACAGTACCAGTGTACCATGCCTTTTCCTTTTTGTAAAGGTTCTTTTATTCATAGCGCAGAGCTTCGATAGGATCCAGTTTTGCCGCTTTGTTTGCGGGATAACAGCCGAAAAACAATCCGATGATCATGGAAAATCCCACGGCAATGAGAATTGCCTCCACAGGTGCTGAGGCGGAATACCCCAACAGTGTTGCCGCCACTGCTCCCAGTCCAAATCCCAAAAGAATCCCAAGACACCCGCCTACCAGGCACAGGATCATCGATTCGATGATAAACTGGAGCCGGATAAAGCTATTTTTTGCTCCCAGTGCCTTTCTGGTGCCGATTTCCCGAGTCCGTTCCGTTATGGATACCAGCATGATGTTCATTACGCCAATTCCCCCTACCAACAGGGAGATTCCTGCAATAAACGCAATGGCAGCTGATACCGTCTGAATCATATCATTCATGGATTCTGTCATGGATTCCATTGTAGTGGCGGCGATCTCATAATCATCATTTGCCGCATAGTAGGGAAGAAAAAAGGCTTCTAACTCCTGGGCAAATACAGATACACTTGGTAACCCCGCTGATGTGACCACTGTAAAATGATCATATCCGTCATCCGCATGGATCTGTTCTTTTCCCGTAGTCAGAGGAATATAAGCTGATGTAACCACCTCATCATCTGAGGAAGAAGAAAAAGAACTGCTTTCCTCGTATTTGTATACGCCTACAATATAATAGGAAGAATAAACACCATTGATTTCCACGCTGATCTCTTTCCAGAGAGCCTCTTCGTATTTTCCGTCAAATATATTGTCCACTACCTTATCAGAAACCATAATTACCTTTCTGGCTCCCTTCAGGTCCGCTTTTTTTATCCTTCTTCCCGCTAAAAGAGTAATATCACTGCTGGCAAAATAGTCCTCATTTATACCTGTAATAGATATATTCGCTGTACTGTCTTCTTTCCTGACTGCTCCCTCTGCCACCGATTCACTGATAGCAATGGCTTCGATCCGATCCGGAAAGCGGGCAGTTAATGCTTCCAGCATCTCATCGGTGATCCGGTCCTCTTCTTCCACTGTGCTGCTTCGTCCTGAGACGCCAAATCTCATTCCGTTCTGCCTGACCTCTTCCTCTTCACCCGATTGTTTGAGACCAACGGTGATATTATTGGCACCCATCTCCTGAAAGGAGACAGAAATGGATGTGGTGAGAGAAGAACTTACCGTCATGATGGCGATAACGGATCCAATCCCAATAATAATTCCCAACATAGTCAGAAGTCCACGCATTTTATTGGCCCGCAGCGCCCCAAAGGCGAGCTTGATGTTTTCAAGTATCAGCATGCAGCACCTCCTTTTCGTATTCCCGTCACTTCTCCATCCCGGAGCGTTACAATTCGGCTGGTCTCCTCTGCCAGTTCCACGGAATGAGTAATCAGCACGATGGTTTTTCCCTGCTCTCTGTGCAGCTGGTGAAAGATGTCCATGATCGTCCTACCGGTTTTGGAATCCAGTGCGCCAGTGGGCTCATCAGCAAGGAGGATCGCTGGATCATTTGCCATGGCGCGGGCGATCGCCACCCGCTGTTTCTGCCCGCCAGATAGTTCATCTGGTCTGTGCTGCAGACGGTCTTTCATGCCTACCATAGCCAGAAGCTCCCGTGCCCTGGCTGTCCGCTCTGCCTTTGCCACTCCGGCATACAGCATCGGAAGCTCTACATTGGCCAATGCGGTTGTTCTCCCTATAAGATTATAGGTCTGAAAAATAAAACCAATTTTCTGATTTCTAAGCTCCGAGAGCTTTTTGTCTTTCGCCAGACTGACATCCGTTCCTTCCAGAAAATATTCTCCCTCGGTAGGCCGGTCCAGGGCCCCTATGATATTCATCAGTGTCGTTTTTCCAGACCCGGATTCCCCCACGATGGATATAAATTCCCCCTTCTCTACGCTGAGATCGATGTTGTGTAAAATCTCAAGTTCATTCGGCTGACCGATATAAAACCGCTTTACGATATGATTCAGATCGATCACCCGCTTCATTTTATCTGACATTTCCGCCTCCATTTCCGGCGCTTCCCACAGTTCCATTTCCTGCGTTTCCCATGCCTCCATTCCCGCGTCTTTCTTTCATCTGCTCCCTTCCCCCGCCATCTGGTGCTCCGGGCGCTCCGCCGCCAAACATTTCAAATCCATTTTCTTCGGTCTTTTCACCAGCGGTTTCCGATATTTCATCTGTCGGGATCAGTATCCGCATTCCCTCCCTTAACTGCTCTCCGCTGATCTCCACGTAATAGTCACTTTCCATTCCTTTTTCTACTGGAATCTCTGTGGAGGACTTTCCTTCTGTTACCTTCTCAGAGACATACACCACTGTAGATCCATCTGACTTTTCGTGAATGGCATCATAAGGCACAGCGTACACATCCCGGACTTCCTCCAGAACAATACTACACTTCGCCGTGAGGCCCATGCGAAGTCTCTCATCTTCCGTTTTGACATCGATTTTCACCTCATACCCGCTATTAGAAGATGAGGCGGTGCTACTCATCCCCGTTCCCCCTGCTGACTGGGATGCCGTCCCGGAAAGGGAACTGCTGCCCGTGGCAGGCGCTACAAAACTAATCTCACCCTCGATCTCATCTTCGCCGGTTGCCTCTGTCAGTACAGCCACCCTCTGTCCTTCCTCAACCTTGTTGATGTCATATTCATCTACAGTTGTAGAAATCACATAAGAACTGTTGTCGGCGATCTGGATCATATCACTCCCATTATAAACTTCTCCTTCCTCGATACCAATTGCTGTCACGATTCCTGAAATGGGTGCCGTTACGGCACACTTTTCCAGTGTGGATGAGGCCTCTTCCACCTGCTTTTCCGCTTCCCGGATACTCTTTTTATTATTGGTTTGCGCTGTCTTTACAGCATTTTCAGCATTATCCATGCTGTTTTTATTTTGCTTCTCTTCATTTTTCCGGGACTCTTTTGCCGATTCATAAGCACTCTCTGCCTGCTTTACCGTTTCCTCTGCTTTCGTGAGCTGTTCCTGCAGGCGCTTTTTTGTCTCTGTATCTTTTTCTTCTGAGATTTTCTCTTTTAATTTAGAAAGCTGTTTTCTAGCGCTCTGAAGCTCTCTTTTGGTCTCTGTTACCTTTGCGGCTGCTTCCTTTTTTCCCTCACTATAAGACTCTTTCGCTTCTGACAGCTGTTTCCTGGCAGATGACAGGTTTCTTTCCGCCTCATCCCTGGTATCACTCAGAGACTGCTCTGCTTCTGACAAGGTCTTCTTTAAGTCGCTCTCGTCAAACTGTATCAGGGTATCGCCCTTTTGAACTTTATCTCCTGCCTTGACATATACTTTTTTTACCTGCACACCATTTACTTCTGCCGACACCGTCCGGCTCTGGCTGCTGCCGATCGTTCCCGTGGCGCTGATCGACTTTGTCAGATCCATTTTTTTCAGGGAAATACTGCTCTGCCTCTGAACCTGGTCCTCCGCCATGGCACTGTTTCCTCCACGGGTTAGAAAAAACACCATAACTACTGCCACGGCACAAACCGCCCCTCCTATCACACATAATTTCCACTTTTTACTTTTCTTTTTCACTGGCGGAACCTCCTGCTTTTTATTTTTGAATATTCTCACATTAAGATGTTTCTATATTTAGCATAGAAAAAAAGTATGAACAGAAGATGTTCATACTTTGATATAAGTGTGAATAGAACATGTTTAAAATGTGCTTAACCACAAAAGCTCTCCAGCAGTCTCTCCAGATCATCCATCCTTTCAATCTCATTTATCCTGCGTCTCATGGAGGCAGAATGGGGATATCCTGATGTGTACCAGGCAAAATGCGACCTCATCTCCCGCATGCCATAGAGCTCTCCCTTCCATTCCGTCTGCATCCTGGCATGGCGCAGGATCATATCCGCCAGCTCCGGCAGCTCTGGTCTGGATAATTTTTCGCCGGTCTCCAGATAATGACGGATCTGTGGAAAAATCCAGGGATTCCCTCTGGCTCCCCGCCCGATCATCACTGCATCACAGCCTGTCTCCATAAACATCCCTTCCGCATCTTCGCCGGTAAAGACATCTCCGTTTCCGATTACCGGTATGGACACTGCTTCTTTTACCCGGCGGATGACGCCCCAGTCCGCCCTTCCGCTGTAATATTGCTCTCTGGTCCTTCCGTGGACGGCAACAGCTGACGCCCCTGCTGCCTCTGCCGCCTTCGCCAGATCCACCGCCTGTTCTTCACCATCCAGAAATCCCTTCCGGAATTTTACTGTCACCGGCTTATGCACTGCCTTCACCGTCTCCCGGATGATCTGCTCTGCCAGAGGGATATTTTTTAAGAGAGCAGAACCCTCTCCATTATTGACGACCTTGGGCACCGGACACCCCATATTGATATCCAGAATGTCAAAATTCCGGTCCTCGATCTTCGCTGCCATACTGCTTATGATCTGGGGGTCTGATCCAAACAGCTGCAGTGCCACTGGGCGTTCTTCTTCCTTTACCTCAAGAAGGGCTTCCGTATTCTTACTGTTATAATAGATTCCCTTGGCGCTGACCATCTCGGTATAAATCAGGTCTGCTCCCTTTTCTTTGCACAGCAAACGAAAAGGCAGGTCTGTTACCCCTGCCATTGGTGCCAGAATCAGCTTTCCGGGCACCATCACATCTCCGATCCGCCATGGCTCATCTGCTTTCATCCGGTTCATCGGTACTCCCTTTCTTCTTCTCTGCCGCTTTCGTTTTTTCATAGATCAGGCGGGTTCCCTGAAGAGTAAGATTGGGATCATAAATATCGATCAGTTCCGTCTCTTCTGAAATACTTCTTCCAAGCCCTCCTGTCGCCACAACTTTAATATTCTCAATGGCTGATTCTTCCTTCATTTTATGGATAATATATTCCGTCTGACCGATGGTTCCATAGAGCAGTCCTGCCTGCATACTGGTTATGGTATTTTTGGCAAGAATCGAATCCGGCTTTTTAATCTCGATCTCTGGAAGCTGTGCGGCACTTGACCAGAGCGCCTTAGCACTGATCTTTATTCCCGGACAGGTAACACGTGCCGCGAACACACCTTCCCCCGTTACCAGGTCATAAGTGGTGGCCGTGCCATAATCGATAACGATCACCGGTCCCCCGTATAGTTCATAGGCACCCACCGCATCCACGATGCGGTCCGCCCCGATCTCCCCCGGATTGGAAGCCGCAATATGAATCCCTGTTTTTGTACCATTTCCCACAACATAGGGTGTGGTGTGAAAATATTTCTTGATCCCGCTTACCAGAGAATACATGACTTTCGGAACTACAGAAGCAATGATGACATCCTGAATCTGAAATTCTTTGATCCCATGTCTCGCCAGTGCTTCTCCGATGGCCTCCCCAAATTCATTAGAAGTTCTCGGAAGACTCGTCGTCAGACGAAAAGTAAAGCGAAGCTCCTCTCCCTCAAACACTCCAAAGGTAAGATTGGTATTCCCAATATCTATCGCTAATAACATCTATCCTGTCCATCCTCTTATCTCATATTATTCATTCCCTGAACCTGTCACAAAAAGAAACTGCGGTAATATTCCTCCAGTCCCTCCAAAAGCTCTGCGTGTTCCTGGCGCAGCTGTTTAATCTTCAGATAACTTCCAATCTCGTCATAAAAGAAATCATTTTCCTTAGCTGTCGTAGACAGATACAGTGTTCCATCCTCTTCAAATTCCATCGTAAACACTCCGCCTATATCTGTAGTAAGCATAACACTCAGAATCTTTAATTCTTCTTTTACTCCCGCCGGAAGGGAATCATATCTGGGATTCAGATAAAATTTCTGTTCGTATGCACTGCAGGCACAAAGCACCTGTTTTTCATCCATCAGCCCTCTTTCCTTTCACTCATCGGCACATATGGTTTGTGAGGACACACCGCTTTATATGCAGGACGTATGATCTTTCCGGCATTGACAAGCTCTTCCAGGCGGTGGGCACTCCAGCCCGCAATTCGTCCAATGGCAAAAATCGGCGTGTACAACTCTGTCGGCAGCTCCAGCATACTGTATACCAGTCCGCTGTAAAAGTCAATGTTAGCGCTGACTCCTTTATAAATATGACGCTCGTTGGCAATCACTTCCGGCGCCAGCCGCTCCACCTTTTCATAAAGAGCGTATTCTGCCATCATATTTTTTTCCTCAGAAAGCTTCCGCACAAAATGACGGAAGGTCTTCGCACGGGGGTCCGAGATGGAATACACCGCATGCCCCATTCCATAGATTAATCCGGATTTGTCAAAGGCCTGACGGTTCAACAGTGCTGTCAGGTATGTCCGGATCTCATTTTCATCCTCCCAGTCCTCCAGATTCTTTTTCATATCCTCGAACATCAGCGATACCTTTTTGTTGGCGCCGCCGTGGCGGGGACCTTTCAGAGATCCCAGGGAAGCAGAGATCGCCGCGTAGGTATCTGTTCCAGAAGAAGTTACCACATGATCCGTAAAAGTAGAGTTATTTCCTCCTCCATGCTCCGCGTGAAGTACCAGGGCAATGTCTAATATCTTTGCCTCAAGAGGCGAAAACTGACTATCCGGGCGGAGCATATGTAGAATATTTTCCGCTGTCGAATATTCTTTTTTGGGCGGATGCAGGAAAAAGCTGCTGCCCTCATGAAAATAATTCGCCGCCTGATAGCCATACACAGCAAACATCGGTAACAGCGCCACCAGTTCAAGACATTGACGCAATACATTTTCTGTAGAAGTATCGTCCGCCTTTTCATCGTAAGAATAAAGAGTCAGAACACTTCTTCCCAGCGTATTCATCAGGTCCGCACTTGGCGCTTTCATAATGATATCCCTCACAAAACTGGTAGGAAGACTTTTACGATATTCTGCAAGAACATCTTTGAGATCTTCGAGCTGGCTCTCTGTAGGCAGATTGCCAAATAGAAGCAGGTAAACCACCTCTTCATAACCGAACCTTTTTTCCTGAAGAAATCCTCCCACAATTTCTTCAATATCAATTCCCTGATAAAAAAGTTTTCCCTCACATGGTACCATCTCATGGTCAACCACCGTATAAGAACGAATTTCCGAAACCTCCGTAAGTCCCGTCAGGACACCCTGTCCATTCAAGTCTCTGAGTCCGCGTTTTACCTCATATTTATCAAATAAAGTAGAGTCAATCGTGCTGCTGGCTTCACACACATCCGCCATTTTCTGTATCCAATCATGTCTATATCCCAAATCAAGGTTGTTATTCATATTGGCCCTCCTTTTTCTTTATTTATCTGCTTATTTTAAAGTTGCATACATCACTGCTTTTATCGTATGCATCCGGTTTTCTGCTTCTTCAAATACCACGTCTGCATACTTTTCAAATACCTCATCGGTCACTTCCATTTCCGTAAGGCCGTATTTATCATGAATTTCTTTTCCGATCTTCGTCTTCAGATCATGAAATGCCGGCAGACAATGCATAAACACTGCCGTCTCCTTTGCATTTGCCATCACTTCTGCGTTGATCTGATAAGGAGAAAGGGCATGGATCCTCTCCTCCCATACCGCATCCGGCTCTCCCATGGAAACCCACACATCCGTGTAGAGTACATCCGCATCTTTCGTTCCCTCCATCACATCTTCTGTCAGCGTAATAGAGGCTCCGCTATCCTTCGCGTAATTCCGACACTGCGCCACCAGATTTTCCTTGGGAAAATATTCTTTAGGCGCACAGGCCACAAAATCCATTCCCATTTTGGCACAGGCAATCATAAGTGAATTCCCCATATTATAACGGGCATCTCCCATATAAACGAGCTTGATCCCCTTTAAGGTGCCAAATTGTTCCCGGATTGTCAAAAGATCCGCAAGCATCTGGGTGGGATGATACTCATTGGTCAGCCCATTCCAAACCGGAACCCCGGCATACTGTGCCAGTTCTTCCACAATCTCCTGTCCGTATCCACGATATTCTATCCCGTCAAACATTCTGCCCAGCACCCGTGCAGTATCCGCGATGCTCTCCTTCTTTCCAATCTGAGAACTCTGGGGATCCAGATACGTCACTCCCATTCCCAGATCATGGGCTGCCACCTCAAAGGAGCAGCGAGTTCTGGTACTGGTCTTTTCAAAAATCAGAGCAATATTTTTTCCCTCCAGCTCCCGGTGAGGAATGCCCTTTCGTTTTTTATCCTTCAATTCCTCTGACAGATCAAGAAAATATGTAATTTCCTCCGGTGTAAAATCCTTTAATGTCAAAAAGTTCTTCTCTTTTAAATCCACGATTCTTCCTCCTTATCCTGGCTCAATGGTGCCACGTCTATGATGTATGAAAGAGGGTTTTCATCTGTCCTCCCCGGACAAAAGAATTCCCTCTTTTTATCCAAACTATTTTAACCAGTCGTACTGAATCCTCAGCTCTCCTTTACGCTTTCCACCAATGATTTTGCAAGCCCTGCCACACCCTGGATCTCCGACGGAATAATGATCTTCGTTGCTTTTCCATCAGCCGCTTTCTCAAAGGCTTCCAGGCTCTTGATCGTAAGAACACCCTGGGATGGTGCTGCTTCATTCAGATAACGAATACCCTCAGCAGTCGCCTTCTGTACCGCCTCGATTGCCTGAGCGCGACCCTCTGCTTCACGGATCATGGCTTCCTTCTTCGCCTCCGCACGCAGAATCGCAGCTTCCTTCTCTGCCTCTGCTTCCAGGATCGCAGATTCTTTTTTACCCTCTGCTACAAGCACCGTGGACTTTTTCTCACCCTCCGCACGAAGGATGGATTCACGTCTTTCACGCTCCGCCTTCATCTGCTTCTCCATGGAATCCTGAATCTCTCTCGGCGGAATGATATTTTTCAGCTCCACACGGTTAACTTTGATCCCCCATGGATCCGTAGCGATATCCAGGCTCGATCTCATGTGGGTGTTGATGGTCTCCCTCGAGGTCAGTGTCTGGTCAAGCTCCAGGTCTCCAATAATATTACGAAGTGTGGTAGCCGTCAGGTTTTCAATCGCCATGATCGGATTTTCCACTCCATAAGTAAACAACTTTGGATCTGTGATCTGGAAAAATACCACGGTATCGATCTGCATCGTAACATTATCCTTTGTGATCACTGGCTGTGGTGCAAAATCCATCACCTGCTCTTTCAGGTTGACTTTCCTTGCCACCCGGTCCAATATAGGAAGTTTGAAATGTATTCCTACAGACCAGGTTCCCAGATATCCACCGAGACGCTCAATAATATACGCATGTGCCTGAGGCACGATATTGATACACGATGCCAGTATGATCAACACGATCGCTATTAGGACGATAGTAATCACTACACCTGCGCTAATTTCAAATCCTGCTCCTGAATCTCCCATAAATTTCACCTGTTCCTTTCCTAAACCATATATGTATCTATGGTTTAATTACGCCTGTGGCGCATTTACTTCACAATTAACTTTACACCCTGGACAGATACTACCGTAACTCTTTTTCCTTCTTCAATCACACTTCCGTCCTCGCTTCTGGCTGTCCAGTCCATGCCATTTAAGGTTACTTCTCCTGTAGCCATCTCATTGTTAATCAGTTTGGAAACAACCGCTGTTTTGCCAACAACTTCATGAATATTGGTCTTTTCCTTTTCCCGATTCAGATATCTGACAGCAAAAGGCCGGCATAATGCCATGGCAATCACAGATAACAGGGCAAAGACAGCCAGCTGTCCCCATATTCCGTAACCCAATCCGGAAACCACTGCCGCACCAATGGCACCAATTCCAAACCAGATCGTCGTCAGCCCAAGGGTCGCGACCTCTATAATGATCATGACAGCGAGAATGATCAGCCACACAATACTGGCATTCATATTCATTGCCTCCTTTTTATGAAATAAAAAGATACCCCTTTTATTTTACTATATTTTTTTCTTTTGTGCAATTATTATTTTTTATGTCCTCTCTGCCGGTGTACCTCATACATTAAAAGGGCAGCTGAAACCGCAGCATTCAAAGATTCCAGCTGTCCCTCCATAGGAATCTTCACTCCCACATTTGCTTTTTCCGCAGTCTCTAAACGGAGCCCTTTCGCCTCATTTCCGATCAGCAACCCTGTCCTGCCACGGTAATCAGCAAGGGTATAATCCAACTCAGCATCCAGTCTTGCAGCCGCTATCTGAAATCCCTGGCGCCTCAAAAATTCTACTTCTGTAGACATACTCTCTGTTATATAATAGGGCATTCTGTACAACGATCCCATTGTAGAGCGTACCACCTTCGGGTTAAACAGATCCACGCAGCCCTTGGACAATACCACCCCATTCATTCCGGCCCCCTCCGCCGTCCTCATAATAGTGCCCAGATTTCCCGGATCCTGAATATCCTCCAGACATACCAGCGCTGCTCCTTCCCCTGCCAGAATTTTTTCCCGTTCATATTCCGGCATACGAATCACGACAAGGACTCCCTGAGGGGCAGCAGTATCGGATAACTGCCGGAAAACAGCGTCAGACACCCATTCTATATTCTCTTTTCCTATTGTATGGGATAGCTTTGAAAAATATTCCTCTCCCGCGGACTCCGCCACATACATGGCCTGCACCAGTCCGTGGACCAGTCCTTCTGCTGCCATTTTAAACCCTTCCGCAATAAAGACTTTTTCCTGCCTGCGGAACCGGGAATTTCTCTTTAATTTAATAATTCGTTTGACCTGGGCATTGTTCATACTTTCAATCATACGATCTCTCTTCTTTCTATCGTTTTGTTGGGAAAAACCAGAGATTTCGGATTATAACAGCAGGACGGAGCAGCATTCAGTTCTGCACCATCGAGTTTACCCTCTGGACCTCATCCCAGAACGCGGCAGCTGACATTCTCGTCGCGCCATGCCCCAGAATGATAATCTGTTCCATGCCGTCGGAGGTCGCCACCCGCACCCGGTGTTTCCCGGCAATGCGCTTCGTCGTCTTTTCGATATACATATCCGCAGTCTCTGCCTCCCTGGTATAGACGATGCTGATATTATGAAACTGCTCCACACTGCCAGGATTTCCTTTTACCTTATAGGCATCAAATACAAGGATCAGATGACAGCCGGTATATCCCTGGTAATTACACATGATATCCATCAGTTTCATCCTCGCGGCATCCATGCTGACACCAGAGAGCTCTTTCAAGTCGTCCCAGGCAAAAATAATATTATAACCGTCCACCAGCACATATTCCTCCACTGGCTTTCTCTCCCGGATCTTCACCCTCTGTTTCTCTTCTTTTGCCCGAATCACTTTTGATGCGGTATTGGCTGCCCTGGACTTCACCGCGCCATAAGTCCTCTCGAAGATCGCCTGGAGTTCTTCTTCCTCGGCATAAAAATCCCTGGACTCCGCCGACACCTCTCTCCCTGCCCCACTCACCGGATTCTTCCACTGGTTTTCACCGCCCCGCCTCCTGCCGGATTCCAGTACACTCTCCAAATGCATATGCTCTGGCACTTCATTCCATTTGACCACGTAACCAGACCCATGGGCACAGAACACAGAGTCGGGAGTATTTTCCACATCAGCCTCCGCATCGTAGCCAATCTTCTCCCTGACTTCCGCCTCATTGTGGCAGGGCAGATAGCCGCCAGGCATACAGTTCATATGCCCCCGCCCTTTGGTATAGGATGCAAATTCTACAGGATAATCCTTCATGGCGGCCACCGGGCAGATTCCGGTCAATACTGACATGCCCGCCTGCTCGGGCAGTACCTCAAACTCTCCGCACATCCGCTTAATATCCGTCATGGCACGTCCAACATTCTCTGTAGGCAGCTCCATCCGGAACTCATAGCAGGGCTCCAGAAGAACACTCCTGGCCTGCATCAGTCCCTGACGCACAGCCCGGTATGTCGCCTGCCGAAAGTCGCCGCCCTCTGTGTGTTTGAGGTGGGCGCGGCCTGCCACCAGTGTAATCCTCATATCCGTGATGGGGGATCCGGTCAATACTCCGGCAAATTCTTTTTCTTTTAGATGCGTCAACACCAGCCGCTGCCAGTTCAGATCCAGCTTGTCCTCACTGCATTCCGCCCCGACCACAATTCCGCTTCCCGGCGGAAGCGGTTCCATCAGAAGATGCACCTCTGCATAATGACGCAGCGGCTCGAAATGTCCCACACCCTCCACTACGTCCTGTATCGTCTCTTTATAAAGAATATTTCCCTCTCCAAACTCTGCCTCCATCCCAAAACGTTCTGCCAGAATTTCCTTCAGAACCTCCAGCTGCACCTCTCCCATAGGCTGAATAAACATCTGGTGCAGGCTCTCATCCCAGGACAGATGAAGTTTGGGATCTTCCTCCTCCAGCTGGCGAAGCTTCCCTGCCGCCATCGTCATATCTGTACCCTCTGGAAACAAAATGGAGTAGCGAAGAACTGGTTCCAGCTGTTCCCCGGCAAGATCCGTTTCAGTTCCAAGCCCCTGACCCGGATACGTATGGTTTAAACCGGTCACCGCACAAATATCTCCTGCGCTTACTTCATCGGCAGTCTCGTATTTTTCTCCAGAATAGAGCCTGATCTGGTTTACTTTCTCACCCTCTCCCAGTACCTCCTTCACACGGAGCTTCCCCCCTGTGATCTTTATGTGGGTAAGTCGGCTGCCCTGGGCATCCCTGGATATCTTAAAAACCCTGGCACCAAAGTTTTTTTCTCTTTCTACATATGTAGAGTATTCATGAATCATATCCAGCAGTTCTTCCGTTCCCTCCAGTCGCAGCGCCGATCCAAAACAGCAGGGAAAGAGTTTTCTATGGGCAATCAGGGAACGCAGATCCTCTGGGAGCTCCAGCGCGCCCTGCTCCAGATATTTCTCCAGGAGTTCCTCATCACATACGGCAGCTTCTTCTATAAATTCCTCGGAGCCTGTATCTGTAAAATCAACACAGCCAGGAGAAAGCTTCAGTTTCATCTCCTTTATTATCTGCTGCCTGTCTGTTCCAGGAAGATCCATTTTATTTACAAACAAAAAAACAGGGATCTGATAATGCTCCAAAAGTTTCCACAGCGTCTCAGTGTGCCCCTGGACACCATCTGTCCCACTGACCACCAGCACCGCATAATCCAGTACCTGAAGCGTCCTCTCCATCTCTGCTGAAAAGTCTACATGCCCCGGCGTATCCAAAAGGGTGATCTCTGTATCTCTCCAAACCATCCTCGCCTGTTTGGAAAAGATCGTGATGCCCCTCTGCCGCTCATGTATATCCGTATCCAGAAAGGTATCCTGATGATCCACCCGGCCGGCTTTTCGAATCGCACCACAGGCATAGAGCATCGCCTCTGACAAGGTGGTCTTTCCCGCATCCACGTGGGCCAGAAGAGCGATACTGACACTTTTTGAAGTTTTTTTATTCCATCTATTTTTAGACGTATCTTCCATAGAAAATACCCCTTCCTGTGTTTTATGTTACAAGTACTATAATAATACCATATACTATTGTAGATTGTTGAACTTTTCGTATAATGATCCTTCGTTTATGTCATAGTAAAAATCTAGATGAATATGATCTGCTTTGCAAATGGAAATCATATAATTTCTGTTCTCAAATGTTTCTAAACAACATGACAATTTATCATCAAAAACATCAAATGAATTTAATGGAATTGACAAACCTTTTCCTGCCCACTTGACATACGCTTCCTTTTTGGTCCATACTTCATAAAAATGCTTAGATACGTTTTTATTGTCATTTTCTATATAGATTTTTTCTTTCTGACAAAAAAAACGGCTTACTATCCCGCTGTCATATTCCCTGATTTTCTCAACATCAACCCCTACTGGATTTCTCGATACTGCCACTGCAATAGCATTTCTTGTATGTGAAATGTTATAATGAAAATCAGGTATTCCAGCAAGGAATGGTTTCCCATATTCATTCGTCTCAAATCTCAATTTAGAATTATTGACATCTAAATAGTTGCAGGCAAGATAGCGTACCAATAAATCAGATACAGCACTTAGCTTTTTATCGAAATCAAAATGAAACCTCCATATTCTTTCTCTTTTCTCCGTGGATAATAGATTTAACAAATGTTCATAGGATAAAAATGGGATTTTGTCATCTAATTCAACAAAGTACACTTTATTTTCCATCTGTTTCTGTTGCATATTTTCATTTCCTCATGCTCGTATAAAATAAATAACTTAAATCAAAACTTCTTCTCTCTATCTCAAGTCCGGCACTTTCCTGCTCTCCTTTATTACATTGACATACATGGCAGCTTTCCGGGTCACCGTTCTCGGACACATCCGGGATAACAGGTTTGCCGCTTTGGTCTGCCATCCATAATAAACCAGCGCTTTCCCCTTCATCATCCCTACATACCCGGCACGGGCAACAGACGCCGCATCGGATACATGCAGCATTTTAAACATTCTGGAATCCTGCAGACCTGCATTTTGTTCAAACCCGGTAGCCACCGGTCCTGGACAAAGCGCCGTCACAGTAACATGATAGGGTTTGAGTTCTTCTGAAAGCGCTTCCGAAAAGGAACGCACAAAACTCTTAGACGCATAATATACAGACATGTAAGGCCCAGCGCAAAAAGATGCCAGCGATGATACATTTAAGATCTTTCCTTTCCTATTTTTACGCATATCTTCCCCAAATAAATACGTCAAATGCACCAACGCCGTGATATTAACATCGATCATATTTTTATGCCGCTGCCATCCCGTATCAAAAAAACAATTATGGTCACCAAACCCTACATTATTTACCAGGATCTGCACCCGCCAGCCCTGGGACTTCACATAGCGGTATATGTTCTCCGGTGCCCGGTCTTCTGCCAGATCAGCGGAAATAATCTCTACATCTATGTCGTAAGCGTCCTCCAGTGCGGTCTTAATCTTTTTTAGTCGTCCTTTATTTCTTGCAACTAATATCAGAGATCTTCCTCTTGCTGCAAAAATCTTTGCAAATTCAAGTCCGATACCACCGGTTGCACCAGTGATCAATGTATAAGCAGCCATTACCATATTACCCCTTTCTCCTTAAAAGCCGGGGGCACGCCCCATAATCTTTAAAATTAACGTTTATTGTAACATATGTAACCATCTATGTAAAGCCATCGCCTTTTTGACATGCACTTCCCGCTCCCCGCGTTATATACTAATAACAAAACATAAATTCTGGACATATTTCACAGAAGAGTGACAAAGGAGTAGACATACAATGACAAAAGAAATAGAATGGAAGGAACGGTTTAATATTGGCGTAGAAAATATAGATAAAGCACATCAGAACCTTTTTTCAATTGTGCGAAAACTTATCTACCTCAATCAAGAGGAAAAGAAAGGACAATGGGCATGCGCCGAGGGAATCAAATATTTTAAAAATTACGCAGTCAAACATTTTGCCGAAGAAGAAGCATATATGCTCTCCATCCATTATCCTGGATATGAGATACACAAGCGTCTGCACGATGATCTTCGTTATAAAACACTACCAGCCCTTGATCGGGATTTAGTGATGTCAGAATATTCACCAGAATCCATCCGACATTTCCTTGGAATCTGCCTTGGATGGCTGAGCGGTCACATTCTGGTTGAGGACCGCGCCATAACAGGGAATATTTCAGCCAAATGGAAAAAAGAGCAGTCTGTACTAAATATTGAAACATTAGAAACCGCTATCGCTGATACCATAGAGGAAATCTTTAAACGACAGACCAACATTGTCAGCGAGCACTATGGCGGAGAAGATTTCGGAACATGCCTGATTTTCCGACAGACGTATCAGCACCGTGAAAACAAGAGATTACAGGTCTTTTTTATTCTGGAAGAACGCCTGATTTTACAAACCGTCGGTGCTATGCTTGGTATAAATTTAAGTAAAATTGATAAAATGGTCAGTGAGGCCGGAAAAGAACTGTCACAGCAGGTAATACAAAGAATTGGCTTAAATTTCCAATCCTCTGGGCAATATAAACCAGTGGACAATCATATCATAACAAAGGAACAGCTGCAACAGGAATTTAATTTAGCATATCCTGATTACGGTCTGCTGTTAGATACGGGATATGGTTACTTTGCATTTTGTATTAAAGCGGAAGTATAAAATGAGTAGCACCATCAAAACACCCTGGTAATACCGATTTGAGCTAACTCGTCCTCTTATCCACATCCTCTTTCAGCAGTCGGTAAACTGCAGAGGCGAGTGGTACAAAGAGCAGCATGCCGCTGACGCCCATCACGCTTCCTCCCACTGTAACCGCCGCCAGCACCCAGATTCCCGGCAGGCCGATGGAAGCCCCAACTACTCTGGGATAGATCAACTGCCCTTCCAGCTGCTGCAGGATCACCAGAAAGATCACAAATACGACAGCTTGAACCGGGGATTCTGTAGCAATCATTAAAAATCCCACCGCCCCGCCAATATAAGCTCCCGCCACCGGGATCAATGCAGTAAAACCGATTAATGCCCCGATCATACCTGCGTAGGGCATGCGGAGCACCAGCAGTCCGATGGCACACAAACTGCCCAGAATCACCGCTTCCAGACACTGCCCTACGATAAAATTGTGAAAACTCTCATTGAACACTCCAAGAAAATAACGGACCTTTTCATATATACCAATACTTATATAAGCTTTCGCCATCCGTTTTATCTGGGACAATATTTTCTTCTTTCCTGCCAGCAGATATACAGAAAATATTATGCTCATAATAATATTAAAAGTAGTGGAAAAAGTTGCTGTAACCACACTCCCTACCAGCCCCATCGCTCCTCCCAGACTGCCTGCCATCCAATCTGCAGCCTTTGTTACGATGCTCTGCCAGTCAATATTCCCATTTGCCGTCATTGTACCAAACTCTTTTACAAACCCGCTCATTTCCTGATTGTTCTGCAGCATACCAGATATCTGATCCATCAACGGCGGGATCTTGGCAATAAGTACCTTCACACAATTGGTAAGTTCCGGCAGGATAAGACCTATGATCAAAGCAATAATTCCAATCAAGCACAAATATGAACCCAAAATACATACAATTCTTCTGCTCTTATTCAAAAATCGATTATGGGTATGAGGAAAATAGATACGCTCAAAAACACTCATCAATATATTGACTGCATAAGCAACTACAAAACCAAGAATCAACGGCGATGCCGCATGAAAGGCAAGCCCAATCCCCCCTGCAATCACGGACCAGTAATGGATAAATAAATAGATCACTATGATCGTAACCCCCGTCCGAATACATGTCCGAGTATCCAATTTCATCCTACCCCTCCATTCCTAATAGGCCTATTAAATCCCATCGTTTTATGTCTTCATTATGTGGCAATGTACTAATTTGCCAGGTATTTTTTCATAACATCCGATAATTTCTGAGTATTCAGTGGTTTTGCGATATGCATATCCATTCCTGCCTGAATGGAAGCACGTATATCCTCGGTAAAAATATATGCCGTCATTGCCACGATCGGTATTACTTTGGCATCTCTTCTCTCCATAGCACGAATTCTTTTGGTCGCTTCATTCCCATCCATAATAGGCATTTGAATATCCATAAAAACAAGGTCATAATAATCTTCCCAGGAATTTTGGAATTTTCTGACTGCTTCTTCTCCGTTTACAGCTTTATCTATCTCTATACCCATCCCTTCTAAAATCTGACATGCTGTATCCATATTAATAGCATTATCTTCCACGATCAGAACCCTTTTATTCTCATATCTATCCTCTGTTCTCTGCTCATCAGCTTCTCTCCGAATAGCAGAGACAGGTTCCTCAAATACAGATTTATTTCCCTGTTCCTGGTTCAATTTCTCCACACTGGACAAGACCAGATCAGGATCTTTCCGGCGCACATCATCCAACGTATTTACGGATGCCAGCAGCGCATTGGATAATTCATGCTCCACCGTTGCATCGGTCAAAGTTAGTAAATAGCTGCCGTCATCACGGGGTACAATCTTTAAATATCCCCAACGATTCTGCTTTTTTCGCAAATCGATTATCTCGCACTCTTTCTGGACTGAGAGGATGATATTTCCGTCAAAAAAATCCCTCATAAAATTTTTTTCTTCGGATACAATGATTAGTTTCTCAAAAAGATAATTAATATCCTGATATATATGCTCTTTTCTTATCCCAAGCATCCAGCTCACACTATCCGTTACAAACATTACTTTTTTTTTCATAGGCGAATAAACGAGCATAACCATATCTATATTATTTGAAATCTGATTGATCAATTCCTCTCCCCACTGCTTTGCCTTATTCTTACTTCTCAGCAGCAGCCATCCCATTACAATAATTCCCAATAGCAATCCAATGATCCCGAACCCAAAATAGTTCCATAAATTTCCTCTCATAGTACCTCCCTAACATTGATCATCCTGTAGTTGACAAAATAATCTATTTTGCCTAGTTAGATAGTGATACATTTTATTATAACACGCTTTTGAAATGATATCCAGTCCTTTCCGAATACAACTTTTTCATTTATAAAGATCAGCTCCTGTCTAAAACAAAACAGAAGCTGATCTTTATTTTTTATACAGCACTTAGAGAGATGGTTTGCGTCTCCATTTACTGGAAAATTCTTCTTGCAAAATTATACAATCCGTTTTTCCATGGTCCCCACCAGTGACCTCCGGGCCAGTTATAATAAATGTGGTCAAAGCCATTATTTTTCAAAGTTGTACTGTACTGCTTCGGGCTGTCGCCGACGATCGTATCCCCATCACCTTCGACAATCATATACAATGTATTTTTTCTGAACTCCTGCGGTACTGTCAGTGTCTGCGTTGTAAGAAGTCCATCTTCTCTCCAATATGGCAGCACTCCGACTGCTGGACAGAATGCTCCTGTATAGGCAAAATCATTTACCATTTTCACACCAATGTAGATTGCATTACGTCCTCCCATTGACAAACCTGCGATCGCTCTGTTGTCACGTCCCGGTTTTACAGGATAGTTTTTCTCGATGTAAGGCATCAGGCTTGTTTTCAGGTCATCCAGCATACGGTTATACATCGCAAACTGCTCCAGTGACAGATGAGCCGGATTTGCTTCATTTTTATGCCGTACACACTGATTCGGAAGTACCATGATCATCTCTTTTGCAGTTCCTGCTGCTATCATATTGCTCACGATTTCATTTGGCTTTCCATCCAGCCATTCGATCTCGCTTCCGCCGATTCCATGAAGAAGATATAATACCGGATATTTTTTAGACGGATTATATTTTGGCGGAAGAATTACGGTAGCCTTTCGGTTCATCTCTGCAACGTAGGAATAATATTCAACGGTTTTGATTTCTCCATATGTAACTCCTGCTTTTTTCTGGTCAAAATCTGCCGGTGTATTGTAATTTGAATCAATAAATGATTTTGGTTTTGAATAATTCGGATCCACCGTCTCATCTTTGCCAGTATCTGAGCCTGCAGCAGTCATAGATATATCATCTACATAGAATGGAATGAGATCATCCGCAGCTGGGCTGCTCTTAAAGGCAGTTTCAACAAATACTTTTGTGCTGGACAGATCGGCATCCGCCGGAATGGTATAGGTTCCTTCTACAAGTCCCCAATTTCCCTTGTTCACGTTTGCACCTGCCATAATGCTTATCTTACTTCCGCTTTTAATGCAGATATTAAAGGTCTGCTGTGCCCTGCTTCCCTCTGTAAAATAAACTCTTGCACTTACTTTGAATTTCTGTCCCTTTTGGACTTTTCCGGTAATATCCTGCAGAGGACCGGCTGCCGTTGCCTTTCGATCCTTTGCCTGCATGGAGTGGTTACCGCTGTACTTTGTAACATATCCAAGATTCAGTGTCGCTCCCCCAATGGTTGTCCACTTATCGTAACCATCTTCAAAGCCGCCATTTTCAATGACTGACGCAACTTCTTTCATGGAAACATCATCCACATAAAAAGTCATCAGATCATTGGCTGGTGCCGGATTCGATTCAAATGGCGTTTCAATAAAAACTGTTACATTGGATAAATTAGCGTTCGCTGGAACGGTATAGGTTCCTTTAATGGTTCCCCACTCACCTTTTTTCGCTGTTGCATTTCCGATATTGACATAAGTTCCGTCACCATAACGGAGCGTCATAAGAAATGTTTTCTCTGCCGGATAATTCACACTGTTTGGATCGCTCGCATCCTGTCTGTACTGAACCTTTGCCGACACGTTATAGGTTTTGCCGGCTTGTATCCTTCCAGTAATATCCTGAGATGGTCCTGCTGAGGTACACGTTCTGCTGGCTGCTTTCAATCCCAGATTTCCGCTTACCTTAGTATAATAGGCCAGACTCAGTGTCGAACCATACTGTCCGTTCCAGTCTGTCAGTCCGTTCTCAATGTCACCATTCTTAATTACTTCGGTATCTGCCTGTGCTGTCTGAAAACTGAATACACAAAGAAACATAGCACAAAACGTCAACGCTGCAAACTTCAAAATTCTTTTCATTTTTCTTTTTACCTCCAATACTTCATTATTCACCTCTGTTACTTCTCCATAACATTCTATGAATAAATTAAAACTTTAACTTCCCGGATAAACCACCTCGTTTCTTTTTTAGTGCTGTATTAATTTCATAATAACGGATAAATTGGAAATTGTAAACAAAATTTGTATGATTTACACCAAATTTTTTAGTACTTTCATCGTAAATATTTATTTTCATTATGTTTTAATAACTTATCCATAAAAGATTTTTTCATGATCGATCCAATCTGCAGTACGTCACTGCTTCCCTTTAGGTAAATATAACGGTTTACAGAATCGACTTTCTTAATGTAAGACAAATTTACTATGGTACCCCGGTTACATTTTGTAAAATCTTCACAATCCAGTTCTTCCAGCATAACTTTACAGGATTTATTGGGAATCGTAAAGTTATCATCAATAGTTGTAATATTTAACACATGCTCCCTGCTCTGAATGTAAACAATCTCTCTGACAGGAATCATTTGCAGCAATCCATCCATATGAAAAATAATATTCTGATCCCGTTTATCCGGTGTGTGATATTTCATTGCCTCCCAAACCGTTTGTCTGACCTTCTCCCTATCAAAGGGCTTTTCAATAAACCGATAGCAGTGTACCGATGCATACATATGCATTTTAGGATCATACAAAGAAGTAAGTATGACGATCGGCGTAAACCTATATTTTTCAATTGTTCTTATATTTTGTGCAAAATAAGCACCTGACTGATCTCCCATAATTTCAGGATGAAGAATAATATCTACAAGAAACAAGTCGATGCTTCTTTTCATGACAGCAGCATACGCTTCCTCTTCTCCTGCAAAGGCATAAATCACCGCATTGGGATCAACCTCTTTGACTATTTGTATCAAAGCATCCCTTGCAGCCTTTTTATCTTCCAGAATGAGAATCTCTTTCAAACAAATCACTCCTTTAATACATTTCATCAAACTATGTTTTTAGTCAGATAACCGCATAAAATGCAATATGGCTAGACAAAAAATATGCTTTTATGACGACATACCACCACCTGGGATACTATCTCAATCTTCCCGGACAATTTTTGTTAAGATTGCGATAGGAGGTATGTCATGATGATTCAAGATTATTTACAAGCCAGTTTTGGCTATACAGATTTTCAAATTGAACAGATTCGCTATACCGTAATAAGTCTGCTTTCAGAAATAAGTAAGCTCTTTATCATGGGTATATTTTTTACAATGACCCATCATCTTCCCCAATACCTCATCGCTATCATCGTACTGCTCATCCTGAGAACCTGTACGGGAGGATTGCATTTTAAACACTATTTCAGCTGTCTGCTTGTGTCATTTCTCATTTTTTACCTTGGTATATGCCAGCTTCCCAACATCACACTTCCCAGGCCGGCATACTTTATATTACTTTTAATCTGTGTGATTATCAATTATCTTTTTGCCCCTGTCGTTTCCTCCTACCGTCCCATCCCCAATGGTATACTGGTAAGAAAGTCCAAACGACAGGCATTTGCCATGATCACGTTGTATGCTCTCATCATGTTTATTGTTCCTGTCAATCAGTATACCATTACTGGTTTTTGGATAATCCTGCTGCAATCGTTTCAACTCATTGTAGCAAATATACGAAAAAGGAGGTCTGTTCCATGAAACATTTTGCAAAATCCTGGTTATTTAAAGCATGCAATTTCTGCATTGTCGCCGGTGGAATTCTTCACTGGACAAAAGTGAGCCTGCTTTTGTTCGGCGAGCAAAAATATCCGGAAGAACCAAAACACGAATGATTTTATTCAACGGCGCCAATTTAAATTGGTGCCGTCGAGGTAAAGATGATACACTATTGCAAAAACCCAAAATCTTTCGACTCTCATTCAGTTAAATGGATCATAAATACAATACGAGTACTTTCCTTCTTCTCAAAATAGATATTCAGTTCACAATCATACTCCTTCAGTATCTCAACCAAATTAGCAAGACCTGTTCCCCTGCCTGTTCCTTTTGTCGAATAACCAGGCTGAACAAACAACCCAAACTCCCGTCTCGAAAAAATCTCTGAGTCATTTTTCACTGCAATATGTATGGAATCAGCAGCTTCACAAACCTTTACAAAAACCCCCTTTGAATCCCGTTCTTCCACTGCTTCAATGGCATTATCCAATAGAATACCCAGGATCTCCACAATTTTATATTGTGGGATACGGCATTTCATCTCCTCAATCTTTACCTCATATTCGATATTACATCCCTTTCTCTCCGCCTCTATAAATTTAGAATAAAGAAAACCAATAATAATAGGTGAACCCCCAGATAGCAGCCGGGAATACCGGTTATCTCTAAGAAGTTCACCACAATAGTCTTTCTGCATGGCAACAAGTTCATCATAATTACTTGCCGCAATATGTAAACTGTATACCGCATTAATATGATTATTAAAATCATGTTGCTTTTTGCGAATCGTTTCTAATAGCTGTTTATATACATCATCATAGGTGTTTCTCAGTTCAATTTCTTTTTCCCTTGCAATTTTTTCAGATTTCTCCTGCTGCCACTTTACTATGAAAACTCCGATCAAAATCGTCCACATTCCAAATATGATGTAATCTGTAACCCTCATAAAATCTGTGAGTTTATATGCCACCAGAAGATAAAACGCACCAATGAATGAAATTCCTGTTGCAATATTGATCAGCATATTAAAATTCATGGCGCCCCTGGATATTCTTAACAGTCTTCCGTTCCTGCTAATCCCCCAAAATACCAGTATCAGCAGAACATTGATACTTATCATAAGTATATCAATATCAACATATCCTTCCAGTAAAAAAGCAGGAATGGAACAGATCACCTGTGTCACCACACCAAATATAATGAACAATATCAGATTGACATTTGCCATCCGAATGGTACATTTAAATTTTACCAATTCATAAATGTAAATGCCAATATACCCAAAGAGAGCTATCCCCTTGGACAGCCCCAGATAATTAGTACCTTCTATTATGATCAGCTCTGATAATATAAATACAGCATCGTAAATCTGAAAATGGTATTTCTTGCAAAAGAAATGATTCACACAGATCAGAGTTGCTATCATTTCCAGTACTGTATTTATACAGGTCAGCATCTCTTTATTTTTCTCCTTTGTTCATTTCTTCTAAGTACTGGGCATATACCCTCAGTCTTTGTGCAATACCAGCAGGCGTCAACTGCTGCATTTCCGATTCATCTGTATTTAATAGAGCGGGCTCTGAAGTAATTCCATATATAAAATTCATATCACAATGCAATTCTTTTGCCAGAATATATGCATAAGAACTGGACAAACCAGTTTCTCCTCTTTCAATCCGATATACACCATCTTCTGAGATATGGAAAATCTCTGCGAGTTCTTTTCTTTTTATTTGAAAAACCTCTCTGAATTTCTTTAGGTTCGCTCCAATTAGCGCATCTTCAAAACATCTCTCGCCCATATTTATGCCCCTTTGCTTTTTATTCCATGATACCAATAAACAGCATAATTATGAGTGGTAATATCTACCGGATATCCGGTGTTTTATCCCGCTTTCATTCCCTTTGCAGATGAAACCAAAGAATTACTCTGATAATTTAAATAGATTGTCACATGATATAAACAGAGCCAGGAAATACTATATATTTAGCATTTCCTGGCCCATGTACAGAACTTCCTTAATCATTCATATTTGCCAGCTTTGCCGCCTGGTCAGCGGCGATCAGGCTGTCGATCACCTCATTCAGATCCCCGTCGATAATAGAATCCAGGCGGTGCAGTGTCAGTTTAATTCTATGATCTGTAACCCTTCCCTGAGGATAATTATAGGTTCTTATTTTCTCGGAACGGTCTCCTGTTCCAATCTGGCTTCTTCGTTTCTCAGCCTCCTCATCATGTGCCTTGGCGCACTCCAATTCGTAAAGTCTGGCACGGAGCACTTTCATCGCCTTATCTTTATTTTTTAACTGGGATTTTTCATCCTGGCAGGAAACGACGATCCCAGTGGGAATATGAGTAAGCCGCACTGCTGAGTCCGTCGTGTTGACGCACTGACCACCATTACCGGAAGCACGAAACACGTCAAATTTACAGTCATTTAGATCGATCTCCACCTCCACGTCCTCTACCTCAGGCATGATCGCCACCGTCGCTGTGGAGGTATGAATCCGCCCGCCAGACTCCGTCGTTGGAATTCTCTGGACACGATGAACTCCGCTCTCATATTTCAGTTTAGAATAGGCACCAGAACCATTGATCATAAATACAATTTCTTTAAAACCTCCAATTCCATTCTCGTTGGAATTCATCGTATCAATCTTCCAGCGGTTCGTTTCTGCATATTTACAGTACATGCGGTAAAGATCTGCAGCAAACAGAGCCGCCTCATCCCCACCGGCCCCGGCACGAATCTCCACGATAACATTCTTATCATCATTGGGGTCTTTAGGAAGAAGAAGAATGCGAAGCTCCTGTTCGATCTCTTCGATACTTGCCTTGCACTCATTCAGCTCTTCTTTGGCAAGTTCCCGCATCTCTTCGTCATTTTCTTCCTCGAGAATTGCCAGGCTGTCCTCGATGCCATCCTTCGCCGCCTTATATTCTTTATATTTGGTCACAACAGGCTCCAGATCAGCCTGTTCCTTCATCAGCTTCTGGTAGCGGCTCTGATCGTTGAGCACATCCGGTTCACTGAGCTCATTCAGCACCTCTTCATAACGCAGTAATGTATCTTCCAGCTTATCAAACATAAACTTCTTTCCTTCCTTATTGATCCATATAATTTCCAATCACAACCCGGTCATGCCCCATAAGATCCTTACTTACCATGACATGAGAGAAACCATTCCTCTCCATAAGCTTTCTCACGCGCTCTCCCTGATTGTATCCAATTTCCAGGCACAGCAATCCCCCTAGTTTCAGATACTCCGAAGCCCCTTCCACAATTTTCTGATAAAAATCCATACCCTCCGGGCCTCCATCAAGAGCCGATCGCGGTTCAAAATCTTTTACTTCAGGCATTAGTTCTGATATCATACCGGTCTCAATATAAGGTGGATTTGACACGATTACATCATATGTTCCCTGAACAGGATCCCAGAGATCACCACAAACCATAGAAATCCCCTGCTTTGTATGCAGAAATCTCCCATATTCCCTCTGCAGTCGCAGCAGATTTTTCTTAGCCATCTCCAGCGCTTTCACTGAAACATCACTGAGAACAACTTCATTAGGCGTGCCAGCCACTGCAATGCTCAGACCGATGCACCCAGAACCAGTACACAGATCCAGAACCCGTTTCCCAGCGCAGAGGGGAATCGCTGTCTCTACTAATAACTCTGTATCCTGTCTTGGGATCAGAACATTTTCATCCACCTCGAAGACCAGCCCCATGAATTCCGTATAACCTAATATATACTCCAGGGGAATCCGCTGAATACGCTTTTTTACTGCTGCAAAAAATCTATTCTGAACCGTCTCATCCACCTCATCCTCCTGTTGAATAAAATAATCGTTCCGGCGGTATGAAAAATCTTTATTGCTAAAACATGACTGTAGAAGATACCAGGCATTTTCTCCTGGCTCTGGCACCCCTGCCCGAAACAGTTCCAACCGCCCCTGTTCCAACATCTGTCTCAGGGTCATTTTATCTTCTTCTTTCACAGAATCATCAAAATACCGGTCCAACGCATGAAGGATCTCATCATCTTCTTCGTTATCACTGACCTCAACTATTTCAAAACCGGCATCCTCCAGTTCTGACTTCTCATCTGTGGCAGCAGCTTCTTCTATATTTTCACCTGTATCTTCCCGGGCAGGCTGCTCTGCGCTTTCCTTCAGAAACTTTTTCCAGTCAAAAACTGCCTCTACCGAAGATATCGCCACCTCCAGCATTGCATCCTCTGGTTCTTTTGTAGTCAGAGACTGCAGCCAAAGTCCGGGTTTGCTCAATATCTTCATAATTGGATTCTCCGTCTTTCCTGCAAAAATAATAAATTCATAGGAAAGTCCCGCGATAACCGGAATCAGTAAAACACGCAGGAGCATTCGAAGCCAGAGCGTAGATACGGATATAAACATAAAAAACAAAATGCTCACAAACATGACCACCAGCATAAAACTGGTACCACATCTTTTGTGTACCGTAGTCTGCTTCCGAGCATTATCCACAGTCAGTTCCAGCCCGTTTTCCAGACAGTTAATACACTTATGTTCTGCTCCGTGATACATAAAAACCCGATGGATATCTTCCATACAAGAAATAGTCTTAACATAAATCACAAACAGCGCCACACGGATCACACCCTCGATCAGCCCCCGCAGCTGAACAGAAGGAACTGCCTTCGACAAAAGTTCTGATACGAAAAAGGGAAGGAGAACAAACAAGCCCACAGCCAGAATCACTGCCAGCATTACCACGAGCCCCATCACAAGATCATTTCCTTTGCCCTGTTCCGGATTCTTGTTTTTATCATTTTTTTTCTGAGTACCAGCCTTCTGCTCTTCCTCTTCCCAGAAACTTGCTGAATAATTCAATGTCTTCGTTCCCATAACCAGGGATTCAACAAAGGCAACGATCCCGCGAACCACCGGAATACCAGCTATGGCATATCGATCCTTCAGACTTTTATATTTTTCTACCTTGACCTCAATCTTTCCATCCGGTTTGCGCACAGAAACCGCATACCGGTCCGACGCTTTCATCATAACGCCTTCGATCACAGCCTGACCGCCAATACCTGAATATCTCATATCTGACATCATCCTTTTCTGTGTATAAACTACTCTAAGCTCGACGGTGCCAGTTGGAACCCTGCTTCGTCGAGCTGAATATGCAACAACTCCGCAAGCCTCAGTATCATCAATACAGAAACATGCGGAGCCATACTCTGTTCATAATCTGCTTATTTTAAGCCATATTTACGATTGAACTTGTCAATCGCACCACGAGCTGCCATGGACTTCTGCTGTCCTGTGTAGAATGGATGGCATTTAGAACATACTTCTACGTGAATATCTTCTTTGGTCGAACCTGTCGTAAACTCATTTCCGCAGTTGCACACAACCTTTGCCTGAAAATATTCTGGATGGATTCCCTCTCTCATGTATTTTCACCTCACTACTAAAATTTTCAATTCTCAAAAACGGCTTTTTCATTGTATCATAACTTTTTTCAAAATGCAAGAGTTTTCTAGTGTTTAATGAAGCTTGATTTTTTTTATCGTTTCAATAAATTCCTGATTATTTTTGGTTTTGCGGAACTGATTGATGATCTGCTCCAGATTATTTTCTGTATTGGAATTTCCCCCCAGCGCCTTGCGCATAAGGAACACTGCTTCCAGTTCACTCTGGTTCAGCAGAAGATCTTCCCGCCTGGTACTCGACTTCTGTATGTCGATCGCCGGAAACACACGCTTTTCCGATAAGTGACGGTCAAGAACCAGTTCCATGTTGCCAGTCCCCTTAAATTCTTCAAATACCACATCATCCATTCGGCTTCCGGTATCTACCAGTGCCGTGGCAAGGATCGTAAGACTTCCGCCCTCTCTCATATTTCTTGCCGCGCCAAAGAAACGCTTTGGCATATGCAGGGCGGCCGGATCAAGACCTCCTGAAAGCGTGCGCCCGCTGGGGGTAACAGTGAGGTTGTAAGCTCTGGCAAGACGAGTGATACTGTCAAGAAGAATCACCACATCATCACCGCCCTCCACAAGACGTTTGGCTCTCTCGATCACCATTTCTGATACCCGTTTATGATTCTCCGGAAGTTCATCAAAGGTAGAATAGATCACTTCTACCCGCTCCCCCTCGATGGATTCTTTGATATCCGTAACTTCCTCCGGGCGCTCATCGATAAGCAGGATCAAAAGATGCATTTCCGGATAATTTCTCGTAATAGCACTCGCTACCTGTTTTAGCAGAGTGGTCTTACCAGTTTTTGGCTGGGATACAATCATCCCCCTCTGTCCTTTTCCGATCGGTGCGATCAGATCCAGCATTCTCATAGCTACGCCGGAACCAGGTGTCTCCAAATGTATCCTTTCATTTGGGAAAACGGGTGTTAGGTCTTCAAATTTGTGCCTGCGGGCAAGATATGTGATGGGATGCCCATTGACACTTTTCATATAAAGAAGTGCACTGAACTTCTCATTCTGTGTCTTCACCCGGATGTTTCCCTCTACGATATCTCCGGTACGAAGTCCAAATCTTCTGAGAAATGCTGGCGAAACATAGACGTCATTTTCTCCAGGAAGGAAATTATCACAGCGGATAAATCCGTATCCTTCCGGCATAATCTCCAAAATCCCTCTTTTGGTGATACCACTATCCAGCTCTTTAATCTCCTTAGGATGAACATCTGACACCTGACGGTCCTTGGCAATGGTGATCAGGCCAGCCTTCACCACATCCTCAATAGTACGAAGCGGGTGGCTCTCCTGCTGCTCCATGTGGTTATCCTGCCGGTTCTCGCTGCGGTGTGCGCCGGCATTACTATTTTTGGCATGTCCCCTGTCCCCGTGATTGGGAATGTATGTATATGCCTGTTTTTTGTTCTCTTCCTTTTCCGTCGTCTGAGCCGCATTTTCCTCAACTCTTTTGACAGTTCTTTCTCTCTTTGGGTACTCCTCTGACGGAACTGCTTTCTGGGCTTCGGGCCGCGTCAGTTTTTCCAGTTCGTGCACCAGGTCCCCCTTCCGCAGACCAGACACACCAGACAACCCTTTTTCCTTCGCCATTTCACGAAGTTCCTTCAACGATAATTTAGCTAAATCCATTCTTTCTGTCCTTTCTGAAAGCCAAACGCCATTCATAACTTGATCTGTCCCGAATGTTTTGGCAATTAAAATTCAATACCATTCTTCTTCATAAGCTCTCTTGCACTTTCCAGGGAGTCCACACCTGTAGCATTTTTGATTGGCGCAAATTCTCTGTCTCTTATTACTTCAAAAGACAGGCAGTTATTCATCATATGTATCATATCTAATACCAGAGTCTCGAATTTATATCCGTTTGTTTCCTCTGGCTTTACATATTCCGCATTTTCATTAATATAAGGGATTTTTTTCTCCACTATATGAGTAGGAAGATTTTGATTCATAATTCGTGTGAGAACCTCTACATTGAAAAGGTAGTTCAAGATTACTCCATAATTATAAAGAAGTTTTCCTTCTTCGTCCCGCGAATGGATCATCTCATCTGTCATCTCATAATATTCCACAATAGAAGGCTTTCCATTCTCCAGACACAGCACACCAACTCTTTCATTCGGATCCGCCTTTGCCACTACTTTGGAGCCGCAGACACAGCTATTTTCAATCACAGCACCAACAAATACCGGATCTGCAATCTTTTGGAGAACATTATCTACAGAAAATACATTGAGCCACTCTACCCCCATCTCTAAAATCTTGTCCAAAAGACCAGCATTGGCAAGAGAAATGAACCAGCCGCCGTTACCATTTGGGGAAGATGAGATTTTATATTTCTCTTCCATAAGTATTTTACCATCATACCCTACTGACGGTGCCATTTTCTGCACAAAGAAATATACATATTTCCTCTCATATCCAAAATAACCGTTTTCCTCAAAAAAATCAACTGTGTCTTTGTGATTTTTTTCACTTGTCATAATAAAGAGTGGAATCCACTTTCCCGCTTGATCTACCACATGAAGCATATTATGGATCAACTGTTCAAAAAGATACAGATCTTTTTCCACACCTACATTTAACATCCCTTTGGGCTTATCCAGTCCAAGCCTCGTCCCCTGACCGCCTGCCAGAAGCACAGCACCCACACGGCGCTCTTTTAAGGCCCGGATCCCGACGCTCTCATACCTATGTCTGTTTTTCTGTATTTCGTCGATCGTCACTGCCCCAAGAGGCTCTAGTTTTCCTCTTGGCGCCTTCTCGGACTCGTTCTGAACCAGATTCAGAAGATCCATATCCAGTCCTTCAATCTGTTCCAGCAGAAAAGACCTCTGTTCTTCGTCCAATTCATCCCAGTAACGAAGCAAATGCTCCTGACCGACAGCAGAAAGTTTCCTTTTCGCTTGTTCTAACGTCATCTGACAAACCTTCCTCTCAAAATTTTCTAATTTATACTCTATTGTACCATTAATATAAAAAAGCACAAGTAGTTTTGAGAAACTAAAGAAGATTTTTTATATATTGTCTTTACTTATTAAAAGTGGTAGAATAAATGGGATAAATTTGGAGTCAAAACGGAGGATCACTATGAGCTATAACGAGAAGGCACTTGCCTTACATAAAGAATGGAACGGAAAACTTGATGTCACCCCAAAATGCCAGGTCAAATCCAGAGAAGACCTTGCCATTGCCTATACGCCAGGAGTTGCGGAACCCTGCAAGGTTATTGCAAAAAATAAAAAAGAAGCATATCAATATACGATCAAAGCAAATACTGTCGCTGTTGTTTCCGACGGAAGTGCTGTTCTTGGTCTGGGAAATATCGGTGCAGAGGCGGCGATGCCTGTGATGGAAGGAAAAGCTGTTTTATTCCGGGAATTCGGCGGAGTCAATGCCTTTCCGATCTGTCTGGACACCCAGGATACAGAAGAGATTATAAAAACCGTTGTAAATATTGCCCCAGCATTTGGCGGAATCAATCTGGAAGATATCTCAGCACCCCGATGCTTTGAAATAGAAAACCGGCTTAAGGAACTGCTGGATATCCCTGTCTTTCACGACGACCAGCATGGAACTGCCATCGTCGTTCTTGCCGGCATCATCAATGCCCTGAAAGTAACAGGAAAGAACAAAGAAAACTGTAAAATTGTCGTTAATGGCGCCGGGTCCGCTGGTATCGCCATCAGCCGGCTGCTTTTAACATATGGCTTCTCTCACATAACGCTGTGTGATAAATCCGGGATTCTCAATAAGCAGACACCAGAACTGAACTGGATGCAGAAAGAGATGATGAAATTCACCAATCTGGAAGGAAAATCCGGTACTCTGGCAGACGCCTTTGTCGGTGCGGATATTTTTGTGGGTGTTTCTGCTCCCAATATCGTCACACCAGAGATGGTAGCCTCTATGAACCAGGATGCTATCCTCTTTGCTATGGCAAATCCAGTTCCAGAGATCATGCCGGACACCGCTAAAAAAGCTGGTGCAAAAGTAGTAGGAACCGGCAGATCGGATTTCCCCAACCAGGTCAACAATGTGGTTGCTTTTCCTGGTATATTTAAAGGCGCCCTGGAAGGACATGCTTCCCAGATCACAGAAGAGATGAAACTAGCTGCTGCACTTGCCATCGCATCCCTGGTTCCAGAAAATGAACTAAGCGAGGATAACATTATGCCGGAGGCTTTTGATCCCCGTGTCGCGGACATCGTCAGCCAGGCAGTGAAAGAGCATATCCATGACAAAACGACTCTGGGGTGAAAAACCCTACCACTCTCTGGACTATGAAATGAAGCAGCGTTATGGGGAAAAAATATATAAAGTATCCCTTGAGAGTGGACTTACCTGCCCCAACCGGGATGGAACCCTGGGATGGGGAGGCTGTATCTTCTGCAGTGGAAACGGCTCTGGCGATTTCGCTTCTCCCCGGACCAGTTCGATCCGAACACAGATCGACAATGGCATCTGCGGTCTTTCAAAGCGAAAACAGGTGGGAAATCGTTTTATCGCCTACTTCCAGTCTTTTACCAATACCTATGCGCCCACGGAGATTCTCCGCTCCATGTACATGGAGGCTTTGGAGCATCCAGATGTGGTCATGTTATCCATCGCCACCCGGCCGGATTGTCTGCCAACGGAGGTCATGAAACTTTTAGAAGAGTGCCGCCGGATCAAACCTATTATAGTAGAACTGGGCCTACAGACCATTCATGAATCTACCGCGGACCTGATTCATCGTGGATACCCTCTGGAAGTACATGATACAGCTGTAGAATCCTTAAAATCCATTGGCATCGAAGTAGTTACTCATGTCATTGCCGGACTGCCCCATGAGACTGAATCTGATTTTCTTGAAACGGTTGCCCATGTAGGAAGAAGGTCTGACGGGATAAAAATACAGCTGCTGCATATATTAAAAAATACAGTTCTGGCAGATATGTACCTGAATCATGAATTTAGAGCACTGTCACAGGATGAGTATATACAGACTGTTCTCCGTTCCCTATCCATTCTGCCGGAACACATCATCATCCATCGTCTGACCGGAGACGGTCCGGGGGACCTGCTCATCGCTCCTGAGTGGAGTCGTCGCAAACGGCAGGTACTCAATGAGATTCACCGCCAGCTTAAGATCCGGAATATCTGGCAGGGAAAGGAGTATAACGCCTGATGAAAGAAGCCATTACTATCTACAAATTGATTATCCTGTATACCCTCAACCAGGTAGAATCCCCTATGACACTTAACTTGATCTCAGATTATATAACAGAACGGGGGTATACCAATTATTTTAATGTGCAAAATGCCTTTGCGGAACTGCTGGAGACAGAATTCATATCCTGTTCGACCACCTATAACACCTCCTTTTACAGTATTACAGATGCGGGCAGAGAAACCCTGAACTTATTTATCTCCAGCCTTTCCACGGAAATTCGTCAGGAAATTGATGAGTATCTGGAAAAAAACAATTTGTCGATCATTGACCGGCTTACAGCGATCAGTGATTATACCCTTTCAGATCATGGCGAATATATCACCACCTGCTCTCTCCGTGAAAACAATCATATTCTATTTGAAACAAAACTGACAGTACCAACAGAAGAGGATGCAGTAAAAATATGTAATAACTGGCGGGAGCAAAGCAGTGAATTATATTCTCTTTCCATTAAAAGACTGCTCCGATGAGCAGCCTTTTAACCTTTTAAGATAAAAAAATATTTTTCCTTTGTAATATGTATTGCAATTTCTCTCTGATTTTAGTAAACTTTAAGTATATTATGTAGGAGGTGGCACAATGGCAGATAATAAAGTGATACTTAAAAAAGAACGTTATTCTGACGACTCGCAGTTCTGGTGCCCAGAATGCCATATTTTAATGCAATATAAATATGCTGGAAAATTCGTATGTGAAAAATGTGGCTGTGAACAATATAATGATTTTGGTAAGATAAAAAAATATCTCGATGAAAACGGTCCTACCAATGCCGTTGAATTGTCTGCAAATACCGGAGTCCGCAAATCAAAGATCGGAGAATACCTCCGGTTAGGCAAGGTAGAAATACCGGAAAATTCTTCTGTTTTCATTCACTGCAAAAGCTGTGGTGTTCCAATTCGTTTTGGTAACTACTGCGCCAACTGTGTACATTCAAAAAATATACAAGGGGCTTTTATTGGTGAAGTTGCCAAATCTGCAAACAGCAAGATGCGATTCCTGGATAGTGAATAAACCACATTATCCTTCTGCCGCTTTTACCCGGCATATACGGCTCCATTTACCATACATTTTTTTCTTTCCCTTTGTGGAATATGCCCGTATCTTAACATAACATTTGGGGGAGAATTTCCATCTAAAACTTGTCCGCTTTTTGCGGACATTTTTTCTTTTACCACCTGTTTTCATAGATCGCTTTGCTGAATACATCACCTGATAACCTGTTGCTCCCCCCATCCTTTTCCATCGAATACAGATCTGCTTTTTCTTCCGCCTTACCTCTTTAATTTTGACTCTGCCAGGCCGGCGAATCCCTTCCTCAGTCCTGACAAATCTTCTCTCCTGCCAGTTATCGAATATCTGAATCCATTGGGAGATTCCCTGTCCTTCCTGTACCTCTTCTGGTAATATCGTTTCAATCGGCGATGTTCCGGAAAAATCATCCGGTTTCTGTGATACTTCTGGTTTGTCCGTGGCTCCAGGTTCCGGCTGTCTGTCCGGCTCCAATGTTGTCTCAGGAATTTTATCTGGTGTTACATCTGGTACTGTGTCCGGTGTTACACTCGGTGCTGCACTTGATGTTACATCTGGTATTGATGTCAGTGCTGGTGTTGGCTGCGGCGTCGGCACTGTTACATGAACTGTCACCTGACGCGTAATCTTCTTTTCCTCCTCATCATATCCCTCCACCCCACTGAAATCATAATTCACCAAATCTTTCGGCTCAAAAACCACCGGATAAGAACCGCTCCCGGCTTCCGGAATCACATTGGGAGTTTTCCATGAAAATATTCCATATGTATTATAATTTTCAGACAGCATCGAACTTCCCAGCCGCTCTCCGCTACGAATTGCTGAGGCAGTGGGAAATGTCAGCTCATGGATCTGTTTCCGCTTTATGATGACCATCCGCATTCCGTAAAAAGTCTCGTATCCCGTTCTGGAAACTTCAAAATACACATTGTATCTTCCCACATTTACATAGGATGGGCAGACGGATGTAGTGTATTCTCCCTTTTTGGTGCCATATCTGACGGCGGCATCTCGATCTGTTTGAATAGAGATACTGTGAGGATTTCCATCATAATCTCCGGAATACCCCTCGGACTGAACCTGCAGCATATTTTTTTCGATAGTTACGTCCGCACTCCCGGTATATGTGACATAATTTGGTTTAACTACCCGGAAATACGTCCGGTACGTTCCCGGCAATATATACTCCGGACACTTGTCCATCGTGTACTGCCCTTCTTCCGTTCCGTATTCAATCTTTCCGCCTTCATCCTGAGCCACAACGATAGAGTGGGGCTTTCCATCATAAACTCCTGTATACGAGTAAGCCTTTACGGTAGAAAAGGCTGCCTCATGTATGGTAAATTCTGCAACTCTTCTGCCTGCGTAATTTCCTTTTCCTAGTATATGGATAACAGCAGTGCCCGCATTCACATTGTTTTCATAGGACAAGGAATAATCCGTCCCCATCTTTAATTTCAGGCTGCTGTAATAAATCTCTGGTTCTGGCCAGATTCCTTTCCCTGTATAGGTAAAGGACTTTAATCCCCTTACGGTACAATCCGCTATTTTTTGTTCCTTGCTCTCACCAAGGCCCAGACCTTCTATATATTTGGTATTTACCAGCGCCCCGCAGTTCCATCCCCGGGAAAGATATTTTATAACGTCATCCTTATTATTCTTCACGTAATTCACCTTAACCCCTTTTCCGGTTCCTCCAAGATAGTAGGGTTTATTGTGAGGGCTGTACAATGCCGTATCCCCGGCAAAACAATGATACTTTTCCGGATCTTTGATCACCGTATAAATGGTCATGGATCCCTCTGCCTTTCCACAACATGCCAGACAATACCGCATCGTCGTGACATTAGGCGGAATGTCTGGTACTGTCCTCATACTCTGGCAGTTATAAAAGGAATAATCCAGATTCTTCACACTTCCCGGAAGCATTGGCGCTGTCTGCATTTGGTAACAGTAACTGAATGCCCCGCTCATATCCTCCAGTTTTTTTGAAGTAATGACAGGTGCGGCCATTAGTTCCATGCAATATGTAAAGCAGTGACTCATAGATTTTACATTCGGCGGAATGGAAGACGCCGACGTCATTTCATAGCAGTATTCAAAGGTATGATCCATGAGCTCAACCGTTTCGGGTATCGCCGGCGCTACCTTGAGCATATCACACTGACTGAAGGTATAAGACAGATCTCTTGCCGCCTTCGACAGACGGGGTGCCGAAATGAGCGCTGTCTGCCGGAACATATAGCTCATATCCTCGATGCGGTCACTCTGGATCACTGGCGTATATGCCAGTGCACGACAGCCATCAAACAGACCTGACGCCTCGACAACATTTCCCGGAATGGTGATCTGCTGATTCAGACTGCTGCAATTCTTAAAAGCTCTGGCTACGGATACGGCAGTCTCCGGTATCGTCCCAACCTGCTTGAGTTGTCGGCAGCCAAGAAAACTCTCCTGCATTTTTTCAACTCCGGACGGTATATTGTTGACCGAACAAAGCTTGGGGCTGTCAGCAAAATAGCCGCTAATATCTCCTTTCGGAACACGGCTCATGGAAAAAACAACCTTTTTAATATCCATACGACGCCCATACCATGGCACACTTTCCCGTTTCACAGCCACAAATTCGTCGTGGCCTGATAGTGTAAGAACGCCATCCGAATCCAGCTGCCAGCTATTATTCCCTATTTTCCCGCTATCAACTACAGCTGTAGACGCAAAAGCTGGCGTTTCCTGAAAGCTCCCCACCAGCAGAGCAAAGACCACCAGAAGAGATAATATTAATTTCTCAATTCCCTTATTTATTTTCATACATAAATCCCCCTTATTATTACTAATTCAACGAAAAACAGCTTACCGCTGTCGTTTTCCTGACTTTACACATAAAAAGCAACATTCATGACACATCCCCCCTTCCATTTATTATCGCTGCATTCCCAGCAGTAATATACTACAGCTCTGACGCGGAGGCACCAATGTGTTCCTGCCAAAAGCACAGGCTGTGTTTTGTGATAGCAGTTCCATCTTGTAATAGTGATTTCCAGACGAAATGTCTGATCCTGAATTTAGAATTTCAGATTGATTGATATTATATCTCCTTTTCTTATAAATTGCAAGCATTATTTTGATTAATTTAAAAAAAGCTACCACGAGCGTGACGCTTCACGAAAAAAAGAACAGGCAAATAATCTCACCTGTTCTTCCAGTAAAAAACGTCCAGGGTGCAAAAAGTATTTCACCCCATATCTGATTCTATGGATCGCTTTATGCCAATGCCTGCGCCAGATCCTCTATAATATCATTGACATTTTCAATTCCTACAGATAATCTCACCAGATCCGGTCCCACTCCGGCAGCAACCAGTTCCTCATCATTCATCTGACGGTGCGTCGCCGATGCTGGGTGGAGAATGCAGGTGTGGGCATCTGCCACATGGGTTGCGATCATTGCTATTTTCAACTTGGACATAAACTTTTCTGCCGCACTTCTTCCGCCCTTTACACCAAAGGATACGACTCCACAGGTTCCCTCTGGCATATATTTTTTTGCCCTCTCATAATACTTATTTCCTGGCAGGCCCGGATAATTCACCCATGCCACCTGATCATGGGCTTCCAGAAATTCAGCCACTTTCTGGGCATTTTCACAGTGTCTCGGCATCCTCACATGAAGGGATTCTATACCAAGGTTCAGAAGATAGGCATTCATCGGCGCCTGGATCGACCCCAGATCCCTCATAAGCTGTGCGGTAGCCTTTGTGATAAAAGCGCCTTCCAACCCGAACTTTTCTGCATAGGTGATACCATGATATGATTCATCCGGCGTAGTCAGCCCCGGAAACTTATCCGCATAGGCAAACCAGTCAAATTTTCCAGAGTCCACAATACAGCCACCTACCGATGCGTCATGCCCATCCAGGTATTTCGTGGTGGAATGGATAACGATGTCTGCCCCCCACTCAAAGGGACGGCAGTTGATCGGCGTGGCAAACGTATTATCAACGATCAGCGGTACCCCGTGGGCGTGTGCTGCTTTTGCAAACCGCTCGATATCAAATACGATTAGCGCTGGATTGGCAATGGTTTCACCAAATACTGCTTTGGTATTGGGCTGGAATGCCGCCTCCAATTCTTCTTCAGAACAGTCTGGATCTACAAAAGTAAACTCAATTCCCATGCGCTTCATCGTCACAGCAAAAAGATTATAGGTTCCCCCGTAGATCGTAGATGAAGATACCACATGATCCCCTGCGCTACAGATATTAAATATCGAATAAAAAGATGCCGCCTGCCCGGAGGAGGTAAGCATCGCCGCTGTCCCCCCCTCCAGGGCACATATTTTTGCTGCCACATAATCATTTGTGGGGTTCTGAAGTCTTGTATAAAAATAACCGCTTGCTTCCAGGTCAAATAGTTTTCCCATATCCTCACTGGAATCATATTTAAAGGTAGTACTCTGAACAATAGGGATCATTCTTGATTCACCATTTCTTGGTTCATATCCTGCCTGAATACATTTTGTCTCTCTTTTCATAACACATTTCTCCTTTACTTGCATCAGCTCAATTTGAGCTGTTTCAACACCACTAACAACAAGTATATCATTTTACAACTGCTGACACAACCGAAAAAATGGCAAAATCCACGATCGATCTTCTCTGTCACCGGGCAGAATTCGCACGCATGGCATTCAGAATAGCGATCACCGCCACACCCACATCAGCAAATACCGCTTCCCACATATTTGCCTGGCCCAGAGCTCCCAGTACCAGTACCAGCAGCTTAACTCCAAGAGCAAATACGATATTTTGCCGCACAATTTTCATCGTCTTCACAGAGATTCGGATAATGGAAGCCAGTCTCGATATGTCATCCTCCATCAGCACCACATCTGCCGCCTCAATGGCTGCATCTGAACCCATACTGCCCATGGCGATGCCGATATCCGCCCGGGTGATAACTGGGGCATCGTTGATGCCGTCTCCGGCAAACGCCACATACCTGCCCTCGCTGCACCCTTCCATGATCTTCTCAAGTTCTGTCACCTTATCCTCCGGCAGCAGTTCCGTATGAGCCTCGTCGATACCAAGCTGTCCTGCGATCGCCTCACCGGTCTCTTTCTTATCACCTGTCAGCATGACAAACCGTCTTACCCCTGCCTTTTTCAGATCAGACAGGGCTTCTTTCACTCCTGGCTTGATCTGGTCTGAGATAAATATACAGCCGGCATACACTCCATCCAAAGATACATATACAATGGTACTGGTTCGATGTTTTTCTATCATGCTTTCCGAGGAATTAGGAACCACCACTCCATGTTCAAGCAGAAGCTTTTTATTTCCAGCCAGCACAAGCTTTCCCTCTGCCATCCCCTTCATTCCATGTCCCGCAATCTCCTCCACTCCAGATACTTCTACAAGATCCTCCTGGCAGGCGTTGAGTATGGAATGGGCTATGGGGTGACCGGAATATCTCTCTACGGACGCCGCCATGCGGAGAGCATCCATTCCCTCTTCTGAAACCACCTCAGATACTTCAAATTCTCCTTTGGTCAGCGTCCCTGTCTTGTCAAATACGATGGTATCCATCTGGGAAACCATTTCCAGGTAATTGCTTCCCTTCACAAGTATACCTCTGGATGAGGCCGCGCCGATTCCGCCAAAAAAGCTGAGAGGAACAGAGATCACCAGGGCGCAGGGGCAGGATATCACAAGAAAAATACATCCTCTCTGGATCCATTCTGAAAATTCCTGTCCCAGTACAAGAGGAGGAAGCACTGCGATCAGAAGCGCAGCAACAACTACGATCGGTGTGTAGTATCTGGCAAATTTCGTGATAAAGTTCTCCACCTTTGCCTTCCGGGTGCTGGCATTTTCCACCAGCTCCAGAATCCTGGCCACCGTGGAATTTTCAAATTCTTTCGTGACGCGGACCCGCAAAACACCAGAACCGTTTACGCATCCACTGATGATCTCATCACCGCTATTTAGCTTCCGGGGTACCGATTCGCCGGTCAGAGCACTGGTATCCACATAGGAGCTCCCTTCCACAATAACACCGTCCAGCGGCACTTTTTCCCCGGGTTTGATCACAATGATACCGTCTGGCACCACATCCTCCGGATCCGTCTGCTCCACTCCGCCTTCTGTCTCAAGATTGGCATACTCCGGGCAGATATCCATCAGCTCTGTGATGGATCTGCGGGAACGGTTCACCGCATAACTCTGGAACAGCTCTCCCACCTGATAGAAGAGCATGACCGCCACGGCTTCATCATATTCTCCGGTTCCAAAGGCGGCAAAAGTTGCAATGCACATAAGGAAATTCTCATCAAACACCTGTCCGTGGCCAATATTCACCACCGCTTTTTTCACCACATCTCCGCCGATAACCACATAGGGAATCAGATACAGGCAGAATTTAAACAGTTCTGCATAAATATGATTTTCAAATATCGCATCAGGATTGAAAAGCCCCGTATGAAATAATAGAAAAAACAGGGCAAAGATCACAGCGGAGAAAAGAATGCGGTACAATACATTTTTCTGCTTTTTTGTCATAAAAATCTCCCTCCTCCGGCTTCCTATCTCTCTAGATAACAGTCCGCGTCCACCTTTTTACAGACCGCCTCTGCCAGATCCACGATCTTATCAAAACTCTCGTCCTCCGCGGTTAATGTCAGTTTTTGTGCCATAAAGCTGACTACGGCGCTCTCCACCCCTTCGATCTTATTTATGGCATGTTCCATCTTTGCCGCACAATTCGCACAATCCAGATTTACGATTTTAAATTTTTTCTTCATAATATTCCTCCATCTCCGAAAGGTCTGTGCCCTTCTATAATTATTCTAAAATATGTTCCATCCCCTGACTGAGAATCGACATCACATGGTCGTCCGTCAGGGAATAAAATACCGATTTACCTTCTCTTCTATTCTTTACTAATTTATTCTGCTTTAATACTCTTAGCTGGTGGGAGATCGCTGACTGATTCATATTCAGCACATCCGCAATATCACACACACACATCTCTGAGCGAAGCAGAAGATACATGATCTTAATACGGGTGGAATCTCCAAATATTTTATAGAGATCTGCCAGATCATACAGGGTGTCCTCATCCGGCATATCGTCCTTCCAGCGGCTGACCTGCTCGGAATGATGATGCGTCAGCTCGCAGCAGTCCACATCTTTTTCTGCCATATTTTCTCCTTTCCCTGCAGTTTTACACAATTTACTGCAGCATTTTTTCTTTCATATGAACAATTATTCATATGTTCATTTTTATAATACTACATTACTAATTAAAATGCAACCCCAAATTTATTTTTATTCCTTTACTTCGTAAATATAGGCGTTTCCTCTTTTTCCCACTCTCTCCACCAATTCCAGATAATGAAAAATATTCATGGCAGTCTGGGCCTGGGACAGCGGTATCCTCGCAGATTTCGCATATTCCTTTGAAGTAAACCCGGAGAGCTCCGGTGGTATCATCATCCGATAGTCTTCCACCCTCTCAAAAAGCATTTCATCTACCAGTGCCAGGGGAATCCGGTCGTATCTGGTAGCTCCCTTCTTCTTGTCCCGGCTCCAGCCATCCAGCAGTTTCGTCTCTTCCACATCGATAAACAAAAATAGCAGGTTGAGATTGGGATGGTTCAAATAGGTCTTAATGCGGTACAATTCTTTGAATGCCTGATAGGGGCTTCCTTTTTTTGGGGATTTTCGCCGACTCACCTCCAGCCCTGACTCCGGATCCACCCAGATCACCCACTTCGTCGCCGGAATCGGATATACGATCGTTACTTTATACAGCGGCAAAAACTTATCCAGCTTACGGCGAAGAACATTAAAATTGGCGGTCTGTATCTCAATGACCGCTTCGTCCCTGAATACATCCGCCACATAACCTTCCAGCGGAACCTCATGATAATCCGCATTTGGTTCCATATAATTTTTTACAACAGCGTGAAGCGTCTTTTCAGACAAAGTCCCAATTCCAAGACGCTCCCTCTCATTGTATACGATCTTTTGTACCGCCTGATCAAAGACCTTCCTGTCCATAGTACGCATTGTCTCCGTGCTTTCTGAAATAGTGTTTATCCAGAAGATATAGACGCTCCCTCTCATTGTATACGATCTTTTGTACTGCCTGATCAAAGACCTTCCTGTCCATAGTACGCATTGTCTCCGTGCTTTCTGAAATAGTGTTTATCCAGCAAATACTGGGGGGCCGGCTTCACGGATGGATTCAATGTCATGGTATGATGCGCCATCTCTGCCACCTTGTCCAGAACTACGGCATTGTAAACTGCATTTGCAGGTGACGTTCCCCAGGTAAAGGGACCATGATTCTTCACAACGATTCCCGGTACTTCCATGGCATCCTTCTCACCGAGAGTCTCAACAATGACCAGACCTGTATTTTTTTCATATTCGTCGCTGATCTCAGCAGCAGTCAGATCCCTGGTACACGGAATTTCACCATAAAAATAATCCGCATGTGTCGTGCCCAGTGCCGGGATCGGCATTCCTGCCTGCGCAAAAGTAACCGCCCAGGTAGAATGTGTATGTACCACTCCTGCCAGATTGTCAAATGCCTTATACAGTTCGATATGGGTCGCCGTATCAGAGGACGGACGATATTTTCCCTCTACCACGTTCTGGTCAAAATCCACCACTACCATATCCTCCGGCGAAAGCTCATCATATTCTACACCGCTGGGCTTAATTACGACAAGATTATTTTCCCGGTCGATTCCGCTCACATTACCCCAGGTATAGATAACAAGCCCTTTCTCCTGGAGCTCCATATTTGCATCATATACTTCTTTTTTCAATTGTTCCAGCATTCCAGTTTCCCTCCATTTGTTCTCCAAATCATATTTTAGCTGTTCCGCCATATTATTTTTATTATAATAGAAATGCCTGCTCCCGTCAATATGGCTGGAATAAATTGTGAGAGAACCGCGGCTCTCCCTCTCATAGAGGGACCCACGGTTCTCAGCCGGACTTTCTATTCGGTAAATAGTGGGGTTGAATAATAGCGGTCCCCACTGTCAGGCAGAAATACAACAATATTTTTTCCTTTATTCTCCGGCTTCCCTGCCTCCCGCAATGCGGCCCAGAGCGCTGCCCCAGAAGAGATTCCCACAAGAATCCCCTCTTCTCTGGCAATTTCTTTTGCCGCCGCAAAGGCGTCAGCATCTTCCACTGTTGTTATTGAGTCATAGATTTTTGTATTTAAAACTTCCGGTACAAATCCTGCTCCGATTCCCTGAATTTTATGAGCTCCTGCTGTTCCCTGGGAGAGCACCGGTGAAACAGCAGGCTCCACTGCAACGATCCTGATCGTAGGCTTTTTACCTTTGAGATATTCACCCACACCAGTTATCGTACCTCCTGTTCCCACTCCTGCCACAAAAAGATCCACCTCGCCGTCTGTATCTTCCCAGATCTCCGGTCCAGTCTTCTTCCTATGGGCTTCTGGATTTGCCTGATTGACAAACTGACCGACGATCAGGCTGCCTGGAATCTCCCGGTTCAGTTCCTCTGCTCTTTCGATGGCTCCCTTCATTCCCTTGCTGCCTTCGGTAAGCACCAGCTCTGCACCATAGGCCTTTATCATATTTCTCCGCTCGACACTCATGGTCTCCGGCAGAACGATAACCGCCTTGTACCCCTTAGCGGCGGCGATGGCTGCCAGACCGATGCCGGTATTTCCGGAAGTCGGCTCAAGGATCGTCCCTCCCGGTTTAAGTCTGCCACTCTTCTCCGCCTCCTCGATCATCTCCAGCGCAATACGGTCTTTCACACTTCCGGCAGGATTCAGGTATTCCAGCTTTGCCAGGATCTTTGCCTCAAGACCATATTTTTTCTCAATTTTGGTGAATTCCACCAATGGCGTATTTCCGATGAGTTCGGCAGCACTCCTATATATTTTCCTCATTTTAAAACCTTCCTTTCCTATTAATTCGCTGTCTTGCGCGGCGCTCTATTGACTGTTGTACAGCGCTGCATAAAATCCATCTTTTTTCAACAGCTCATCATGGTTTCCCTGTTCTATAATATGCCCGTCTTTCATCACTAGTATAACATCTGCCTCCCGGATGGTGGAAAGACGGTGTGCCACAATAAAGCTGGTCCTTCCCTCCATCATCTTAGAAAATGCATTCTGGATCCGGATCTCCGTACGGGTATCAATAGATGATGTCGCCTCATCCAATATGAGCATAGGCGGCAGACAAAGCATCACCCTGGCGATACACAGCAGCTGCTTCTGTCCCTGGGAAAGACTGCCGCCATCCTCGCCGATCACCGTATCATATCCTTTCGGCAGTCTCTTGATAAAGCTGTGGGCATGGCTGGCTTTTGCCGCCTGGATCACCTCTTCGTCCGTAGCATCCGGTTTTCCCATCATAATATTTTCCCGGATGGTTCCCTGTTTTAACCAGGTTTCCTGCAACACCATGCCATAATTTGCCCGAAGGCTCTCTCTCGTGATCCTGCGGCTGTCATGACCGCTGACAAGGATCTCCCCGGCATTCACATCATAAAACCGCATGAGGAGATTGATGAGCGTAGTCTTTCCACATCCCGTAGGTCCCACGATCGCCACTCTCTGGCCAGGCTTCACATCCAGATTAAATTTTTCGATCAGCTGCTGCCCCGGCACATAGGAAAAGCACACATCCTGGATCTTCACACTTCCATCCACATCACGAAGTACGACCGCGTCTTCATCATCCGGTGTCTGCGGCTTCTCATCGATCAGTTCAAAAATCCTTCCGGCACAGGCAATGGCATTCTGCAGCTCTGTCACCACACCGGAAATCTCATTGAATGGTTTAGTATACTGATTCGCATAGCGCAGAAAGCAAGACAGCTGTCCTACAGACAGGCTTCCCTGGATAGCAAAAAATGCACCGCTGATCCCCACGCCCGCATACACAAGGCTGTTTACAAATCTGGTAGCTGGATTGGTGATGGAAGAAAAGAAGATCCCCCGCAGAGAACATTTGCGCAGCCTCTCATTGATCTCGTCAAATTTCTCCTGGGCATCGTCCTCATAGGCAAAGGCCTGAACCACTTTCTGGTTTCCAAGGATTTCCTCCACCAGTGCTGTCTGCTCTCCCCTGGTCTCCGACTGAAGCTTAAACATCTCATAGGTTCTTTTTGCGATGAAACTCGCCACCAGCAGAGAAACCGGTGTGATCACAACAACCACCAGCGTGATGCTGACGTTCACACTGAGCATAAATAACAGGGTCCCAAGGATTGTCACCACGCCAGTAAACAACTGGGTAAATCCCATAAGAAGCCCATCTGCGAACTGGTCCACGTCAGCAATCACACGGCTGACCACCTCCCCATGGGAATGGCCATCAATATACTTTAAGGGCAGCTCCTGTATCCTCCGGAATGCCTCGTCCCGGATATCCCGTACGATGTTAAAGGTAATCTTATTGTTGCACACATTCATGATCCACTGCGCTGCCATAGTCACTGCCACCGCGCCGCCGATCTTCCATAATATATGACGAATAGCGTCAAAATCCACCGCGCCGGGAGCAATGATACAGTCGATGGCCTGGCCAGTCAGGATCGGTACATATAACGTCAGTGCCACCGTCACCGCCGCCAGCACCAGGGAACAGATAAGGAAAAATGTATATCTTTTAATATAGCTCAAAACTCTTCGGATTGTCTCTTTCTGGCTCATCATTTTTCCTCCTTTCCAAACTGGGATTCATAGATCTCCCGGTACACTTCACAGTTTTGAAGCAACTCTTCATGGGTTCCCTTTCCCGCCAGCTCCCCGTCATCCAGCACAAGGATCTGGTCTGCCTGCAGGATCGATGCCGCACGCTGGGACACGATAAATACCGTAGTTCCTGCCAGTCTCTCCCGAATTCCCCTGCGCAGCGCAGCATCTGTCATATAATCCAGCGCTGAGGAACTATCATCCAGAATCAGTATATCCGGCTTCTTCACCAACGCCCTGGCGATGGTGAGACGCTGCCTCTGTCCGCCGGAAAAATTCCTTCCCCCCTGTTCCACCAGTGCATCTAGACCACCTTCCTTGTCCCTGACAAATTCCGCCGCCTGGGCTGTCTCCAGCGCCTCCCAGATCTCTTTATCTGTGGCGTCCTTTCTGCCCCACTGCATATTAGAACGGATATCTCCGTAAAAAAGCACCGCCTTCTGGGGTACGACCCCGATCTTTTCCCGCAGTTGAATAAGCGGATACTTCTTGATATCGGTTCCACCGATCCGGATCTTACCAGAGGTTCTCTCATAAAATCTTGGAATAAGATTGACCAGAGAAGTTTTACCTGAACCTGTACCTCCGATCACTCCGATCACGTCACCCCGTCCCGCCGCAAAAGAGATGTCTGTCAGAGACTCTTCCGAAGCATTCTGATAAGACAGTCCCACATGTTCAAATTCTACCATCGTTTCCTGCCTGGAGAATGAAATTCCCTTAACCAGATCCGTTCCTGCGGTATCCTTAAGACTTGTCTCTACTTCAAACACATCCTGGATCCGGTTTCCACAGGCGATCGCTTTCGTGACCGTAATGATCAGATTTGCCAGCTTCACCAGCTCCACCAGGATCTGTGACATGTAATCCACCAGAGCCACCACAGCTCCCTGGGTGAGAATCCCTGTCTCCACCCGCAGTGCCCCTGTCCAGATCAGAAGGATGATGGCTCCGTTCACGATCACAAATGTCAGTGGGTTCATCAACGCCGAAACCCGCCCCACAAAAAACTGTACTTTATTCAGATCAAGATTTGCTTTCTCAAACTTATCCGTCTCTTCCTTTTCTTTACGAAAAGCACGAATCACTCTGGCGCCGGTCAGATTTTCCCTGGTGATGCCAAGGATCCGGTCCAGCCCTGCCTGCACTTTTTTATAAAGGGGAATGCTGGCAAGCATTACACCAAATACCACGATGGACAAAAGCGGTATCGCCACAACGAAGATCATGGCTGCCTTCACATCAATGGTAAATGCCATGATCATGGCCCCAAATACGATAAAAGGCGATCTTAGAAACAGCCTCAGCACCAGATTGACCCCTGACTGCACCTGGTTTACATCACTGGTCATCCTCGTGATTAAACTGGTGGATCCCAGCCGGTCAACTTCTGTATAGGAAAAAGTCTCGATATGATGAAACAGTGCAGATTTCAGTTTTGCCGAAAATCCCACTGCTGCCTTGGCTGCGAAGTACTGTGCTGTCAGCGAAGATGCGAGCCCTACTACCGCCAGCAGAAGTAATACGCCACCCATCATCATCACATACCTGCCATCCCTGTTTTTGATTCCCACATCAATGATGGATGCCATAACAAGTGGCACCATCAATTCAAAGGATGCCTCTAATAACTTAAAAAGCGGTCCCAATACGGACTCCTTTTTGTAATCTTTGAGATATACAAGTAATTTCCACATCTTATGCTTCTCCTCCCTCATAGATGTTTTCACTGTTCCATATTGTAACACATTTGGAGAATAATTACTACGTTAACTTCTTTGTTGTCTCATATGTGTGATCCAAACAGCATAAAATGGTTCTGTAATTTCACATTTTACATTAAAAAATATTATATGCTAAAATTTTTAGTACCTTTTTAGTACCAATTTGCAACTTTAAATGATCTAATGCCTTTTTGCATTCCTTGCAATTATTCAAAATTTTTTCCGGAAACACTCTATATTATATAAAAGTTCTTCTATTTGTCTCAACCTGAGCGCATCCAAAGATGATGCCCGCAATTTGTTCTTCAGATTCTTCTGGATAAGAAAATAATCTTTCTTTTCTTCTCTATTCATTTCACATGCCTTTTTCATTCCAGGATTTCTTAGATTATTAATTGCGCCGGCACAAAGATACGAAGTAACTATTTACCCATATTATGATATTCTCCTTATTTAAACCGCTGCTGTTCCTTATGATCTCCTTTATTGTATCCCCCTGCTATATTAATAGTGCCCATGGACTAACTCAAACAGTAGTCCAGGGCACTTGTTGCTTATTTATTTTCCGTCGTGATCTCTGTCTTTGCCTGATAGTAAATAGCATTCACTTTATTATCAAGAACAAACGCATCGTAACAAACGCGCCCCTCAACCAGTGATCCGCTGATCCCTGGCGGATCTTTATGTACCTTATAGTCTTCCAGTTTAGTAGGAGCCACAGTAGCAACTGGATGGCATACCATAAAACCAAAGTTCTCCGGCAGACGTTTTGCAGGTACTTTTATAACATTCATACCATCAAGATTTGCAATAACTCCACGAATACGTAAATCTTCGCCCATGTCCGTATTCAAAACTATATCCGGGCTTTTCTTAAGAAGTCGGTATGTTCCAGGAGTTACGATAAGTTGGCGCCCCTCTTCGAGAACTTCATTATCATCCATGCTCTCTGTTGCATTCGTTATTTCATCATAAATATTTTTCTCAGTAAGTTGGATCGGCTCTGGTTTCACCCCAGCATTTTCAGTCATCACCATATATACATAACTGTCTACTTCTGGAATAACAACCTCCCTCACCTGCCTTGCAAGAGCAGACGCTGCCTGCAGTGCCCGTCCAGTTTCATCCTCATCCAGTTTATCAATCGTAAACGTAAAAGAACGATCTTTTTTGAGTGTCATCTCTTCTGTTACCGCATCCAGATTATCTATTTCCCCATATCTGGATCCATCAGCCTTCCCCGTCCTCTGGTAATCGTTCATCTTGGATGTTGATACTTTATAAACTTTTATCGTGTGTGCACCAGTCCAATCAAAATCATTATTTGTCACAAGGGATTTCTTGCTTTCTGCTTTAAACTGTTCATCCACATAAGGGCTAAAACTCGTAACTAAATCTATCATATTCTTTCACTCCTATTCTATTTCGGTCGCTTGAAAGAATCTGAAAAATCATAACTTACGCCACCTGCAACCGGAGTATATCCCGTCTTTTTCTTGCTAAACAAACGTGTCATTAGATTTATAGATTCTTTCAGCGTTTCTTTATTGCTTAAATCCACTAATCCGATACTTTCCGGCGGTAAGTTTCTTTCTCTAAGTAATTCATCCGCCATCAGACGATGTTCCTTCTTAGTCAACGCTTCCTCCCGCTTAGTCAGTTCCGTCTCCCGCTCGTCAAGGCGTTTTTTATCATCTTCTTTCTCTCCTTTTGCCCTTGAAAGCCGGTTTTTCACTATCTCATTAACCTCTTCCTGGGTAAAAGTCCTTTCACTTTTCTCCTGTTCAATAACAGTGTCTTTGTTCTCTTCCATTTCATTCCCTCCGTTTCCGCCCGTCGGCTGTTTTTTTGCAAATAAAAAACGCAGAGATAGGGATACACAATCACGTGTCTATCCTATTTCCGCGCCGCTCTCTCGAAGGCTTCCGCCAGCTGTGAAATTCAGTGGCAGGGTATCTTTGATTATTTTATTTGCTGTTATAATAGTAACAGATAAAAGCCTAAAATGCAAGTATATAATCTTTGTCATTTTTGCAATGTTTCTTTGTGATTATATTTGGGCACAATCCCACTAAAATGCTTTAGTTTAAGCACATTTTTATTGCCCATTGACGGCCACAATTCTATTGCAGCGTTTATGGAGCGATATAAACTTATTTCCGATAGCATAAATCAGGGACAACTTATTGCAAATGTCAACAGCTGTCCCTCGTTCCTACTCTGTGTACTTAAGATCTATGTATGCCCTTTTAAATTTCCCCTTCTGCTTCCCTGCTATTTTCCAACTCTTCATATTCGGTCGGAGTTTTTTCAGGATATAATCCAGCTCTTCCCGGCGTTCGTACGATACCTTAATCTTTATCAAATTGCCTCCCCCTCTTCCCTTTTTATAATTCCCTGCCCCATGAGATACCCAAGCAAGAATATAGTTTTGTCACCATTGCTTTGTGTCTTATAGCTTCTTTCCCTATTGGCCAGACGCTCCAAATGCAAGAAAAGACGTTCATCAGACAGGTGGTCCATCTCTTCATCCATCATCCACGGCAGCAGTTGTCCGTAAATCTCCTCTGCCCTGGTTTTCGCCTGCATATATGTTACTATTTAGGTATTCCTTTCCGGAAGCCTGCCCGGCCTGGTTTGGAATATTGGCCCTCATCCGGGCATACCCGGTGAGGGATTTTTTCTTGATATGTACCTCTCGTACCCATCTGGATCCTCAAATATCATATAGCGTTTTTCTACTGCCGACATTCGCGAATCATCCAGCTGCATATCAGTCAGATTATTATACATGCTGTTCTGCAACAGGTACCGCAATTCTTCCCTTCTGTTAATCACCTCCTTGGGGGACATTTCCTTTTCCCGGTATCTGTTTATTTTCCTGCCCGCAGGACGGTAATAAATTAATTCTGTCCCTTCCATCCTGCGTCACCTCCCTCCTGAAGAAGCAACCGCTCCAGTGTGCCAACTTCACTCTGTGAGTAGCAGCGCTGGGGATAATGATTAAATGCGTTCCCAGTCTTCAAAGCCGGTTTTTTATCTGTGTAGTTACCGTCGAGTATCTTGGCCATATTTGAATCTTTAATCATCCAGTCGAAATTTGCTGTCCAATTTCGATCATTGCCTCCTTTAAGGAACGGGCTGGATTCTGCCATACGGAACACTTTTTCAATATCTTCTATGGCATAATGTTTCGCTCTGGCCTTTATTGCTTTTTTCCTGGCCTCTGATAGTTTCGTCACGCGCGGAAATGAGATACAGATGGTATTGTACAGCTCCATGATCCGCTGGCAGATGTCCACTGGAGGGCTGTCAGAGGGGCGGGGATAAGAGGGTGCTTTTCCCTCATGTGTATCTCCCTCTTCTATACTAACCTTATCTATCCTTACCTTACCTATCCTATCCTGTGTATACATATTGTATCCATTATGTATACATTGTGTGGAAACATTCGTGTTTTGGTTGTTTTCCGTAATTTTCACAACTTCATCATCTTGATATCCTGTATCCAAATTGGATACAAATGGTATACGTGTATTTTGAAACACATATTTCCCATTGAATTCTTCTAAATTTCTCCTGTATTTTGTATATATCGTCGGCGTATATCTGTCTTTTTGAATATAATTATTTTGTTTCCAGTCTGTTATAACAACCACACCAGAATCAAAAGGGATAATATATTCTTTGCTCACCAAAATCCGCAAATCATCATTATTGCACCCTGTTGATTTTATAATCTTCTTAGGTGACGAAACAAAGCCATCATCATCCGCATGCATACCTAAGTGAAAATATAAACACTGTGCTGATATAGGCATATCTAAAAATTTATCTGTGTCAACCACAGCAAGGCTAAACATTCTCCTATTGGCCATGTATTCATTCCTCCTTTCCTTCCTCAACTGCTGCCCCATATATCCGTTCATGGAAATATATACGGCTTATTTTCCCCGCTACAGTCAAATAACCTTTTTCACAAAGCTCCTGGTTTAATTCCCGGATAATACTGTATGCCTTGCTCTGCTTTACTCCCAGCGCCTCACTGACCTCCTTGGCGGTCATCATAATTTTCTCCACTATCATCCACCTCCTCTTGCCTGCTCAAAGCTAACGTTCTCCGTATTCCTCATAGTGTCCGGCAGAGTTATCTCATCCGGTGTGCATCCAACAGCGTCGGCAATGCGTTCCAGTGTTGAACATTCCATGGACTAGTTGTCCAGTATCCAGGACAGTGTTTTTTCTGACATTCCGGTGTGTCTGCATACCTCTGCACCTTTTAGCCCGTTTTTCTCCACTATACAGCGATAACTGCTTACATTTAGTCTTAATTTCAGTCTCCTTTCTTTCACTCATGCCATGCCTGCCCGGCGGTGGTTAAAAATTACTATCTGCTAAAATCTCAGTTACATCGACTTCCAGTGCTTCGGCAATCTTGCCGGCTGTTTCAGGCAAAACGGTTTTTTTGCGGAACCAGACACCGATATTTTGTTGAGATATCCCCATTCGCTCTGCAAGCGCTTTATTGGACATCTTCCGCCTTGCCATGATAATTTTAATTTTCTTTACATCAATTTCCATAAATTCACTTCCTTTGATTGTTTGTTACTACCTTTTGCTTGTTTTATCGTATATTATCATAACGATTTGCTTGTGTCAACACCTTTTTACAATCATTTGCTTTTATTATTATTTACAAACAATTGCTTTTATTATTTGAATATGTTATACTATTTTTGAGGTGATTTACTTTGGGAATAGGAAGACGAATGAGGCGTACGCGAATTGAAAGAGGGCTTTCACAAAAAATGCTCGGAGATATTTTAGGATGCTCGCAACAGATGATAGCCCAATACGAAAATGAGAAAAGAACTCCAAAATATGAGACTGTTGTCAGGTTTGCGGAAGCTCTGGATGTTGATATAGATTATTTAATAGATGCACCTTTTTCTTTCAAAGAGCCTGATGGGAGTATCTCTCTTAGTGGTAGTCTTAGTGCCGATGATGATAGCAATATTACCTTGCCATTAAAACGAAATTTAGAAAAAATATATAATGAACTTACCCCAGAGGGAAAAAGGAAGATAACCGAATACGCAAAAGACATAAGAAAAATACCAGAATACGTCAAAGAAGAAGATTGATTTGCGCCGACGCAAATGACAACTGAATATACGATATGCTTACCAAGGCAGCTGGAGGCGGTCACTACCCGTTCCGAGTCTTGCGGAAGGAGTGGTGCCTTATGAGTACATATGAGGAATTCATGATTTTGCTGACTGTCGGTCTCCTGATCGTGGCAATTCTGAATCTGAAAAATAAGAAATAACCGCCCTGCTCCCGGCTAAAGGTAGGACGGTTATTTTGTAACTAATACTTATTGTGCCGGTACGGGTAGCAAGCCCTACCGTCCGGCTGTCTTGTTAAATATATTATAGCATTCTCCCTCTCACTCTGTCAAGGATTTTGCCATGGCCGCAGTTCGGGAAAACAACGGATCATCTTTCACTCATGCCATGCCTGCCCGACCGGAATGAAAGGAAGATGATATATGCCTGTCTACAAAGACAATGAACGCAGTACTTACTACGTAAAATGCTATTATACGGACTACACTGGCAACAGAAGGCAGAAAAAGAAGCGGGGCTTTAAGCTCCAGCGCGAAGCAAAGGAATGGGAGCGGGATTTCCTGGAGAAACAGCAGGGCACCCCGGAAATGACTTTTCGTACCCTGGTATCACTTTACCTTGAAGATACCGGGACCAGGCGAAAACGCACCACATTTAAAGCGTATGAAAGCCACTGCAATAATGCACTGCTGCCTACCTTTGGGGAAATTCCCATAAACCAGATAACTCCATCTACTATCAGGGCATGGCAGAACAGCCTGATCACTGAACAGCGATACGGCCAGTATACCATGCTGAGTATTAATAATACACTTTCCCGAATCTTCAATTTCGCTGTAAGGTATTATAACCTGCCATTCAATCCCTGCAAGAAGGCCGGGACGATCGGTAAACGCAATAGAAGGACAACATTTTGGACGAAACACGAGTACGACTTATTTATAAAACACGTAGAAGATCCCCAGGCAAAGCTTGGATTTGAAGTCCTGTATTTCTCCGGCTGCCGGATCGGGGAACTGCTCGCCCTTACACCCGAGGATATTGATACAGAGAACAACATAATTCATATAACCAAGACATTGTATAGAGAAAACGGACAAGATACGTTCACTACACCGAAGACACCTAAAAGTATTCGTGATATCGTAATGCCTGGCTTTGTTATTGATGATATCCTTGCTTATTCGGATCGGATATATAAAATCCAGAGAACTGACAGAATATTCACATACTCCGAGCAGACCTTCAGAAACATATTGCGAAAAATCTGTCCTGCAGCAGGTGTTAAAACCATTCACACTCATGATATCCGCCACTCACATGTGTCCTTATTAATCGAGCTTAATTTCAATCCCCTTGTCATATCTGAGCGCCTTGGGCACGATAATGTAAATATAACGCTGGGGACATATGCACATCTATATCCTAACAAGCAGGATGATGTTGCAAAATGTCTTGAAAATTTAAAATAGTACCATTTCAGTCCCACAGTACCCTAGAAAAACTCCGGCAGACCCTTTTTTTTAATGATCCTGCTGGAGTTTTTTCATGTATAATTACTACTTAATATTCCTTGCTGCACTTTTGCATAAAAAATAGTGCCCCAACTCTGGTAAAGTAAGGCACTATATTTTGCACTTTTTTGCCGGGAGGCAGGATTAAGCTACCTGTACCCCTTTTACTAAACATATTATAGCATTTGTCCTCAATTATATCAAAAATTTTGCCTGGGCAAGAATCTAACAAAATTAGAATATTTTTACGATCATCAAATGTATCTTTTTTGTCTCATATATTTTCTATTGATTATTAAAAATGAGTAATATCAAAAACTCCCGATACAGTCAAAGGTGAGCAATTCTTTCCATTTTCCCTTCCTTCTTATCCATGTTGTTTCATTATCCGATGCCATCCTATACTTTTTCCCTTTGTATAAAACTGTATAATTTATGCAGAAATCATCAGCATTATACCAAGTGGGATTACCTATAACCTTAAACTTAAGCCATCTAACCCTGCCCGGTTTTATACTAATCGTCCGCGAAAGATTTACCCTACGGTCATATGCGGTGTAATCAGAGTCAACCGCAATTGCACCAGACGACTGTATCCTTATTACTTTGTCCGAACAATTTTTGAATTTCATCAGAAAAGTATTCGTTCTTGTATTATATGAATTAATATATCCACCTGCATATACATACTTTCTTCCCTTTACTTTTACTTTACATCTAAAACTCTGCCCTCCACACTTCGCTTTCAAATAGCATGTCCCTGGGTTCTTCGGATAGACTGTTGCACAATTATCTTCTCTGTATACAGAGGCTACTTTTTTATTACTTATCGTCCACACTATTTTATCGCTTGCATTATTCAATTTTACTGTTTTTCCATGAATATCATCCAAATAGCATGTAATATTTGTTTTCGATAACATTGCTTCAGACACTTTACTTATTCTAATATTACATTTTATAATATACTCTTCCGTTATATCCACTTCTGGGTACAGTACGAAAGTGTCCATTTCTAACAAAAACGCTCTTTCATAATCTGACTCTCTTCCATCCTTTTTAAATGAAATAACACCGTTACTTACATAATATTCATTTCCGGTATCATATACATCATCTGCATAAACATATTTTGCATACTCTTGATGCACTTCTCCCGCAACCCAAACTTGAATATCTGTTATTTCAATTCTAAAATCACAATAACCGAATGGAATTCTAATAAACTGAAATTCGTGTTCATCTGCATTGATTTCAACAGATGTAACTTCTCCTGTCTTTAAATTATAAGTTTTTGCTGACACCTCAATATCATTGCAAATAGCAAAACAAAGTACACAAAAAAATAATATTAAGCTTAAGAAACTTATTTTCATAAACCTTTTCATTTGTCAACTCTCCTATCATAATATATGTACGTAACATAAAGTATACATTCTCTATGTTAATTGGGTATATAATTACAAATATTGTTCTGTTTCAATATAAATTTTTATTAAGTGCTATTTCTATTTTCGTCATATTGGGAATTATTATAGCACATTTAAAGAATATTTGCTACTGAATCTTCCGAAATAAAAGAATAAAAGAATCCATAGAAGAAATACCGCATAGAATAAATATAACAATCAAAAATAAGGGTGACTTATTTTGGAAAATAAATCAATCCGACCAGAACTTTTTGCCACGGTCACTCAGGGAGAAGACACCGGAAAACTAACCGTAAATGTAACCTCAGAACGGGACAATCGCCCCATCGAAGGAGCTTCTGTCCGCATTACCTACGACGGACAGCCGAACAATATCGTTGAAGAAACCACCACAAATTCCGAAGGCCAGATTCCTGATGTGGAATTGAACGCACCACCTATTGATTACAGCATGGCGCCTGGCGCTAATAAACCATACGCAGAATACACCATCTATGTCTCCGCCCCCGGTTATGAGACACTGGAAGTGAGCGGAGCTGAAATCTTTTCCGGGGAGCTGGCGATCCAGAATGCCGCCCTGCTTCCCATCAGCCCCACAGATCCGACGGGAGCTGAATTATATGTCATCCCTGACCACACTTTGTGGGGGGACTATCCACCCAAGATCGCAGAGGACGAGATCAAACCTATCGACGAATCCGGCGAGATCGTCCTAAGCCGGGTGGTGATCCCTGAATACGTGGTAGTCCACGACGGGCCACCCTCTGACCAGTCCGCCATCAACTATTATGTGAAGTACAAAGATTACATCAAAAATGTAGCGAGCAGCGAAATTTACTCCACCTGGCCGGAAGCGACGATTCAGGCAAATGTCCTGGCAATCCAGTCCTTTACGCTGAATCGGGTGTTTACAGAATGGTACCGCAACAAAGGCTATGACTTCACCATTACCAGTTCTACTGCCTTTGACCACAAATGGATCCCCAACCGGAATGTCTTTGAAAGCATTTCCAGCATAGTGGATGAACTTTTCACCAATTTTCTCTCCCGTCCCAATGTGATCCAGCCGATCCTGACGCAGTATTGTGACGGAAAAAATGTCAGCTGTCCAAACTGGATGACTGTAGTCTGTAGGGTATAGTCAAATAAATAAAAAGCAATTAGGTGATTATATCCATATTCTAGGCGGATATTGTGATGAAAGCGTAAAAGATAGAAATGAATAAATTATTAGTAATGCTAAGGTGTTAGGATCATTTAGCCATGTTCCCAGATAAAAAACTAAGGCCGGGTGATTAGCCCGGCTGATAAATAATATTTAAAATCGTTGATAATTCTTATTTATTAATGCAAATATGTCCTGCACTTCCTTATGTAACGATAACTTAATTTTCTTTTGTTGTTCTTTGTTCTCTATTATTTTTCCAGCAACATCTACTAAATGTTCTTCTAAATCCTTAGTTTTCTCTGTCAGTTCGTAATAAAAATCATTTTTTGCATACTTAAAATACCCACAATCACGAACCATTGCCATAAATTCTTTGTTAATCTGGCGATATTCCACACATAACTTCCCATTTGCATTGAAGTTCCCGACCAGATATTTCATCTTGAAACGCTGACAGCATAAAAAATGTTCCTCTGTATACTCTGAATCAAAAAAGTTTTTATGAGTCTCGTATGCCTTAGCCACGGTTACATATCTGCTTGCAGCTCTGTAGCACTGATTATGGATTTTATCCTGCAATGTATTCCCTAAAAAAATCTCCGAAAAATTTAATACACTTATATTTACTGAATAGAATATATTATCTGGGTCACTTCTTTTTTTATAATCTTGTGAAACATCAATATCTATTAAACAATCGCTATCTGCATGCTCACATGCGTTGTCAGCCAGCTCACTAACAATCCTCGCAATTTTACCACAATCTTCTTTGTCTAAATTAAAATATTTTAAAAAACTCTTTACATCAGTCATTAATATTGATACTGCCAATCGATCATCCTTATTAATAGTTCTTCTAAAATGTCTTCCTACTAAATCAGAGAAGAAATATCTGCTGTACTGTTCTGCTGAAATTGTTCTTTCAATATACTTGCATAATGGAGAGTATCTAATATCTTAACTTCCTTTCCTCCAAAATCTTTAGAACGACAATCTATCCGCACTATACCATGCTTTTCAATTTTTATTCGTTTATATTTGCCATTATAGTCTATGTAATTCTGTTCAAAAAAATTCTTCAAGTCAAACATTTCTTCTCTCCTTTAAGACATTATACACCAAGCTGCAATTTAGCACAATAAAAAAAGAGATACTTGGAATGATCCGAAGTATCTCTGATTCATTTTGTCAATTCTGACATATTACCTTCTTAAACTCCTTCCACATCTTATTGTCCTCCCCCGCCATCGGCGCCGGACAGCTCTTTCCATTTACGTCCCAGTGCCGGATGATCGTCTTTGCGTTTGGACAACGCTTCTGAATGTACTTTACCAGCCATTTGACCGCCTCTGCCTGCTTGTCCGTATAACCTTTGGTGGCACTGCACAGCTCTATGCTTACGCTGTTTTGGTTGGTACATTTATTATAATATGTTCCTGCCCCGCTTTTATTGGTGACAAAACCACCCACAGACCAGGCAACGCGGTTCATTGGGATGGACCGCACAATCACACCCTTTTTCCCAACAAAAAAGTGGGCTCCTACGCCCCACCGGCTTCCGCTCTGCTTCCTTTGGAAATACCTGCCGTTGTTTGCAGCGGTGTCGTTTGTGTTCCCGGTGTAGTGGATCACGATATAGTTTATGGTCTTTCGGTTTCTTTTTTCGTGGAAACAACTCTTGTGGGCTGGCATTTTTTTGATCTTCATATCACCATGCCTCCTTCCCTTTGATATAACTCGTTAACATGTTCCAGGCCGCTGACACTCCTGCCGCTACGCAGGAGATCAGCATAGGGTATAGTACCACTTTGGCGCTCTCCAGGTCTGTGATCTCTGTCAGCCTGTCAATTCCAAAAGACGCTATAAATGCCTGTACAAAGGTCTTTCCTGCTCTCTTTAAGATTTCTTTCCCGTCCATCTTCTTCATCCTTTCTCTTCCAGGTCTGCGAGCCTGTGGTTTGCTACTTTGATCTGTTCCTGGAGTACGCTGCTTTCCTCTTCCAGCTTGTACATCCGCTCCACCAGGCTGTTGTGTTTGCTTACTCTTTTCTCCAACTGTTCGATTCTGTATGCGATCAATGCGGTTGCTTTTCTTCCTGTGATAAAGGATCCTGCAAAGGTTCCAATCATGGAGAGTGCCCCAACAATGATCATAGCCCATGCCTGCGTCACTCTTTCCTCTCCTTCCTGTTTGCACCGGCGCAACTGAAAAAGAGCCCTCCGGCTCATTTACTGCTTTTATCATCTGCCCCGAAATCAAGGCTTGATAACTACTTTTATGATGTTGTCATTGATCCTATGGATCACCCGGTAAGTATCAAAGGTTCTTTCCTCTGCTAAAGTGGCAGTTCCATCCTCTCCGCACCTGCAGTATCCATTTACCTGGCATGTTCCATCGTCATAGACAGAGAGGACACCCACCATTCCAATGGCGGACCATTCCGGCCGTTCCTCCCTTGGGATATACAATTCATCCGGATCATATTCTGGATTTTCCTTATATCGTATCCCTTCTTTGCTTTCTGTGTGTTTTACACCATCCTTATCCTGCCAGATTTCTTCGTATTCGTACGTTTCTTCGAGGTATCTCCCAAATTCATCTAAAACATACCGGCCCCGCCAGTCCTCGTCTCCGTTTCCAATGGTGTTTGGGTACCCGCTGACAATGCCAAGAATATAGTCTCCGGGAGAGGCTATTCTTATCTTTTCCGGGTTTTGCTCGTCAAAGGTGACAAAAAGACCAACTCTGTCCTCTCCGTCCGGGTTGCCATCCGACCACTCAAAGTATTCCGCATAATCTGCTCCGGTGGCAATGGTGGAGTTCGTGGCATATATGGTGCCATTATAGTTTACCCGGAAAGCATTAGAGCGGGAGGAATCAGAGGAACCATTACCAATCATAAATGCTGTCCGGTTCGCGCTGCCGGAGTCGCTGCTTTCCGTGGTCGTCAGCTTGGAAAAATGTCCAAAGGCAGTCTGATTGGAATATGCCTCATTATTGTTTCCTGCAAGCAGCACATTGGAGCCGCATACAAGATTTCCATAGCCATTTATAATCACGGAATTTCTATAATAATTAGAGGTATTAGACACCGGAATGTTATTTCCGTGTCCGGCAATAATAGCGCTCTGGGTAGCGTTTCCTATCGTATTGCCGTAACCCGCCGCTATGATGTTTTCATCTCCATTGTCTTTGTTTCCAGTACCTAATAACGTACTCCTTGTGGATGCGCCTCTTGTGCAGTTTGCGCTGTGTATAAGCCCCAGCTTTTTTTTATCATAGGCAGACAGAAGCCCATTTGTGCTTTCTGTGGCAGTTCCGTAAGTTGTGTCCGTAAAGACAGCATTACTTGGCACTGACTTACCAAGTGTGTATGTACACTCTGCTGGCTTCCCGTCGGCAAAATAGACAGGTTTTGTTGCGGATCCGGCAGAAGTGGTCAATTTTGTTGAAGCTGAAGCATTGCCGGATATATTGGCAACAACAGTAGCGGTTGTACCTGCTTGTGTTAAAAAATAATACTGACCGTTACCGCCCATGGCAAGAGTGCCTGCGTTTATGTTACCCCAGTGGAATCCGATGGAAGGTGCGTATGCAATGGTATTTTCGGCATTAGATACAAGATCATTTTCCCGTATTTCCAAAGCGGATGTCCGAAATCTACCCTCTTTTGACGGGTTGTAACTGCCGTAAAAGGATCCTTGTCCCTTTACATCAGAAGAACCGTTAAATGTTTTTCCGAAAATAGTCCTGGGAGTTTCTAGCGCCGTGGATGTTTCAGCGTTTCCGGTTATGGCTATCCCCCATGTTCCACTGGCACCTGTTCCTGTCTTGGATGGGACATAATCTTTGTCCGCCTTTTTTGTGTCTATGTCATGCAATACCTGATCAATCTTTTCAGCATTAAAATCATCCGGATTAAAAAAATCATTATCCTCCGGAATGTTGAGTCCAAAATGTTCTGACTGTCTCATTTCATCACTTCCTCTCGTAACTTTTTGTAGGTATATGCTTTTAATTCCCTGTATGTATAGGGTTTTAAAAGCTCGTATACATTATACATCAGATCCGCTTCCACCACTAAATTAGCCGGGATCATCCTATCCAATAATGACTTTACATCATTTAACATATTCTTGCTTGTAAGCATAACTTTGACCCTGAGTGTATAAGTTTCTGGAAAAAGAGTAATGGCATAACCATTTTTTCCACACAAAACATCTAATATCAGACATAATTTTTTAAATGTATATGGTCTTTGCTCCGCCAGTCGGCCGGCAATATTATTCCGCCTATCCTGTAATGTGTACATATCTCCTTTTTTTAGATGTAAAATCTTTTCCCAACGGTCACAACCATGTTCATCCAGCGAATGAATAAAATTATTACTCCATAATGATTCAGCGGTGCTCCAAAGTTTGTCCATCTGCATCTGATATTTTGCACTAAGTACTTTTATCTCCCTAAACTCACGCAGCCATTCTGGGAGATAATCAATCATCCGTCTGTCCAACCACCTCACCTACTTCCGGTATTTTATATGTATCAATTATTACGTTTCCTGCATCGTTATTTAATTTTATTTCAGCTACGTCCATTATCCCGTCCAGATCTAACAGAATATTTTCAATTTGTCCAGCTCTCACCACTATATTTTCTGTATCCTCCCATGTTTTTCTAAGGGATTGAAAATATCCATCTATAGAAGCAGCAATCCGCTCCTGTATATCTTCCCATTTATACCCGTTCTGAAAAATCAAAGTGCACGCTATGTCTACCGTCTGCGTCTCTGCAGATACAACGGTGACCGTGTGTCCAATCGGCGCTATTCCGATACCAGTTCCATCCATTTGGGGATCAAACGCTTCCTGGATGTACTGCACCGTTTCTCGCTGCGCTACTCCGAAATCTGCTCCCAGAATGACCAGTTTCACAGTGCCTCCGCCATTCCATACCGGAATTACTTTACACCCTCCAACAACGTCAAACTGGTTCGCCTTCTCCTTGTATTCAGCTTTGTTCCCGCCGAATGATGATTGAGCAAAAGAATCAAAATAGCGTTCCCGCAGCGACTCTTCATCCTCGTCATCTGTCCCATAAGTCATAATTTCTACAACTGCAATGCTTTCAAGACCTTCCACATCTTCGATCGGTATTACATCATCTGAACTATTATTGCCTCCTTTCCCTGTTTCCGTGCAGGTTAATGAGTAATACCCTTCACCCAGATTCTCTGTAATCTCATAATTCAGCTCACCGATGTTGAATCCAGTACCTGCCTGAATTTCTTTGTCCGATGGAGTGATTTTCACTTTGAGTACCGCATGCTGACCTTGCTTCACAAAAATTCCCCGCTCTGCTGCCCTCTTTATCAGATAATAATAGGAGGCTGTGTCAGCAAAACATTCATCTTCTACAAGACCGATATCCGAATAAATCTGTTCGAGTTCAACAGCCACCGGTGCTATTGCATCATATATTACAGATCCCTGACGAGTGTCGATGGATGAATCTATCTTATCCAGCATTTCATCTATTATATCTTCGTATGACTTATTTTCAAACATCAACTTCAACCCCCTCTACTTTGAATTCTTCACCGTCAGTACAAGAAATAATAAAGGATAGTGTAAGTTTTCTTTTTTCTACCTTCTGGTCAAAAAATGATACAGATACAAATCGGTCGTCCTGCAAAACCGATTCTTCTATCCTGTCTTTCGCTTCTGATAACGCGTAGGACAATGGTTTACCGATCAAATCGTCAAATATCCGGCCATATCCAGCATCATATATTGGATATACTTCCGATTCTGTCATCAGAATCTTATTCACAGCCTGTTCTTTTGCCTCTCTATCATCAATAAGTCCTGCGATTGTCATAGTTTTAAAGTTTAGATGGTACGTTTTGTCCGGAATGATCTTCTCCACCAGTCCATCCTGGAATTCATCCTCTTCATAGTTATCAATATTGGGTAACATCAGTCTCGCACCACCTTATCTATAACAAGATATTTCTGCCCGCCACAGGCCCGGATCAAGGCAACTTTATCACCTTTTACTAAATTCGCTTTGAAAGCAGACTGAGTTATCATGAGAAAATCATCATCTAAAGTAGTTTTATCAGAAATTTTGATCCTGAGCGGTTTACCTTCTGCCACAACCCCCGTAATAATATCACAAGGCTTGCTCGCACGATATGCATCCATGGATATCTTTTTAATCAACCAATTTAAATTATTCGCCATCAAATCCACCTCCGCTTAAATCCAGATCCATAGTATACTGACCATTATTAAAAGTATGCGTGACTTTGTCTACAAGAAGATACGATGATACCTTTCTGTCGTACAGATCCATTATGACCGGCACAAGACAACCTGCTTTCACTTTTGTGGATCCGAAAGCTCCTGATATAGATAGCGTTCTTGCTACTTTATTGTACATCTTAAGGAGCACTTTCCCTTTTAGCTTTGCCACCTTGGGATCGTCTATTTTCTCATAATATTGCAGCACCCCATACTTATTTATTGCTTTGCCGGACCTGCTGATGTAAATGTCCAGTTTTCCCGTCTTTTTATTTTCGTATGCCAGTTTTATCTGGTTATAATAGTCCTTATCGGTGCTTATGGAATAGTTATATCCCTGCCCGGTTTCTTCGTCGATCAGGATGTTTACTTTCCATGGTTGCCGTAACATGAGTTTTCCGTAATTGTCATATAATGTATAAACCTTCCCGGTTGCCGATATCGTCTCGTCCAGAGCATTTTGTATGATATCAAAAAGCGTCTGATCCGTATCTATCCTGGATATGGCATACTTTGTGTTCGCAAGGCTTCCTGTCTTTAACCCAAAATCCCTGGCAATCATCCGGAGTAATTTGGTAGCAGTTTTCTTCTTGTATAAATAAGAATCCTTATTCTTTAAATATCGCAGCTGATCGTACACCAGAACTTCTACCATGCCATCTACCTGGGGTTTTAATTCAAACACAAACCCATAAAAGAACGGTTTCTCATTCACGCTAAGGGCGACTGCATCACCGCAGGATATTTCCTTTGCCGGCGTAGAGAAGACCAGCTTCCCAGGAGTATTCTTCCTTTCCCATGTAACCTTCAATCCATCTTTTGCCGGGACCTGGTAAAACTGTTTTTTGTGAGTTACCTGCAGTGTAACATTGACATTATTTTGCGGCTTGATGGATTGAATTGTATATCCTGTGACGGTTTCTGATATCCCGGAAGATTTCTTTGCTTTGTTCAATGCCGACTTAAGTTCTGCAAGTTCTTTCTTGGATGTTTTCTTTTTAGTGCTCCCAGACGAGCCTCCCGAATCTATGTACGAGCTTACTACACCATAACCTGTAATAGTACCTTCTGCCAAGGAATAACTTCTTTTTTTTACAGCATCAGAACTATTTCCCTCAACAGTAAAGAGAGTATTCCCGGACACCTTTTCAACAATCCCCACATGAGATCGTCCCGTCTTAAAATAAACCAGATCGTTACGCTTTGGTGTATAATTTCCTTTGAACCGAAACCGGTCTTTCTTTTTATACCAGTTCATTCCCGTATCTGTAGAAGCTGTTTTCGGTACAATATCCGTACCGATCCCCGCCTCCTTTGCACACCATGACACAAATGAATGGCACCAGGCAGCTCCATTGGTGCCTGTGTACTCTCCGAACTTCGTTCGGTTATTGCCACTCTCTTTGTAGCCAACTTCCTTCAAAGCAATATCAATCAAATCAGCCATTACCCTCACCTCTTTACAATTTTTCCTTCTAATTTTTCATAATAGGCAGGAATGGTCAGACGCACTGCTGCCGGCAATGCCGTTGTGTAGATGCGCCTGGAAAACTTTCCTCCAAATTTTCCATTTAGGGCACGATCCACTTTCTTTTTATTTTTCTTGTAAATTACCCCGGCGTTATTTGTGTTTCCAATTCCATACACTTTCCTGCTTATCACAAGCAGAGTATCTCCTTTTTTTGCCGTGTAGGACTTTACAATCTTTTTTTTAGTGGTATCTACATTGCTTTTTCGGAAAACCTTATTTTTTATTTTTATTTTCTTTGTCCCAAACTTTACATGCTTTTTCAGTTCGATCTCCACAGTTATATCGAGCCCATCTTCTGCATCTTCTATAATCTTATAATCTTCCAATGAGACATTAAGACTTGTATCGAAAGAAGATTCTCCGGAAAAATTATGCCGGAGCACCTTGAATTTAAAGGGCTTTCTGTTTACTTTCATTTGTTCAAGTACTTCAAGATAATAATCTGGTCTCTGAAATCCCTCAGTATTGTAAACTGCAAAAGGATACTTAACCCCCGGCAGCATTAGATCAAGGCTGAAATCCATAAGCTTTGTCCCTTTTAACTGATTTACTTCAGATTCATTGATTAGGTTTATTGTCTTGTTGTTGCCGTTGATACTTGTTTGTATTTTGGCCGGTGCGACGGGGAATCTTATCTCCCCAAACCATATCTCGTACATAGAATCCGTACTACTGCCCTCATACATTTTAGTGTACCCCCTCAGCCGAAGCATATAGTTCTTCCTCAATCCGCGAACTCAGTTTATTCATGATTCCATCAATATCCTGTTCCCCATTGAGAGAATTATGGTTTGTCATATCTACCTTGATGGTCGTAGAAGTGTATCTGTTGATAGCACGTTGTGTGGCAAAATCGCGGATATGCTTTATGTTTTCAGAAGTAATGTCTAATGATTTCGCGATCTTGCTCGTATTCTTATCCATGTTATCTATGTTTGAGGTGAGACCTGTTTTGTCAAGATACATTTCAGGTGTTTTCACTTCAAACGCCTCTTCTCCGCCGGAAATACTGGATAAGTCGAACTTGTCTTTTAAGCCTGCACCAAAATCATATCCCTGATTATAAGAATCCAAAATAAAATCAGAAGAGAATACATCATCAACATCATAGGTAAGCATTCCATCGGTAAACGCATCACCAACGCTCCGGTACCCCTGTTTGCTGGCATTTGCTAGATGTTGCTCTGAAGCATAATGGGAGGCAGCACTTTCCAGTCCTGTTGTATCAATATCCACAAAAGGCAGTTTATTTAATGTGTCACATAACCCAATGATTACATTGGTAACTGACTCAAGGATCCCATACCACTCTGCTTTTATTGTAGGGCCGAGATTTATAAAAAAAGTTCCTATGTTTTGAATGATCGCTTCTACTGCCATTGATATGCCGATCCAAAAATTCATAAATCCCAAGCCTGCATTTTTTAGGAACTGCACTACTATGTTCGTGGTCCCGCATATTGCACCGATTGTACTTATATGTGTGTTGTTTAAGCGATTGTAGGCTCCGATTACAATGCCCAGCACAGTAACTATACCGAGAAATCCCGCTATTGCCCAGGTAATCGGACAGCTCAAAAGTGCCGTATTGAATCCGTACTGCTGGGCTGTTGCCACAGCAGTAGCCGACGCTACTGTTCCCGTGGCGGCGGCATGGGCAAAGGAAGCCAGGCAAAAAACGATCCTGACTGCACTGAACGCCAATTCTGCCGCCTTTGCTATACCAAGATATCCTATGTACAAAAGAAGGGCTGTGCCAACACCTCCTATGATCGGCTCGATAAAAGACCAGTTGTCCATTATAAATCTCCCTGCGCCACCGATCAGGTCTCCTGTTTTTACCGCCACTCCCACTACGAAATTCATAACATTTCCGATTCCGCCCAGCACACTCTCGGCTTTTTCACCGAACATTTCCACCATTTGCATGGTGCCTGGCAGCCCATGGGCCGCCAGTGCCTGGTCAGCACTTTGGATCACATTCATCCAACCACGGGTAAAAGCTGCATGCATATTGGCAAAGGTAACAGCCCATGTGCCTCCTGCCTCTTTTGCCGCCCCGTGGGACATTCCCCGGTCCATAGCTTCACTTACCGTCTGAATAAACTCGGCTGCACTTATAACGCCATCGCTTAGGTCGTCCTTTACAGAGCTTACTGACTCACCGACAGCGTCAGCATAAATTTCAGCCGCCCCAATGCCGGCATCAAATAGTCTGTCTAGCTGGTCTGCTTCAACTGTTCCTTTTGAATACATCTTTCCAACTGCATCAATTACGCTTCCAAGCTGTTCGTTGGTTCCTTCTCCGAAAAAACTCACAGCATCCGCCCAGATCCTTACTTGGTCTGCTGCAGTGCCAAGTGCCATCCCTCTTGTTGTAAGGCCCTGGACAGATTTCGCTGCCACATCCAGCCCATAAGCGGTCCCCAGTACATTTTCTTTTATCTGGGTAAGAGCAGCGTTCGCCATGTTGGAATCCTGGGTCATGGTAGTCATGGTTCTCTGGAAACGGTTCATTGTATCCAGCCTGTCAAATGCTCCACTCATATCTGTTACCCCGGTGCGTCCAATGGCATTTCGTATAAGCCCGATTGCCTTATTTGCCACCAGGATACCTCTACGCCATCCAAAAAAACCGTTCTCTACCCTTTGTACCGGCTCCTCAATGTCCTCAACTTTTGTAACCATATCACCTAATTTCGTAGAGGCTGAGGCAAGTTCTTCCCTGGCACCAATAAGGGATGATGTGTCAATATCCAGATCTACATCCATCGCCTGGTTCATCTTCTCCATTTCCAGGATGGTTATGTTAACCGCATTGATGACACCATATAAAACCGTGCTAAAATTATCCTGTAGCTCGATTGCGGATTGTATTGTTGCCATATCATCCCCTCCTCTCATTTTCAGCTTTTCGTATTTCTTCCTGTTCCTTTTTTACCCTTATGTCGATAGCCGCGATGATAAATGCTTTTTCGTTTTCTTCCATATTTATAAATTGGGAAGGATTCCAGTGGAATTTATGCAGACAATAATATGCATAATTCGCCTCGGCATCCTCCCCTTCGATTAGTTTTTTGCCTCGTCTACCTTTTTCTGCATCGGCTCAAACCCCTGGAATCGCTGGATCCACTCACACAGGCTCTGATACTCCCCTGGATCATCGACCAGTTCAAGTAATAAATCCTCTGGTGTCTTTACTCCATACGAATCCTGGAGTGCAGAATTATTCAGGTCGGGGAAGACAACTGACCGACAGATTATTTCTATTAGGTATTTATTGACATTCAACCGTGGCCGGAATGCATTCGGCTTTCCTTTTATCGGAATCTCTTCTGTGCATGAGTCTCTGAGATTCCCATCTTCTTTTGTTGCGATATGCCGGAATTCCCATTTTACTGCTTTCCCTTCTTCGTCACATATGGATTCTGTCACCGCATGCTTTTCATTTGTTTTTTCTTTTTTGTTTTCTTTTAAAAACGCACTTAAACTGCTCATGATTGTTCATCCTTTCTCAAATCAATTTTATGATGTTTTCAACATTCCTTCCAGCATACTGAACTTTCTCGGTATCTTAAAGTCCTCGAATGTTCCGGAGACATCTTCATCCAGAGAATCATCTGATGTTGCGTCAAATTTGGCAAGAATTCCTTCGTCAAGGTTACAGCCGACAAGGTCTACCTCCTGCATCTCCGCATCTGATGTCGGGTCATAATTCAAAATCTGGGTTTCAAAATATATGTCCTGACCAGTATTTTTAAACTCTTCCATTAATTCGCGCAAAATAGAAGTATTATAATGCATTGTAGCAGAAAAAGTCCCTTCCCACCCCGTTGACTTGTTTCCGCTGCCTGTCTTGCCAAGGATAGCTACCTTCTTTTTCGTTTTCTTAAACTTTGCTTCAAACTTTGTCATGCTCATAAAATTGTAACGCTTCTCTTTGATCGTTACAAAGCATTGTGCAAGTTTTGCAGACAAGGTGTCTTTTGCAAGCATGGTAGCATTATTGGAAAGCTCATTAATTTCTTTCTGTGTCATGACCTCACTCCTCCTTTACTGTACGGTTACTGTCATATACAGTTGTTCCATTGCATTTACGATTGTCACTGTATCTGTTACGACAACAGATTTCTTTGTGTCTCCTTCCGTGACTGCCACATCGGATTCCGAAAAGTTCTCAATTGCTCCAATCTTCTGGAGTTCCTCATGGTGTTTTACAATGTCAAGCCACAGCGCATTTCTTCCTGGTATGTTATTTGCAATGGCTCCGATATACCTGGTATTGAATATTACCGCAATGTCATTTGCAATCTGATCCATGACACGGATTGACTGGTTCGACTGGAATATCTCCCCTTTTTCATCGCTTAATGTAGTAAGGGAATTTATATCTGCTAGAACCCGGATATCATCTCCTGTCTGATGCAGAACAAATTCGCCAGCTTTTATCGCCGACTCAAGTTCTGCCTGTGTGTAAGAGCACTTTACATCTGCCTCTCCATCGTATTTCTTATTTGTACACGATTTATTGACAGCACATCCCCCAACTGCCCCAAGGATCCATGGGACTACATTTTTGCCATTTTTCACGTTTACAACACCTTCATGATCTGCCGCGGTGCCATAGACCACGCATTGAAATTTGGCGCCAACAGATTCCCGCATTCTTTTTGTGAAAGCCACGTACATTCTGTTCGTTACTGTGTCTTCCGTCATCGTGCCAATTGCATTAAAAGCGTATGGCTCGATCGCAGACAAATACGCTGTATGATCCTTTCCTGTAACCTCTGAATTTGTTCCGCCGGTCATCTGCATGCCTGCTGTTTCTTCCAGGGTGGCATCCCCTTTAAAAACCACCAGACCATTATCCGCAAGCTCATTTGCGGCCGCAACAGTCTGTGTGTCAACAAGCACAGTATCGAGATATGTCTTTACATCAAATTTTTCATGCTCATCTACATTTACCTGAATAACGATCTTTATGTCATTTCCTCTTGTACCGCTGCATTTCGCTTTTGCGTAAGTATTCTCTGCCCTGGATCCACCGGAATTCAAACGATACAGGATAAGTTTTGTTGCATTGAGGAAAATATCACGAAACACAGACAGCTCGACCGCGTCATAAGCATATCCAAATGTTTCGATGGAATTCTTAATTAGATTCTCCTCTGTCAACTCCACAACACCATCGGACCCCCAGTTGAGTTCCATCCCCATCGTCACAGTGCCTCTTTCTCCCATTATGGCCTGGGCACGGGCTACGCTGACAAAATTAATATACGAGCCTGGCAGGCTCTTGTTCTGACTTGTAAATGTTCCACCTCCAAGTGCCATTTATTTCACCTTTCCTTTCTTATAGTTTTGTATTTTCTTTTCCACCTCAGAAACCAGATATGATCCATCCTTTAAAAGAGCCCCCAAAAGATCTGCATCTTCGGCAAATCTTTCTGAGAACATCAGCTGTTCTCTTGAAAACTTTGGATCACATGCCTCCTTAACTGTTTTTCCTGTTGCCATCTCTCAGTCCACCTTCCACATTGAGTTTTTCCATCCTTTGTTCCTGTGTAATTCGTTCTGTGTAACAGTCGTAGTTTACGAACACCGTAAGGAATCCATTAGTTAGTTCCGAAGAAAACTTAGTTCCTTCCATCAAGTCACCTGTTGCATTTTTGATATACTCTAGCACAGACATGATCCGGCTCCCGATCTCATTGCACTCCCTCTTTGGCTCGTCCGTGCCAGGGAGATACTGGACTGCAAACCTATTTTCCAGTTTCCTTCTGTTTCCAAACCATCTCTCGTCTGTATTGCTTATGCAGGATACGAAAAAGCAGGGCTCCTGCACACCCTGCTGCCTGTCTTCTGTGTATATGAAAAACTTGCTGCCAAATTCCTCATACAAAGCATTGGTAATTCCATCCAGAATTTTATTTACCATTGAAATACCTCCCTAAGCCATTTTTCAAGCTCCTTTTCAAGAAATTTTGGTGCGGTTCTTCGGATTTCTTCCTCTGATTTTGTCAGCATAAATTTTCCCTCAACCCATGAATTCTTTAGCTGCTTTGCGATGGCTGGAACATACCTCCCTGGTTCCTGGCGGTGTCCATATTCCACATAAGAAGCATACTCCTTTGGATTTTTCACCTCTACCCTATAGACGCCGCCTATACAGGATACCTCTAGAGTATTATCCCTCAGCCAGGCTCTTCTCAGTTCTCCTCCCTGTCCGCCAGGCTCAACAAGGTCTCCTTCTTCTGTTAATTCGTAGGTCTTTGAATAATCTCCTACTGGAGTTCTGCTTACGACCCTGCGTAAAAGCCTGGCCGCCAAATCCCGCGCTGCTTTCCTGCAGAAAGTATCTATTTGTGCCTTTCCCTGCGCATCTTTGAGCTGATCCCGCAGTTTTTTCAGTTCTTTTGTATCCACTGTCACACTGCTCATATCATGACCACCTTTCATGCAATTGAAGAACAATTTCCTGATGGGAACTATATACTGCTGGCTGCCCGGACCGTTCGTACTCATATATACGTCCTTTGTGCTTGATTTCAATTACACATCCGGTTTTAATATCTATGTCCGGACTTATAAACAACTTTATGGTCTGGGAAGGTACAGAAGCCGGATCTGCTTTGTCTTCCGCCTCTATTTTGGAGAAGGACAGACGGCACGGTTCATTCTCTAAAGTAACAATCCTTCTTTTCTTGGTAACTTTCGTTTTCTCGTCGAAAACTTCTTTCTGTTCATAAACCGTACAACTGTCTTCATACATTTGTTCGATCTTATTCCGCATAATGTTGCGGGCACTTTCAAAATTCATGCTCCAAACCTCACTTTACGAAAACGATTGAGGGATACTTTATATCGGCTTAGTATATTATTGACAGAGCTTTCTTCCATATCTTTTCTAAATGATATGGAAGTGTCTCCCTCTGTGATGGAAGAGACTGAAGGCCCCTCTTCCTCACTCTGGTTCATCCCGCGGTATATGTCTATCGCTATCTGACATGCCGTATTTAACAAGCCCGCAGGAATCTCATTGATATTACAGTAGTTCTTTACAACCTCCTCCGCTTCTTCCATGGCGAACCTTAGAGCAGAATCTTTTGAATGATCTTGCTGATCTATGCCCAGAAGTTCTTTCAGTTTTTCCATCTTCATTCTTCACCATCCTAACCAAGCCTATGTTTAAATGCCACGATCCGGATCTGCTTTGCTTCATAGACCGGCTTCCAATTCGACGGAACCTGCATCTCTTCTTTGGATGGTCCCTTTGTTTTTTTCACATTTGATATGTCCAGAAGATTGTCAAATTCCGTATTGTTTACCATGACCCCGCTGTTTAGCAGTGAAAAAAGTTCCATTGTTCTGTTTAGTACGTACGGATTGAATAGTTCCGGTACGATGACATCCTGTAATGTTGTTCCCATCTGCTGGACATCAAAGTCACCCTTTGGCACCGCGTGGTTTGGAAACTCCTTCTGTATGGCATTGAGTAGAGCCTTGATATCCAGTTTTCCCTCTTCATTTACAGATGCCTCATGCAGTATTTTCAGTAACCATCCCATTTTCTTTTCCTCCATATTTTTATTCTGGCACTGCCAGTACAGGATCAGCCGGGATTCATCCGGCAAAGTATATAAAAACAGGACTGCTGCCAGCCCTGTAATTATCTCATACACACAGAGAGAGCCTGATCCCAGGCTCTCTCTGTTTTTGCGCCCGCGCAAATACGGACATTTTCTATTTTTTTAAATCGCAAGTGTGTTTTTCAGATTTATTACTTACATATCTTCGGTTTTAACGTATCAACCATTTTTGCACAAACCAACGAATTGACCTGTTTATCGCGAAATACAACTGTAGTTTCACTATCTTCTGAATCTATATAAGTAATGAATGAATAACCTATTACTTCTCTCTTAGTCTTGGTTTTAGGGATAGAACCTAACACTGCTCCAGTTGTTCCGAATGCAACGGCGCCAACTACTCCTTTTGCTAAGCTGTGATGTTTAAATTTTTTTTCATCGATATCCATTTGAAACTCTACATGTTTTATTTTGTCATACTCTATCAACAGTTCTTTCCCAAGACATAAGATAACTATCCCTTTCTGCATTGCTGTTACTTGACAATCACAATTCTCTAGTACACTCAATCCCGCTACGTGCTGAATATTAGAAAAAACCTTTTCCTTATTTCTACTAAATAATGCCATTTTATAACCTCCAATACTGTAATACAATTAATATATCACAGTGCAACAAAAAACTCTACTTATTTTTTCCCATTCACAACCTTCTGAATGAGCGCCTGATACTTCCTTTCTATTTCTGTCCTTGGACAATTTGAAGCATGGCTTAAAGTGTTGGGCGGAAGTTCTACTTCCGGAAGAGCCTCCACTTCATCCATCCATTGCTTTTTCAACTCTTCGATTTTACCTATCTGTTCTTCTGTCAATTTTGGTTCGCTCATACTCAATGTATCCCTTCTTCTTCAAAACGCAGCATATACAATGGTTCAGTTCCCCGCCTGCGGAAATATCCTCAAGCCCCTCTCTGTATAATGTATTATAACTGATTTTATCTAATGGTTTCAATACCCGGATCTTATAATTATAGGCATTACTTACACAACGGAACTCTTTGATCTCAGGATGATCCTGCAGAAAAGAAAAATCATCTTTACCAAAAGATACATCGCCCTGGTCTGCCGGGTGGTTGTGGGTGATGATTGCTTTTTCCATATTCACGTCATATATATCCACATTATCTTTTTCACCAACAAACTGCACGACCTGTCCGTCATTTTCGACAACGACCGCGTTCTCTAAATCTTCATCCCTAATCTGTTCTTCAAAGTAAGCAATTGCTTCATCCAGCCTTTCCATCAGCACTTTTCCCAAATCGATCCTCTTTGATTTTCCTTCCGGCATAACGTATTTCTTTTCCCATTCCTGGTACGACAGATCCGCAGACACATAATATGTCTTTCCGTCTTCCCCGCGAGCGGCGCGCTCTTCTCCTTCTGTGTATTCGTCTTCAAAATAAGGTATTGTATTACCACGGCATTGCGGATGAAAGGGCGGCGCAGTCACGCCGATTTCAAAATCCTTCAGTGGATAATGCTTTTTATCCATTGTCCCGCACATGCTGCACGTATGGCTGTCAAGCGTCTCAAGTATTTCAAATTCCTGTACTCCAAGTTCTTTCATGTTCTCCTGCCTTGCTTTATTGCTAAATGCCGCAGATTCTGTCATTACAAGCCTTCTTGCCTGAGCCCTGGAAGCCTTCATGGCCTTTGAGATTTCTCCAACTGCTGCCTCTGGCGACGCACCAGTGAGGCACATTTTTGATAAGCTTTGATACAAAGTATTGATCAGCTTTGTTTTATCTTGCCAGATCCGTTCAGAAAAGTTTTTTTCATCAACTGCCCAGGGGGTGTTTAGAATTTTTTCTACCACTCTTTTATCCAGCTTTCGGATATTGGAAAAAAATTCTTGTCCTTTTTGGATTTCGTATGCAGTACGATAGTATTCATCTGTGTATGCATTCTTTATATGATCGTTTGCTTTATCCAGATATTTCGTGTAGAGTTTCTCCGCCTCCCCGCGTATTTCATACTGAAGCGCTTCCAGCTGGCGGATATGAACCTTTGCTGAAGCATTTTCAAGTTCTTTTACCCACTGCTGGTTTTCAGAGTTTTCTCTTCCGTATTTTATATATTCTTCCACGCTCCAGCGAAACTCTTTCAGTTCGTCCGCATCCAGCATCTTCTTTGCCTCAGCCAGCGACACGCCATTATTGTCGGCAAGCCTTTGGTACCAGATCGTTATCTTTTTACTTATTTCAGAAAGAGAGCGGTCAAATTGTTCCCCAATCTCTTCCGCCTTTTTCTGGGATTTTTTATTTGTAACCTTTTCCATCTGACCGAATCGTTTCCGCCAATATTCCGCACTTTTCTTAGACATGTGCAAACACCTTCCCTACAAAACATCTAATTTACTGTGCTTCGTCCCCGGTATGGCTATTCTCCTCTTTTTCATCTTCGCCCTCCTTCTCCTTTCCAGAAAATGCATTCTGGTATAATTCTATTTTCTCCTGCTCTTCTTTTTCTTCCTTCTGCAGTTGTTTTAGTTCCTCATCCACATTTTCTACAAAAGGATGATTTTTAAGAATCGTCTTCCGGCTTATGATCCCTGTTGAGTCCCGGCAGATCTGTGCCTGCTCCATTTCGTTCTTTATCCGGGTACGTTTCCACGTCTGTGTGATCACACCACACGGTATGCCGGCATATTTGCACATGGCACGGATAAGCCTGGCAAATCCAAGGCGAAACTCCGTCTCCATCAATCCGGTTTTCATTTCCAGCAGGGAATACATGAACTTAAGGGCTTCGCCAGATTGATTGCCAAAATTCTCAGGCCGCGGATCAAACCCCTGTCCCTGTTCAAAGATAGCTTTTCGCGTCGCCTCCAAAACACTGTTGCGCGCTTCGATCGGTATCTCAATGTTTATTGTACTAACCCCTTGACTTCCTTCGTCAGAATCCATATTAATCACTTTGTACTTCTTTAGATCCTGGAGAAAACCATTCAAATCTGTTCCTCCGTAGCCAGAAATTACAAATATAAGCTCCTGTATGTCTTCCAGATCATTAATAAAGCCACTGAATACTTTGTCATAGACATCTATCAGCGGCTTTATGTTTTTTAGATCATTTGTTCGTATATTATTGTTCCAAAATGGAATGAAAGGCACTTCGCCAAATCCATGCCTGTAGCTGTCTTCTTCCTCCGTGGTTTCCTGGTTGGTAAACAGATAGTAATATCCCAGTCCCTCCGATAAGGTATCCGCTGCTTTTTTTCTAAAAGCCTGGCATTCTTCATCTGTCCAATATTCATACACCTTGTATTCTTCACCATCATGCGAAAAAACCGGATATTCGCGAAGTACTCCAATCAGCTTTTTCTTTAGACTTTTATCAAACACTGGTGTGATCTGCTTACTGTCCACCACTGCCCATTCAATACCTTCTTCGCCAACCCAGTAATGTACCCATCCCGCACACATATTAGCAGCATTTACGCAGAGTTCCATACAGTTCTTTGTGAATTCGTCACCGAGCAGCTCTGTTATTTTTTTGTTTGCTGCAGTATTTCCGATATCAAAGGACGGTGGTGTCGTAAAGGCATATGCCGCCTTTTGATTTACGATCAATCCATGGAAATTTCTCGGAATACGATTGTCTGCATTTCTTAATGGATTTCCCCCTTCTGTTTGTTCTGATCTTTTCCGGAATAAAATATCCGTCTCATTCCGGTAATACCGTTCTGCTGTCTCTGCCTTCCCAACATACTCTGAGTGCCTGGCTGTGTATTTCTCTATCAGCTTTTTTGCCGTTTCCAGGTCCATCCTGTCCACCTCACTTTAATATTCTGATTCCGTTCCCCCCGCGGATAATCGTATAACAAAAATACCTAAGACTGTCCATGCAATGATCTCTGGTTTTGATTGGTTTATCTTCCCCGCGTTCTCCGGCTTTGCTGTCCCATATATAAGAATTAAATTCAAGGATTGTATTTTTGCACTCTTGATATATCCCAATCTTGTTTTTATTTAATAATGACGAAACGTATCTGATTCCGTCCAGAACATCATTTTTCGCCTTCTTTATCTGGAATCCTCTTTTCTTGAGTTCAGCAATAAATGAGGCTGCGGATGGATCAATAATGATCTTCCGCGGACTTATACCATTAAGCCACTCTTCTAAATCATCTGCATACTCGGTATCTGTCTTTTGTCTTTCCTCGTCCCTGCCGCTGTAGTAATACTCTTTGAGACAAATCCATCTCCCGGAAGCCTCTTTTGACCATAAGTGAAATACAGTTGCGTTCTGTGTTCCATAATCGCATGATACATAATACTCATGAAAGACAAGACCATATAGGGATTTTATGATATGCTGCTTACTATTGAACATATCATAAATAATTCCTTCTGCGACTACCCAGAGCCCAAGAATGTAACGCTTGTAAAATATACCGCTGTACATGGAACGATATCGTTCCTTTATTTGTTTGCTCAGGCTTAGATTGTCCTCCATGGAAAAATGTAGATATAACAGGCGCTTTTTGTCCCTCTTATCAATCCAATTTCTTTTGAACCAATGATATGGTCCATCCGGGTTACAATTCAACCAATATTTAGAACCATCCACTGAGCAACGTCCTGTTGCCTGATTTACAAAGCTCTCTGGCATAAGTGCCACTTCATCAAAAAAGCAGCCCGCAAGCGTAATTCCCTGTATCAGATCCTGTGACCGCTCGTCCTTCCCGCCAAAAATGTAAAAATAATTTGTCCTGCTGCCTTTGGTAATAACTACCAAATTGTCATTTCTGTAATCTGTTACACTATAACCTCTTGATCGTAACATTAATTTCAGCCAGAAAAGAACGTTTCTTCTAAACGATCCTATAGTTTTGCCGCACATTCCAAAATTCTGGTCTTCAAAAGATTTCATTGCCCACATCGCATATGATAATGACATACATAACGTTTTTCCGGAACGGATCGCGCCATCGGCGATGATCCCATCCATTTCCTTTACTGGTGATTCTCTGCACCACCAGTTTAGGACCATTCTTTGTTTTCTGGAAAAAGTTTTGAATTTAAAAACTTTTTTAGCTATCTTCTTCATTGCACCAATCCTCTTTGGCAGTAGCATTCAAGGCGTCTATGAAGCCATCATCTTCATGCCCGGTGTCATCATTTAGTTCTATTTTCGCTTTTATTGCCTGGATTTCAACCCGTTGTTTTTCAGTCGCAAGATCCATATGGTCACTCAACCACTGCAGTGCCTTCATTCGATCAGAGAGTTTGATCTTTGCACCATCTTTTCCTTGGGATATCTCTGAAATTAATGTGCCATCTACTTTGTTACTGTCCTTTAAATCTACAAAAGGCATATTCGCCTTGTGTTTTATCCCTTTTTTATCAACATACTCTGCTTCTCTGGTCCCAAAGACCGCATAATCCGTTATATCGGCAAAGGCTAAGTCGATATATTTTTGAAAAATATCTTCCTCACTTAAAAGTTCCCGATTAAGACGCTCTTGCTTGAGTTCAAGTATTCTCGCTTTTACCTTAGTGTTTCTTAGTAACATCGAACCATTTACTGCTGCTGCCGAGTAACTGCACTCATAAGCTTTCTGGTAAGCCTTTGTTGCATTAAAGCAACGAATGTAATGGATACAAAAAAGCTGTTGTTTACTGGTCAAATCTGTGTTTTTTAAAACCGTTTTGACCTCTTCAACAGCAGCCTTCTTTGTATTCCTTTTTTTGTTTGCAACGTTGCAATCCTTTTTATGCAACGTTGCATTCTTATCTCCTTCCCATTTGTAGCGGTTTTTCCAACTCCGCACAGTTCCTTCTGCCACATCCAACTGTTTGGAGATTTCAATGAGTTTCAGCCCTTCCCTGTATAATTTGAAGGCTTCTTCCACTCGTTTATCTTTCGCCTTCGGCAAGGGCTCACCACCTTTGATAATGTTATTTAACTCCTGATAAGGAGGGAGGATTCCTCGTCTGGGGATCTTCTACAGATATATGCAGAAAGAAGGAGGCAGTTCCCTTGCTGCATCCTTCTTTCAGCTTATATATTAACATAACTAAATGGGACATTGTGGGACATCTTTCAAATTTTGTATTGCTTTTTGATGGATTCTCTGAATCTGCTTCCGGCTATAGCTCATTATCCTGCTTATTTGCTCCCACGGCATAAAGTATATGTACCGAAACCTCAGAACCCTGGACCCCTCTGTGTCGTCCATCTCCCACAACACTCCTTCAATTTCCAGCTTTATTTTACACGATTCTGTTATTGCGTCGGCGATCTGTATCTCCAGATCTTCCACCCTTACCATCAAGTCAGATAGATCCTGCTTCCTGTTTCCTCCTTTTGGCATGTCTGTCAGCTGCTGTGATTTAATACTCTGCTCGACTTCCTGGAGAGAATCCAACTGTTCGTTTAGGCTTTGAATTCTTTTGCAGGCTTTTTTGTAACTCAGTAAGTAGTCTTTTTTGCTTTGATTCTCTCGATATTCCTTTTCATCCATCAGATCAATCTCTCCTTTATGTCGTTTGCGCCGGTGCAACTCCTGGATCCATGGTTTACACTGCTGCCTCTAAAACATCATATGGATAACACTCTTTGTAGCGTCCGTTTACCAGGCAGAGGGCAAAGCGTTTATGCAGCTCCAGGATCTCCAGTCTCTTGTATCTTACAACCATCCTCCTGCCTTCCTTATCCTTGTAGGGGAGTTTTATTCTTTGTCCTATGTAATATATTGCTCTTTTTGGTTTCATTGTTCACGATCCTTTCTTGGGATGAATATAATTGATTAAGTGCTCTTTAGGTGGTGTTCTTTATGAAAAGTAACTGCTCAAATCTCTATATTTTGTCCACTCTTGCCTGCCAGATGTCTGAATGTCTGAATGAGAAGGAATTAAGGAGACTTGCAGCTGACCTCACAGCACTCGGATATATGATCGAATCCCTGCTTGCACATCAAACTGATTGCGAAAACGAATGATATTCATGTTTTTTCTCCCTTCATTTCATTCTCCGTCATTTCGGCTCCTCCTTGCATATTATGGGGACTTTCCTACTGCTGCCGGAGGTGTGCGGAAAGGCATCCTGATCAATAGGTGTCTCTGTGTTTCTCCTGATATTCCATTTCTCCATTTTCTATCTGCCTCCCTTGTAAAATCATCAATGGTTATTTCAGTCTCTTCTGTTGAAGCTCTCCATGATAATACTATGCCATCTCTCCGGCAGCACTTTTTCCGGCTCCGTTTTAAGGTCTTTTAGCTTCCGTCCACAGTTGGGACAGTATGGTCAGATCTCCCCGGATCTGTAGCGGCGCTCCACCTCCCAGGATTTACATCCCGGACACACGGGGTAGTAACCGTCCCAGGAGATCCTGATTTCTTTTGCCCTGGCTTTGCTTAGTGCCTTTCTAGTCCATCTTAGGTGCGTTGGATCTATCCTGGCGCGCCCCTGGTCTGTTTTTATACTTCCTGCTTCATTCTTTTAATTCCCTCCCGCATTTTGGACAGTATTCAAACTGGATTTGTGCACGTCTGGATTGTTTTTTGGTCTCTCCTATTGCCCATCCTGTATATGCCAGGTGGATGAAATACTTTCCGTTGCTGCTCTTGATCATTTTGTTTCCATAGCAGTATTGGCACTGTTCTTTTGCAGCGTCCGGCAATATCCCGGAATGCTGTCTCCCTTTTGAATTTTCGTTGTTTTCTGTGGTTTCTGGTGAGTGGTCCGGGGCTGGTTCAGTGCTGGCTGCTGTTTCCACCGCCTCCTTCTCCGGCGGTTTTTCATAGGTTATTGGCATTTTTTCAGCAAAATCACTGATTTCTGTCTGCCCTTCCAGGGGCTGCTCCCCTTTCGGGTTTTCGTTGTTTTCTGTGGTTTTTTCTTTGTTTTCCCAGGGCTGCCCGGGGAGTTCTTTCCCAAATACTGTCCGGTACCAGTTTTCCGGGCTGTCAAATTCCGCTGTCCGGGAGAGATTCACAATGGCGTGCAGTATTTCGGTGTAACTGTGCCTTTCTTTATCTCTCCCATGCAGGATTGACATTTCTTCCTTCCGGAAGAAACACATGCAGCTCTGTATCCTGGCATGCCCGTATCCGCCCGGTACCAGCGCCATCAGGATGTCCATTTCATTTACGGTTTCCCCTTCCCTGTGTTTCGTCATGAGGGGCCAGAGATCCACAAGCCTCTCTGCGTAGGTGTTATTCTCCAGGAGTGCCCTGGCAGTTTTCCGCAGGAGCGTCTCTTCCTGTTGCGCCGGCGCAAATGCCTCCCGGAATTGTTCTTCCTGCCTTGTCTCTTCTGCTGCCTGGTAGTCTTTTTTCAGCTCCCGGATATCATCCCGCTTCATTTCCGGTGTGATCTCTTCCCTGATCCCGTCCGGCAGTTTCAGCATTTCCGCCAGCTTTGCCTGCCCGTATCCTTCGTACCTTTCCTGCAGGGTACAGGAATACCCTCCCTGGCTGTATTCCCTGTTAATGCTCATAAACCGGGAGGTCTGGGACTGATCCCAGCCATATTCTTTTTCCGCAAATATAAATATGCTGCTGTATCCTTTTTCCTTGTACAGTTCCGTGTCATCCGCTTTCCTTAGTATGTATCCGATCTCTATAAATGCAGTGCAGGCTTTCCGCTGGGCGGCTTCAATTCCCCTGACGGCATCCTCCATGCTGTTGATCTGAATGCTCAGCTGTTCCATTGGCCCTCCTTCCGCCTCCCGGGGATACCGGGAGGCCTGTCTGAATGTTATGGCTTCCGTGATGTTAAAAGCCTGGTGCTTACAGATAGTTTTTTCCAAAGATCTTCATGAAATCTTCTCTTGTACCGTGGACTTTTTCAAAAGCTTTCTGCGCCTCTTCCTGGATACGGTCCCTGGTTTCTTTGTTCCGGTGGACTGCATCCGGTCCGTTTTCGTGACACTGCTGCCCGCAGAGCCTTACTTTTAACCCATACTTTTCCGACCATTTCCTGCCGGCTCCGCCAAATACGTGGTGCCAGTGCAGATAGTCCATGGATCCGTTTGCCCCGCAGAGATAGCAGATGCTGTCATCCTGCTGCATGATACTTTTTGCCATTTCCTTTTACCTCCACAAATTCTTTCAGAAAATTATCTATTTCTGTTACTTCGCTTCCTTCTTTGTTATATTTCCCGTGCCGCTGTATGACGTCAAATTCCGGTGTGATCTCCACGGTATAAAATGGGGTGTCCGGATCTTCTTTTTTCCTCAGGAAGAGGATGTAGGCACTTCCCTGCTCCATCCGTCTGGCATAACTTCCGTTCCCCACGCAGATATGCAGCTGCTGCCCTTCCCTGACAATCTCCCGGTTTGTTTTTGCCGGCCGGATGCAGTATCTTCCGCCGCTGTAGGAAAATTTCTGCCGGATCTTTTTTTCGATCCGGGGTATTCCGGTGTGTTCCTGGTCTGCTGCCTTTAAGTCCTCTTCCCATTTTTCCTGTTCCAGGAGGTCCCGCACCGCTTCATGGGCCTGTCTGATGTTTCTTGGAAATAAGTTAAATCTGTCGTTGAGATCATATCCTGCCCTGTCTGCCATCCTGAGGTAATCCAGATACCAGCACCTGAGCTCTGTTTCTTTTACGGTTGCCGCGTATTTTAAAAACTGGTGCATCGTCGTATGCCGGAGTACTTTCTGTGTTGTTTCCTTCCAGCCGTATGATGTCGTGTATTGTTTAAAAATCCGGTACTGCATGGCTGTAAGATGGATTCCTTCGTGGTTTAAAAACTGCAGTCTCTCAACGTCCTCTTCTGTGGGGTTTTCGTGTTCCCGGTACTGTTTCTTATTGATTCCAATCATCCCGGACACGGTCACTGCTTTTTTATCAAACCGGCAGAACCTTGAGCGTTCTCCCCCCGCCAGATAGTCCACAAGATGGGTTTTGCCCGTTTTTTCAAGGCTCTCCATGAGCGGGAATACGCTGTAGGCATCAAAATAATCATAGACAAGGTTCCGGTGGAAGGTGGATTTCATCTCTTTTTTGTGCCTCTGGGCATATGCCCGGAACATATGGTACGGAAAACCTTTTTCCAGTTCGCGCCACAATGTCTTTTTGTAGGTGGCTGCCTGCCTTCCGTACATCATTGGCCCCCTGGTAGTTACCCACCCCTCTCCAGGATTCTTTTTATACTCTTCACTGCTTGCAAACTTTGTCTGGTCTTCCCGGATCTCGTACCATACAGCGTTTTTTCCCCGTTCGATCACAATTCTGCACGGTTCGGAGATGGTCCTTTCTGGTCTGCCGTACTCTTTGTAGTCTTTGACCATATAGATGCAGCGGATCATGATCCCGTCCCTGATTGCCTGTATATACTCCGTCCAGGAAGCATCCTGCAGATGCCGGATCCTGCCGCTGCTTTTCATGATGATCCTGCTGCCGCACTGGGGACATTTCCCGGATTTTTTGTTTTTCAGGATCTGTGTCAGCACCATCTGTCTTTCCCGGCAGTGGGTGCAGAAGACTTCGGATTCTTTTTTTCTGCTTCTTTTGTAGATCAGGTACCTGCTGTTTTTCATGACGGTTTTTTCCTGCCAGTCATAATAACTGGAGGGCAGCTTCTTTGCCTGTCCCATGAGGCGGGCGGTGTGTTCGTCTTTTTTCCTCTGTCTCTGTTCCAGCTTCCTGTCCCGGATCCCCGCCTGCCAGGCATTGATGTGCCGTGGTATGTTTCCCCGGCATCCTCTGGCGGTGAATTTCTCCGGTACCCATCCGTCCAGCAGGAGGATTCTGTCCATGTCCTGGCCGGATATCAGATTTTCGATTCTGGCGCTTTTCCATTTTCCTTCGATACAGTCGCAGGTGGTCCAGTCTTCTTTTTTTACATCAATCCATGTGAAGTAGGTTTCACACATCCGTTCCCGTCTTTTGAGGGGGCCTGTCTCATACCACCGGAGAAGGAAAAGTTCCCCGTCCTGCTCCGGCTGGATGATCCACCGGTATTTTAATTCATGCCCCCGCCACATCCCCGGTTCTTCCTGGACGGCGTCGGCTGTCTTTATGATTTCCTCCGTGGCTTCTGTTGTTTTTATTCTCGGCCGCTTCAACGGGATCCCCCCTCCCTGTAATACTCCCGGATCAGCTGGTAGCCTTTCATCGGACCGCAGTACCAGCATGCAGTTTTATTTATGGTAGTCCGATGCTTTTTAGCTTCCTCCATCACTCTTTTGCCTGCTTCCGTCAGCCGTTTTCCTTTTTTCCTGACCGAAAGGGCAAACTCGATATCATCACAGTTCGCGGCCAGGTACTCGGCAATATCATCCGCCAGGTAGTTGTTCTCATGCTCTTTTTCCACTTTTATCTTGCCGAGGGCCGCGCTGACCGGATCGCAGAGCTCTGCCGTGTCGCCTGCAAGGTATAATTCCGCCTCTTCCTCCAGTCCGTTCTCAGCTGCCAGTGTCCTCAGACCTTCCTGGTCCCCTTCCTGCAGCAGCCCTTCCGCTGCCGCATTGATCTCTTCATGGGAGTCAAATTCCCCGAATACGGGGAACAGCCCGTCGTTTGCTTTCTTTGTTTTTTCTCCCATCTGTCTATTCCTCCTTTTATTTGTCACATATTGTGGTATATTCTTTTTTTGCCAGCTGATTCTTTAGGTAAGCAGAATACTCATGACTGCTCTCCTGCTGTATGGTTACGCTCTCCATCCGGTTCCTGGCGGCGAAAAAGGCCATCCAGATATCCTGGTGTTTCCCCCTGGTCTCCCCGCTCTCTGCCACGCTTTTAACATAACAGCTCCCGGTATGGAGAATGACGTCGCAGGGGGCGGTCATGTAGTTTAATGCATCGGCGGCGGCCCGAACGTTAAGTCTCTGGCATGTGGTACCGCTCCAGCCGGCATAGTGCTCTTTGGTTTTCGGCACCCCTCCCTGCATGATCTGGAGCAGGATCCCATAGGCGCCGTCGCCTTTTGCAAAGTTACCCTTAAAGGTCGTCTGTATAAATATGTCTACCCTCACGGGGATCCCCTCCTTTTATTATCTTTTTCATCTTTTATGAGGATGTATCTCATGTACGGCCAGCCTGCATCGGTGACAAAGTGGATCTCGGTCTCCTTTTTTAACTGCCAGCCTTTTTGGGTTCTTGGTTTCTCGTAATATCCTTCTGCTGTCTTGATGATGGTTTTCCTGGTCTCCGGGACATGGAGGTTCCTGCTCCGGCTGTACTGCTTGTTTTTGCCTCCTGCTTTTTTCCAGTACCATCGGCTTTTGAGTATGTAAGCAGCCAGGGCGGAGTATTCCCCGGTGTCATCCATCAAATTAAAGTGAATCCTTCCGAAACTCCATTTCTTTCTCATGGCTTTCATGGCTTCCGGGGAGGCATTCAGGATGATGTGATGGTGGAGGCCGCCTTTCTTTCCAAACTCCACCACCTCCACATATTTCATTTCAATCCCTGCCTTCCGGTAAAGGCGTCTGACCTTTGATAAAAACGGTCTTATGTTAGCCCTTGCCTCTTCCGGTGTGGAGGGGCGGCTGTCTGGAGTGTAGTCTAAGACCAGGTGCCAGTCCCCCGGGCCAAAGTTGGCATTTAAGAGGATGGTTACCTTCCGCTCCGCCTTGCGGAGATTGCACCTTTCCTGCGCTTCGGATGTTTTCCTGTGGTTGAGGCTACGCTCAATCCCCTTTTTGTTATATCTGCTGGTGTAGTATTTTTCCGTTATCAGGGTGCGTCCTGCTCGTGTGACTGCACTTATGTACGGCATGGCATATCCCCCTAAAAGTAATATCCTTAGCAAGTTGTCAAAAGGGGGCTTCTCCCCTTGTTTTCCGTGCTTTTCTGGATTTTTTTATTGCTTTTTCCCCGTGGATATGCTATACTGTATATATAAATTTTGATATGTATATTCAGCATATCCATGGGGCAGTCAGTTGCAGCTGGCTGCTTCTTTTTTCTGCCCCACCGGTACACAGCTCTTGATCTCTGCTCCGCAGTATGGGCAGGCAGAAACAGGCTTTACACACCACTCCCGGTGCCCATTTTTACAGCAGAAGAGGAAAAATGGATCTGTGATCTTTGTGTCGCTGCCTGGATAGTATGTGTCATTCATCGCTGGTACCTCCGTCCGCTTTTTACAGCCTCTGCATGCATTTTTACCATATCTTGTTTAATTTCCAAAAGGGCGCTCTCCGTCACAATAAACGCTCTGTTCCCATATGCCAGGGATTTATCCTCGTAAATCTCCACGCACAGGCATCCTGTATTTCCGTGCAGGAGCACATGTGCTTCGATTCCCTCGAATCCATTCAGGAGTATTCCCAGCTCCATAATTCTTCCGGCTAACATCTGTCTCATATTCCATCATTCCTTTCGTATCTGGCTGCCCGGCGCAGTATCCTTTCTGCGTAGGCGCTGGTTTTGCCTGCTTTGACCATGCGGTCCGCGTAGGCTTGTCCGCCGTTGTATGCCATCAGTGCCCAGGCCGGGTCCTGATAGGTACAAAAGTGTCTTTTTAACAGCTCAGCTCCCGCCCGGACGTTCTGCACTGGATCGGTGGGATCGGTGCACCCGGTCTTGTCCATCAGTTCCCCGTGCCACTTCTCCTGAATCTGCATAAGCCCCACAGATTCCCCGTTGTCGGATATGCACTCCGGATCCCATCCGCTTTCTTCGTATATGAGGGACATAACCAGCTCAAAAGACAGTGCGGCGTCTTCGCAGATGTGGAAAATCTCCCTCTGGACCTTTTGGGAGAGGGGACAGCCTTTGATGTACCGGTACTGCAGTGCCTGTTTTTCTCCGGCGAGCGCTTCCTGATATGTCTGTGTGGCCATACCTGCTACCGCCTGCTGTATCTCTGCTTCCAGGCAGATGATCTTTTCGTCCCTGTCCTGGTTAGTCAGGAGGATAACAGAGAGCGCGGCGGCAAGCATGACAGCAGTACCAGCATGTCTTGGTTTATGTTTTTTATGCATTGGTTTTTATGCTTGTCCTTTCCAGTGGTCCATCGGACCACTATCTCCTTATTTTCCCTTTGCCTTTTGGGTGGTGGCTTTTTTATCTTCTTTTACCGGCCGGTATCCAAGCCCTTCCCAAAACTGTCTTGTCAGTTTTATTCGCTCTTCCGGTGTAGGGAACCTTTCCTCCCCATTTACGCGGTATATGTACTTCATCGTAAAGCCTCCCTTCTTTTTTCAAGGTATGCGATATGGGTTGTCTTTCTTTCCTCTTCTTTGCTTTTCTTTTGATAAGACTGTCGAAATTACTGTTGCCAGAATGAGTAATACTAACACTGCACCTAATGAAGAAGGCGGCAAAAATGTAGCCGCATTTATGCAGGTAATCTACGATAAATTATCCGAACTAAATAACAGAGAGAATTAGTTCAAGTGGGCTTTTGATGTTATCAATTCCGCAAGAGCCCTTGTTTTTTCTTCGATTTCATTAGTATAGGTCGCCCCATTATCGGCATCTATAATTCCAAAGATATGAGTAGCCAATTTTTCAATCAACTCTTCTACTTTTTTCATTTCTGCCCTGCCTTACCCTCCCTTCTTCCTCTCTGTCTTTGAGATCCTTGTACTTTTTTAGCGTCTCCGCGCTATTCTCAATCAAAATCAATGCCTTTTCATCTAACCGCATTAGCATGCTTATTGTTTTTTCAATGGTCTGCACTTTCTGGAAATCCATAATATCACCTCCTTGTTGGTATATTACTATTATATGTTGGTTATCTTCTTTTGTCAAATCTTTTTTGTTGTTTACCAACATTTTTATTGCTTTTTCCTTTTTTTCGTGGTAGTATTGTTTTGAAAGGGGGATCCTTATGAATGTCAGAATTAAAGAAATAAGAAAAAAAGAAAATCTTTCTCAACAAAAATTTGCTGATAGATTAGGAATTGCAAGAGGAAATATTGCCGCTTATGAAGTAGGAAAAAATGCTCCCAGCGATGCTGTTCTTTCTCTCATATGTCGGGAGTTTAACATAAATGAAGAATGGCTCCGGACCGGCCAAGGCGACATGTATGATATTCCCTTGGATGATACCGCCATTGCTGCGTCAAATATTTTAGAAAATGAAAATGTTCCTTTTTATGACTCAATAAAACGAATCATTCAGATCTATGAAAAACTGGATCCCGACGCTCAGGATATAATAAACAAAGAAATTGAAGATTTTCTGGAAAACGCGAAAAAGTAATAATGTACCTACATATTTGACATTTACTCTCATATGATATATAATGCCATTAGGCAGAGAGAGACAGTGGTATATGTACACATTAGAAAAACCCCGGACGGCATTCCGGGGTTTTTTTAGGCTAGCTGTCACGATCATTTCCGTCTAGCCATTTGCAGATGCAGTGGCAGACTACTCCTGCTGCGACGGAAATAAACAATGAGACAATGGTATCCATATGTACACACCCCCTTTCCGCTGTCGGATTGGGCGTGACAACATTTATATTATAACATCATTTTCCTATTTTCTTCAAGTGGATAGTAATTATTATGTGTAACCGCAACAAAAACTTATGATCCTTTTCTTCCATTTGTTCTACTCGTTTTATTATTTTTTTCTTTATATCTTCTGTGTTCTGCATATATGTATCCCTCCAACTTAAAATAATTGTTTTTTCTTTGAGTTTTTTATTACCAGCTGGTACAATTATTTTACTAAATTCTTTTATAAAATGGAAGGGGGTCGAACGTTTTGACACGTTTTGCGAACGTTTTGACACAAATCGCCCATCTTTTTTCTAAAATCTTCCAGATATTTTCTTGAAATTAGGATATTTTTACCATCTGTCATCGTAACATCCCTCGAAGAGTACCCTCTAATGTATCTTGTATTTATGTAATAGCTTTTACTAACACGTATAAAAATCTCAGCGCTTTCTTCTATCTGCCTCTGAATCTCATCCAGCCTGCCCCGGAATATGTATTCATCATCAGTGGTCACAATTTTTATTCTAGGGCGGTTTGATTCAAAATATTTTATCCTTTTTATCGTTTCCCCTATGCGGGCTCCATTAATCTTGATCCATATTGTCGTGGCATACTCCACGCGGTTTCTGATTTTCCCGATTGCTTTGTCAACAAGATCGATTATCCTGTAATCGTCTCCGAAATTAGGCTTCTTTACAAAACCAAAAGGTTCGTGTCTAAGAAGCTCTTCTCCGTACCCAAAACGAGAGAAAAATATCACCAGAGTATCCGTAAACATATCCTTAATTTCATCCGCCAGCAGCATGCCGTTCTCCATAAGCTTTTCCGAATAGCCCACCGGTGTCAGCTCAATGTCTGTCATCAATATGTCGTACTTATTTATCATAAATTGATCATACAGATCAATGCCATTATTAAAACAATCAATATTCAGCTCCTCCCCAAAATCGTGGGAAAGCAACAAATTCTTTACCATCTCTGCCGCATATGGAATATCATCACATACCGCTATCTTAATCATTCTTTTGTACCTCCATTACTATTTTATGTACCAAAAAGTGGTAAATCAAGCGGAAAGTTTTGGTAATTTTTAAACTGCTATTTTATGAATAATAAGTAATAATATTTTTATCAGTACGCAACTACCGTTTGGCGGCAGAAAGAACTTGAGAATCTTTTTGAACCTCTTTTTATACGATATTTATGCCTTACAATACATAAAAAATTATTTACTCTTTGCTTAATACGCAATAAATTAATGTTATAATATATATAAGGAGGTCGGAAGTATGAGAAGCTATTCTACAAGAGAGGTTATAAAAGCATAAATAAACGATGGATGGTCATTTTCCTAAATTAATCTTATGCATTGTTGACATACGTAATTATACGTGCTATAATTTGCTTATGGTAAGGAAAGGAGCTACAAAAGATGCCAATGACATCCAAACAAATGTTAAAACATCTAAAAAAGAACGGTTTTGAAACCGTTAGCCAGAATGGTTCCCATATAAAATTGAGAAATGCACAAACTGGCAAACTGGTGATCGTTCCTTATCACTGCACTGACCTAAAGAAAGGGTTGGAGCAGGCAATACTGAAACAGGCAGGGCTTCTATAGTCCTGCCGTGATTAGGAGGTTACACTATGAATAAACTATTCTACCCTGCCTTGTTCCATACTGCAGAAGAAGGAGGATTCTGGATTACCTTCCCTGATTTTCCCGAATGTTTTACCCAGGGAGATACCATGGAAGAAGCCTATGATATGGCAGTAGCAGCCCTTGGTCTGTGTATCACGGATCTGTTAAAAGAAAAATCTCCTCTTCCAGAACCATCCGCTCCGACAGATATCGTCCTTGATGCAAGTGCTGTCATGCTTGTAGTCGGTTTCGATCTGGAAGAATATCGGCGTAGACACAACTCAAAAGCAGTCAAGAAAACATTGAGTATCCCTGAGTGGCTGAATGAAGAAGCACTGGCGCTTAACATAAATTTCTCAGCAGTTCTCCAGGAAGCCCTCATACAAAAGATTCAAAAATAGACAGATAAAAAAAGCTCCCTGGTCATACAGGGAGCATGCAGTACTAAGGCACTGCTGATAGGATAAAAAAGTGATTATGCAATTAATACTTGATAGGTCCCCAGTTATGCTAATAGAGTGTAAATGGATTTAACACCATTTCTAGAATTTAATATTCTTGTTATGATACACAAATACTTAATGCAGAAACGTAGAAGTATTTCAGAACTGCTTGACAGACGTTTCCGGTATGATATAATATTTTTAATCAGTATACGACTGGTACCCAGTCGCAGAAAGAGCTTGGAAATTTTGTTTCCCAGGCTCTTCCTGCGCAGGGCAGATGTATAATATAGCTGTAGGACGTGTTCTTCTGATGATTCTATATAAAAAACCCCGAGCGTAAACATGTGTGTCTATTGAATTAGATATTTATTAAAGTATCTTTTTAGACCCTAATCCTATTTGGAAATGTGTAAAAAATCTTTTATCTAAAAATTTCACTAAAAATATTTTACAAAATAATGTAATGTAGTATAATGTTACTATTAAAATATAGTATAAATTATGCAAGGTGATTTAAAATGAAAATTTATGATGCAGATATAAGGAAGCTTCTATTTAATAGTTTCTTAAAAGAGCAGGATTATATAAAAGAACCCGATACCGTTATAATAAATGAATTAGATGTGTGTGCCGGAGTATCTCGTGCAGATATAGCTGTAGTCAACGGTAAAATTCATGGGTATGAAATTAAGAGCAAACAGGATAATCTTGAGCGATTGCCAAGTCAAATTGAAAGTTACAATCTTGTTTTTAATACTATGACCATTGTAACATATGAGAGTCATTTAAAGAAAGTCAAAGAAATAGTTCCAAAATGGTGGGGAATTAAATGCGTTTATGAAAAAAATAGCGAAATTATGTTAAAAAATATAAGGAAACCAAAGGAAAACAACAATATCAATATACAAAATATTGCAATGCTCCTTTGGAAAGATGAAATGATTGATTTGATATTAAATCACAGTAAAATAACTAAGGGATATAAAAGCAAAACGCGCTACGATCTTAGTCAACTAATTAAACAAAATATTGATAGTAGTACCGTCCAGGAATATGTACGAACTGTGCTTAAAACTAGAACAAATTGGAAAGCTGTTCCATTAAAACAGTAAGGTGATGATTGGCGCAATATGTTACCCACTGCGTCGAATTACCTGGCTTTGCATCTAACGCATTAGCTTTTTCATATATACATTCATCTCCATAGCTAAAATTTTCTCCATAAAAATACGAGCTATTTACAATTTCTTTAGCAATATCTATATAAGATCTAGTAAAAATATTATTTATCCTATCTTTTTGACCCTTTTTTACAATATATTGCGTGTCCGTTGTATATTTAACTTTTGGCAAAATACCGTATCGCATTTTAGAAAAATCTAATTCGGTTTCAGTAAATTTAGTTACTCCATAATCGGAATACTGTATTTTCCCGTCCATCATAGTTTTTCTAAATTTCTCTATTAATTTTTTATAAATTAATATATCATACCTTTTATAAGACATATCCTCGCCTGCAGCAATATCCGGTTGTGTGGGAAAAGATGTGAGACAAACTGTTACATTCTTAAATACACATAAATCATCTATATTATCAGAAATATACCTATCATATAAATCAAATACAACATTTGCATTTCTCGAATCAATAACTTCTCCCGCATCCAAAACTACATTTATATCTCTGTTTCGATGGGAAAGCAATACATTTAATATTTCTCTAAATGGCAAGCCTTCAAAATCCACTGGAACAGGTATCTTTATTGAAAATTTATCAAGCGCATATTCAGCATTATCCAAAAGATCAAGATCCTCTACATATAATAAAGGATACGCATTAAGTTCGTTCAAATTAACAAACTTGATATATTCTTCAAGACATTCTTTATCAAGCCTTTTAACATCAAAATAGATTGACCCATTATAACAATTTGTTAAAGTGGAAAAAAAGGAAGCTGGTGAACACTCTTCAACAATTTCAATAACAGGATAAAAATCATGTTGATCAACTTGGAAATTTTTTAGCGCCTCCCGCTCTCCTTTTTTCCATTTCAAAATCGGGTAATATTCTCTGCTCATAGCAATACTCCTTTCGTATTCGTAAATTTAAAAATTCAAGTTACAGACAATTATATCAAATATTCTTATTTTTATCAGTATCGTATGTCAAAAATCGAACCAAAGAATAAGCGGTGACCCCTGGACAAAAGCCAAGGTACTTTTAAAACTTATTTCTTAAACAAATCCGAATGTGTACCAGTTCTGTATAATATAAGCCTTTCGCCTTCTATTTTGTAGACAAGCAGCCAATCCGGCAGAATGTGGCATTCTCTTTTTCCGATATAATCCCCTTTTAGATCATGATCCTTGTTCTTTTCAGGTAATTTTTCGGGGATTGATAAAGAAGCAATAACATCTTTCAATAACACTAGGTCGTATCCCCGCCTAATACATGCTTTATAATCTTTCTTAAATCTTCCCGTATAACTGACCTCCAGCATCTTTATGCCTCCAGACTATCCCACAGATCGTCAAGGTTATTAAACCGTTTTCCTGTTCCATTGGCTAACATTTCGTCACCCTCTTTAAATGCAGATATAGTCTCTTCATTTGGTTCATCTTCCTTTTCCATCGTCAGCCCCTGAATATAGCCAATGACATAAGCAATCTTATTGTCCGGCAGAGCCTCCAATAACTGTATTGCTCTTTCTCTTTCACTCATTGGTCGCACCTCCAGTTTATATTGTAATTAGCATACCCTGATTCAATAGGTTTATATCTGCTTATTGACTATATTATAACAGACTCATTACTCCTGTCAAGCAGGCGTGAAAAAGCAGGGAGCTGATTTTTTTAATTTTATGATCCATCTAAATATTGGCTTTATACGTACTATATGTTAATATGATAGTGTAGTGGAGGTAAGCCAAAAGGCTAAAAAACCAACAGAAATGGAAAAAAATCGTCCTTGCAGGTAGATGGGGATTTATTTCTCAGACTCCTTTCCATGAAAGTGGCTGCAGGATATATGACTGCTATAGGTCGCTCCCCATGCGGGGCGTGGATTGAAGTAAATAAATGAATGAATAAATGCCGAGTAATGAAAATATGTGATTGGAGGAACTTTTATGCAGTTTGGAGCAGCTTACATCCGGGTATCCACTGAGGGCCAGGACGAATACAGCCCGGAGGCACAAAAACGCCTGATACTTGAATACGCAAAAGCTCATGATATTGTAATAAATAAAGAACATATTTTTGAGGATATCGGGATCTCAGGGAAAAACGCTACCAAGCGGGCGGCCTTTCAGGAGATGATCGCTCTTGCCAAGAGCAAGGATCATCCCTTTGATGTGATCCTTGTTTGGAAATTTAGCCGTTTCGCCCGCAACCAGGAAGAAAGCATTTTGTATAAGTCTTTGCTCAAGCGTAGCAATGTATCCTGTGTAAGCATATCCGAGCCTGTTGTGGATGGTCCCTTTGGCTCTCTGATCGAGCGCATCCTTGAGTGGATGGACGAATATTACTCGATCCGGTTATCCGGAGAGGTAAAGCGCGGCATGATGCAGAAGGCACTGAATGGGGGCTACAGCGGAAAGATTCCCTTTGGATATGTTATGGGAGAGGATAAGATCCCCGTCGTGGAGCCCGCCCAGGCTCATGTTGTAAAAATCATATTTGACCGGTATGTAAATCAAAAAGAAAGCATTTCAAACATAACCTATAGTTTAAATAGAGCCGGCTACCGCACAGCAAATGGGAACCGCTTTGAACGTCGTATCATACACTATATTCTGCAGAATCCTTTTTATGTGGGAAAGATCCGGTGGAACTACGCTCCCCGTGCAAGGGGTAAGAAAAAGGATGGTGACGTTATTATCCGGGATGGGAAGCATGAACCGCTGGTATCAGAATCCCTCTTTGAGCAGGCACAGAAACGTCTCCAGTCTTCCTACGAACAATTTCACAGTTCCGGGCGCCGGGTTCCCTCTGCCGCCGCCAAGCACTGGCTCAGCGGTATTTTGAAGTGCGCAAACTGCGGAGCGTCTCTCGCTTATACAAACGGCAAAACTAATAAATGTTTCCAATGCTGGAAATACAATAAGGGTATTTGTGATAAAAGCAGCTACGTCCCAGCGGCAAAGGCGGAACAATATGTGATAGATGGCTTAAAGGCTCTTCTTGTTTCCGAAACACTCAGCTATGAAAAGATTCCCGCCGCTACGCTTGATACAGATACTGAATCTCTCCATGCGCAACTAAAAGATCTTGATAAAAAAGAAGAACGAATTAAAATAGCCTATATTGATGGAATAGACAGCCTTAACGAATACAAGGCAAATAAAAAGATACTCGAGAAGCAGCGCCGGGAGATCGAAAAGCAGCTTGCGCCGAAAAAATCATCCAGAAAGCAGGACAGTGAAGCACTGCTTGTAGCAAATATTGAAAATGTGATACATATCATTGAGGGTGATTATGATAACGCAAGAAAGGGAGAGGCGATCCGTTCCGTCTGCAGTAAGATTACATTTGATAAAGGATCAGAAGCAATGATTTTTGATTTGTTCGTTGTAGAATGACGTTTTTTCGACACTTTTCCTTTTGTATACCTTACAGAATACAGTTGACGCAATGGGGAAGTAAATCCCTGGGAGACCAGGGCTATACAGCGATCGAAATTCTCAGAAATTATTATGGAAGTTCTATATTTATTAATTCTACAGATATAGTATCCGGAGTTCCTGCCTCCTGGCCCCAGTACAATCTCGAACTTGGCAGCTCCGGTGAAAAGGTACGGCAGATGCAGCAGCAGCTAAATGTCATCTCCGGCGCCTATCCGCTGATACCAAAGATTGCTGTTGACGGTGTTTTCGGACCTCAGACCGAAGAGGCAGTCAAAACCTTCCAGCGCATTTTTAAACTGACTCCTGATGGCATCGTAGGTCTCAGAACATGGTACAAAATATCAGAGATTTACGTAGGAGTGAGCAGGATCGCCGAGGGTGTGGCACGATAGTCATAATCCTCATATGTCAATTTTATCGGTTAGCCTGAAACGAAAAAGAATTGAAATTGGCGCGTTAAGATCAATAAAGGAGCTTTCACATGAATGATTAAATAAATCATAGATGCGATGGCTCCTTTTCTTTTTTATCATTTATCCTCGGCAGATTCGCCTTCTTTGCTGTAGTACACGATCCGGTACTGTCTGGTCTTCACTCCATACTCTTCTGTTGTCTCTATCATGCAGATATAAAAGTCATCCTCCGCCCCTACAAAAAAATCTAATATGTCTGCACTTCCATTTTCCACTTCACTCATGTCAGTCTTTTCTGTCAGCCATTCTACCTCATCCGAACTTTGGTAATTCGCCGCCTTGTACACACCACTCCGATTGCACATAAACAGTTCCCAGGTATCGGGATTCATGTAGAAAAACCAGTCTTTATTCATGACGTCCTCACTGAGCTTAGAGCCAAATGTATTCAGTTCTGTCACATCTGGCAGACTGACAACCTGAAAGAGATTGGTCTTGTTGGAAAAGAAGATGATCTCATTTTCGCCAAATACAAATCTCCGTTTCCCTGTCACCACATTCCCAAGCTCTTCACTGACCTGCCCGCTTTCACTGTCGATCAGATAACCGGTTCCACCGCCATTGTCGGAACTGAGCAGCAATATACTACCATCTTCAAAAGCATGGTAATCACTGAGCCATTCTATATCCACATCCTTGCCAAAGTCATTTTCATCCCGGGGTGCCGGCCCAATCTCCAGAGGAATTTCATAGATGCGGTCATTCTCTTCATCGATCTCCAGCACAGAATATTTTTCTGCCAGCATTTCCTTTTTTCCTTCTTCGGACTCCACATCCTCTTTGACAAAGTAAAAAAAGATTCCGTACAGGCTTCCATTATCCCCCCGGCGGAATTGACTCAGATGACACCTGACCCAGCCCGCCTGTTCAAACTTCTGATCCATAAAATCACTGAGGGAATTCTCACAGAGCTCTTCCGAATCCCAGTTCTTATTCTCATCCATACTGCAACGGGTTATGGAAGCTTGATACACATCATCTTCTTTGGTAAAATCGCTGTAATACACTGCCGGCTTTCCATTGACGTCTGCTGTAAATCCACTAAATTTATCCCCGATATAATCACTGCCCTGAGCATTCTCTGCCAGCAATGAATCTGGCAGTGACAACTCATCTACTTCATAACGGACCTTCTTTTCCTCAATCGTTACCTCCTGCTTTGTCTTAGGAACTTCTTCACTCCCACATCCTGATAAAAACAGAATACACACCATGAATATACTAAGTACTCTTTTCATCCAAAACAAACCTCCAAACAATCTATAAGATCATCGACAGCTGAATGCGTTTTTTCTGCAGATCTACGGACAGAACCTTGACGTCTACCACATCTCCTACACTGACAACCTCCAGAGGATGCTTTACAAACTTCTTGTCCGTAAGCTTGGAAATATGTACCAGACCATCCTGATGAACCCCAATATCAACAAATGCACCAAAATCTATAACATTGCGCACAGTGCCTTTTAAAATCATCCCCTCCGTCAGATCTTTCATCTCCAGCACATCGGTACGAAGTACCGGTTTGGGCATCTCTTCCCGTGGATCTCTGCCTGGCTTTTCCAATTCTTTTACAATATCTTCCAAAGTCAATTCGCCCACATCCAGCTTTGATGCCAGTCCCTTACGGTCTTTTGCCAGAAGAGAAAGACCTACAATACCACCTCGAATATCTTCCGGAGCAAGGCCAACCATCTTTAGAAGCCCTTCTGCCGCCTGATAGGATTCCGGATGAACACTGGTGGCATCCAGTGGGTTTTCCCCATCGCTGATCCTCATAAATCCTGCACACTGCTCAAAGGCCTTTGGCCCAAGTTTCGCCACCTTCAGAAGCTGCTTACGGCTGGTAAAACGTCCGTTCTCTTCCCGGTATGCCACAATATTTTTAGCTATGGGCTTGGAAATACCTGAAATATATTCCAGAAGAGAAGCCGATGCCGTATTCAGATCCACACCAACATTATTCACACAATCCTCTACCACCGCAGAAAGAGCTTCGCTCAGTTTTTTCTGGTTCATATCATGCTGATACTGACCGACTCCGATGGATTTCGGATCGATCTTCACCAGCTCCGCCAAAGGATCCTGCAGCCGTCTTGCGATGGACACCGCACTTCTCTGTCCCACATCAAAATTTGGGAATTCCTCTGTGGCAAGTTTGCTTGCAGAATATACCGATGCTCCCGCCTCATTAACGATCACATACTGCACCGGTTTGTTGATTTCCTTCAGCATATCCACGATCACCATCTCGGATTCTCTGGAAGCTGTTCCATTTCCCACCGAGATCAGTGTTACATGATATTTTTCTATAAAACCTTTAACAATTTTCTTTGTCTCTGCCACCTTATTTTGTGGCTCCGTAGGATAGACCACAATCGTATCCAGCACTTTACCGGTGGCATCTACTACTGCCAGCTTACAGCCGGTACGAAACGCCGGATCCCATCCCAGCACTACCTGACCAGTGATGGGAGGCTGCATCAGAAGCTGGGTCAGATTTTTGCCAAAAACCTTGATTGCCCCGTCCTCCGCCTTTTCTGTGAGTTCATTGCGGATCTCCCTCTCGATGGAGGGTGCAATAAGTCTCTTATAGCTGTCTGCCAGTGTTTCCTTCAGGCATTCCGTGGTATTCGGATTTTCCCTTGTAATTACCTTTTTTTCCAGATATCTCTGAATCCGTTCCTCTGGCGCCTGAATCTTTACTGTGAGAAACTTTTCTTTTTCCCCCCGGTTGATAGCAAGAACCCGATAACCCGCGATCTTTTTCACCGCTTCTTCAAATTCATAATAGTTTTCATATACGGACTTTTCTTTTTCATCCTTCGCCGATGAAACAAGGATACCTTCCTCCAACGTCAGTTTACGAATATAAGTCCGATAATCTGCCTCGTCTGCCACAGATTCCGCAATGATATCCATCGCTCCCTGAATCGCATCCTGGGCGGTGCTTACACCTTTTTCTTCCGATAGATATTCTGCCGCCTCGTCTTCCAGTGAACGGTCTGTCATCTGAAGCAAAATAATATTCGCCAGGCCCTCCAGACCCTTTTCCTTTGCAATCGTCGCTCTGGTGCGACGTTTCGGACGATATGGACGATATAAATCCTCCACCATGACCTGGGTCTGTGCCGCCAGAATCTGTTCTCTGAGTTCCTCTGTCAATTTCCCCTGCTCTTCAATGCTGGCAAGTACCTGCTCTTTCTTCTCCTCCAGATTTCTCAGATAAGTAAGGCGCTCATTGAGATTACGAAGCTGCTCATCATCTAGTGCACCATGCTGTTCTTTTCGGTATCTGGCTATAAATGGAATCGTATTTCCCTCGTCGATCAGTTTGACAACAGCCTCTACCTGCCATATTTTTATCTCAAGCTCTTCTGCAATTTTTTGATTTATATCCATCTTTTCCTCCCATGATACATTCATACAGCGCCTGCTAATTACCGAAGCGCTTCATTTCTACTCGTCTTATTTGCCACTTTATTTTTATACATGATATCATCACTTTCATTCATGTAGCTCTCGATCGTATCATTTGCCGTCGGTATACCGATCTTATAACCCCAGCTGGCATGTACTTCATAGGGCTTTTGAGATTTTTGATTAAAATTATCCAGACTCTCCTGAAAAACCTGGATCCAGTTCTTCACGTCAGTCTTATCCCGGCAGGGGAAGATTACCTCAAATTCATCCCCTCCAATGCGCGCGCCAATCTGTCCCTGAATCGCAGCTTCCTGAATCGCATAACCCACTGCCCGAAGCGCAGAATCTCCTTCGTGATGGCCATAGATATCATTGATCGGCTTAAGACCATCCAGATCAATTCCAACCACACAGATGATACTGTCTCTCGCCCTCGCTTTGGAAAACTGCATTCTTCCATACTTCTCAAAGCCCCTACGGTTATACAGTCCTGTGAGGACATCCTGTATATACATATTTTCAAGTTCTACGATCAGATCATTCATCCTTTTCTGGGACAATATGTTGTGGACCGCATTAGATACAGCGATGGTCCAGCGCACATACGCTGTCCCACAGCTTTCATTGTTTAAGAAACTGTAGGCTTCGTACCCAAAACAACTGTCCTGAAAATGAATGGGATAGAAAAAGTAACATTGTGGCTCATCGGAGTTCATCTCCTCCGGCAGAAGCAGTTTTCTTTCAAATGGAATATCCACTTCTCCCATATCCAGCCGCTCCTTAATCGCAGTGCGCACATGCATGGTGTCCGAGTACCCCCGGAACCTGACTTTATTTTCCTCCACATCTTCTCTTAGACAAATCACATAATTTTTAATATTTTCAATATTATATATGTATTTTGAGATCACCTGATGCATTTCCTCGATGGATGAAACCTGATTGAAATCAATCGCCATAAAACTAAACTGCATCTCCAGATTTTCCGATCTCGCGCCAAACTTATGCTGGGCGCATCTCTGTGCAATCGTTGAAGAATGTCCTCTCTCCAGACAACCACAGGATTCCCTGGCAACTACTTTTGTAGAAACAAAGACATCTTCCACCAGCTCATCATCCTGATGCTTGTGTATAAGATCTACTGCTCCATAAGCCATTTCTTTAAATTCCACATGCAGCGTTGTAAGAGACGGACTGTAAACAATACCTTCTTCCACTCCGTCGAAACCGGTTACAAGCACATCTTCTGGAACTCTTATGCCTCGCTCATACAACTCATCAATCACAGAGAGCGCCATATAGTCATTGGCACATACGATTGCCTCTGGATATTGTCCTCTCTGTCCAAACCAGTCGCAGGCTTCTTTCCCCTTATCCCGCCAGAAATCCCCATAAAATATCCTGTGGTCATCGACAGGCAGTTTATATTTATCCATCACTTTCCGAAAACAGCGAAGCCTCGCCTCAGCATCATAGCGCCCCTGGTGTCCTGTCATAAAAGCAATGTCTTTCTTTCCATGATCTTCTATAATATGACGGATCACTCCCTCCATGGAATGATGTTCATCGATCAGGATATTGTTCACTCCTACCAGTTTTTCCCGGAGACTAACCACCGGGCAGTCTGCTTCTTCCTGAATATGCTCCAAAATACGATCTCTTGCAGCTGGTATATTAAAGGTATCAAAGGCAACAACAATCCCTGCAAATTCATCATAAGACGGAAGATCAAATATCATCATCTCTCCCTGATAATATTCCTGATAGGTACCATAACTTCCATAACTGGAAATAATGGCAAGATTATATCCCAACTGTTCGGCACGCTCTGCCATTCCCCGGCAGATCTGACTCTGAAAATCGGCATACGTATTAAATATAAATAATCCTATTGTTTTTCTTCCATTTGAAAACATATATCCCTCAACCTTTCATCTGCATATCGACGTGTCTTTGAGTATCCTTAAAATACATTTCATTTACCCTATTCTATTGTAATACGTTTTTTGGCCTCTGTCAAAAGAAGTTTTCTATTATTTTTCTCTGGAGAATCGATTACGATGTCCAGCAGCTCCCTAAGGACTTTCCCCACCTGTGGTCCCCGGGGAACACCAAGATCTAACAGATCCTTCCCGGTGACTTCCAGATCCTGAAGACAAACCGCCTCTTTCTGCCTCAAAATCTCTGTAAAAACACGCCTTCCCTCTTTTATATGTGTCAGTTTTTCTTCACGCATATACTCGCTTTGGGAGAGAACATCCGCCTCCTGAATGATAAACAGATAAGGCATAACCTCTACTCCCGCCTGGCTCATCAGCCGGCGCATTGCTTTCCGGCTGCCAGCATAACGTCTTTCATGAAACCGGACGATCTTCGTGACCATATTCACCGTATCGTTGTCAAACCGCAACCGACGCATGATATTATGTGCCATCTGGCTGCCCACTTCTGCATGCCCATGAAAATGATCCACGCCC
>JAAVZE010000009.1 GCA_022791495.1 Eubacterium sp.
AAAATGCTGTATCTGGCAACCATGGATATCACGAAAAAATGGACGGGACACCGCCAGGACTGGGGACAGATTCATTCCCAGCTGGAGATTTATTTTGAAGAACGTCTGGAAGGCAGAAACCTGTAAGTCAATCCTGTAGCCACAGGTTGCCTTGACATACAGAAAAATCCTTGTATAATACAGGCATGGGCAGAACCCTGCATGTCGGCTCTGCCCATTTGCAACTATTAACGAATCTTATATCGGTTTTTTGAGTTTACACAAAACTTGAAACGGTCTCCGTATCCACTTTTTATAAGTAATCGAGAAGATTTAACTGCACATACTTGCTTTTCTCTTCAAAGCTGTATAGGTACTCAAATATCTTATAATTGTCATGAAGGATTCCGTTATCCTCACATAGTTGATGAAATATTTTCATCAACATATCATTCCTGGGGCTGCTTATCTGATACTGCATGCCATAAGTCTGAATATACCTTTCTTTCAAATGTGGAAACAGTCGGTCTAACTGGCTGTAAAAATACTCTCTGTTTCCCTCGCGGAGTGTCATCCCCATACCAAAGCAGATAATGCCATAAACCTTCGCTTCAATGCAATATTTCAAGATCCCTCTGATATTTTCTTCCGTATCATTAATGAAGGGAAGAACAGGGCTAAGCCAGACAACCGTCGGAATACCTGCGTCACGCAGTTTCTTTAAAACTGCCACCCGTTCTTTGGTTGTACTTACATTCGGCTCGATTTTTTTACATAAACCTTCGTCAAAAGTAGTTAATGTCATCTGCACGACACATTTGGTTTTAGCATGGATGGATTTTAGCAGGTCTAAGTCCCGTAGCACCCGGTCAGATTTCGTTATCAAAGTAAACCCGAAACCGTATTGATCTGCCAGGGATAATGCTTTTCTGACATTTCCGATCTCCTTTTCCAGAGGGATATAGGGATCTGTCATGGAACCTGTACCCAGCATACATTTTGAGCGCTTTCGTTTCAGGGTATTTTCTAATAACTCAATGGCATTTGCCTTAACTTCGATATCCTCAAAAGCATGATCCATATGGTAGCACTTACTCCTTGAGTCACAGTATATACACCCATGGGAGCAGCCACGGTATAAATTCATTCCATTTTTAGCTGATAATATACTTTTCGCATTAACAAAGTGCATGGCTTAAGTTTTTCAAACCTTTCCTCCATAGTTATTTATAGATCATCCCGCATACCGTTTTGAATTAGTAAATTTGAAACTGGACATCTTTTTGAAAATGTTTCCTTCATAATCATTCGCATAATACTTGCCCTTATGTTTTGCAATTGCATAAACATCATAATCATCTACGTTGTGTTTAAATGTATAAGATCTTTTTTTAGTCAAATATGATTTCTCAATATAATCTGTGAGCACTTGCCAAAATATGTTATATCCCACTTCTGTATGCCATGATTCAACAACCATATATCCTACTGCACCTTTGGATTTATTCCATCGTAATGTATTGCCAGAGCGCTTTACTTTCACTTTTTCTGGCGCTGTCCAAAAAGATTCACTGGAAGATTTCTCACTCCAGAGTTTATCATCCCAGTCAAGAGTTTCAATCTTATACCAATATTGTTTATTTGGTTTAAGCCCCTTGTCATAAAATGTTTCATAAGACAATTCCTCACCATTATACATTTGTTTAACAAACTTGTATTTTCCCTTCCTAGAACTTTTTCTATATAACCTTACTTTCTTTTGATCCTTGACGTCTATTTCTATTTCACATTTCCTGGAATAAGCGTAAGTCTGTTTCAGGATTTTTCCGCGCACCTTGGATCTTTCCTCCTTTTCATCCTGTAAGGATTTCTTCTGATCAAACCGCACTTCTTCTTGTTGGCCTTGCTTATTTTCCGTTTTTGCCACCCAGCTTTCAGTTGGCTGGATTTCTATATCAAAAGATGCATTTTTTATTCTGACATCGTAGTCAGTATGATTATCTATATAAATATAAAATCTTTCTTTATGTTCCTGAACTAATTCCAGATCAAAACTCACGGATGCCTGGCCTGGTTCAACCGAAAAAGTTTGCACAGAATCATTTAAATATATATTAACAAAAGAAATATCTAATCTATTATAATTTGGATCGTTACTAAAGGGATAACCTACATACTGATAATTTTCAAATTTATAAAATGTTCCGCTTGATAAAACATTTGAAATATTTACCCTAACTTTTCCATTGCCATCCGGTAAATTAAAAAATATAACATCATCATTTGTGATCGATACATGGGACTTCTGCCCCATTAGCAAATCCAGCTCTTTGTTTTCGGCCCATGATCTGTCACCACAAATTATAATCCCAATCAAAAACAAGATTAAAGCAACTAAAAAATAATTTTTTCTTTTCATACCACCACTCCTCAATATATCTTTTGTTGATCCTTCATCTTCTCTCTGATTATACCATCTTCCTCCCTTATTATCTACAAAGTTTTCAAAAATTCTGGGACTTCAAAATAATATTATTGAAAACAGCGTATAAAAGAACATAAATGGGGAATCGTATTGAGACCATAAAAATTTGAATATAAAAAATAAAAAAATAAATGTTATTTTTCGATACAATATGCTAAACTCTGAATTAGATACATTTGAGGTTCAAAAAGCTGAATGGAGAAAGAGTGAAAAATAAATTGTTTCACAACACAAACTATGTTTGTGTGGCAAGTTTGTGACTGCGCGCTGCTAGCACAAACATTAGAAGAACTTTAGTTCTTTTCATGCGCAAAAAGCAGCGCAGGAATGAGGTAAATCATGAATCGTGATGAGGTGACAAAGGAACTTATACTGGGGCGCTTTGATGACGCCCTTATCACACTATACGGGGACGATGAGAAAACACTGGCTGCACAGAGGAAACGATATATCAGGGCAATCAAGAGTTTTGAGACAATTTACCCGGAAAGCGAAGATATTTCCATCTTCTCTGCTCCAGGAAGAACCGAAATATGTGGAAATCATACGGATCATCAGCATGGCTGCGTACTGGCAGCTGCCATTGACCTGGATGCCATCGCCATCGTATCCTTTCATAATGATCATGTGATCCGTCTCCAGTCGGTGGGATATGAACAGGAATTTATAGAACTGGACCATCTGGGTATACAGCCGGAAGAAAAAGGGACTTCCATGGCGCTGGTCCGGGGGATGGTTTCCCAGTTTCACGAGATGGGGATAGAGGTGGGTGGTTTTAACACATTTATCACTTCGGACGTCCTGTCCGGCAGCGGCCTATCTTCCTCTGCCGCCTTTGAGGTGCTGATCGGAAATATCATTGACCGGCATTATAACAACGGCAGGGCTGGGGCAGTAAAAATTGCCAAAATGGGGCAGTTCGCAGAAAATAAATATTTTGGAAAAGAGAGCGGACTCATGGATCAGATGGTGTCTTCTGTCGGGGGATTTGTATTTATTGATTTTGAGGATACCACCGATCCTAAAATCGAAAAACACGAGTGTGACTTCGATCGGGGCGGACTAAAGCTGATCATCACAGACACCAAGGGCAGCCATGCTGATCTGACAGATGACTATGTATCAGTCCCATCGGAAATGAAACTGATCGCCGCACAGTTTGGAAAAACTGTTCTGCGGGAAGTAGAAGAAGAACAGTTTTACCATTCACTGCCTCATCTGCGGACCGTCTGCTCCGACCGCGCGATCCTAAGGGCAGCACATTTCTACGCGGACAATGCAAGGGTAGAAAAAGAAGTGGAGGCGCTGGAGAAAAAGGACTTTGAGACATTTCTGAATCTGGTTCGGGAATCTGGAAGATCCTCTGCTGAATTACTACAGAATCTGTATTCCACAAAAAAACCAGTGGAACAGGGAATCCCACTGGCTTTGATGGTGAGCAGAAGGCTTTTGGGAGATGACGGTGCATTCCGTGTGCACGGCGGCGGGTTTGCCGGAACGATACAGGCCTTCGTCCCGGTAGATAAAATCGAGGAATACAGGACAACCATGGAGGCATTGTTTGGGGAAGACTGCTGCTATATATTAAACATCCGCTCTGAGGGTGGATATCAGGTTATTTGACCATACTATCTTATAACAAAACAGGAGGAATTTATCATGAGTCGTATTTTAGTGTTAGGAGGGGCTGGTTACATTGGTTCCCATACCGTTTATGAGTTGATCGATGCCGGAGAAAAGGTTGTTGTAGTGGACAATCTCCTGACCGGATTTAAGGAGGCTGTCCATCCAGAGGCAGTATTTTATGAAGGGGATATTCGTGACCGTTCCTTTATGGATTCGATATTTGAAAAAGAGGATATCGACGGCGTCATTCATTTTGCCGCCTGTTCCCAGGTCGGCGAGAGCATGAAAGATCCCCTTAAATATTACAATAACAATCTGTGTGGTACAGAAGTTCTTTTGGAAAGCATGGTAGCCCATGGAATCGACAAGATCGTATTTTCTTCCACGGCGGCTACCTATGGAGAGCCGGAGAGTATCCCCATTCTGGAATCTGACCGGACGCTTCCCACCAACTGTTATGGCGAGACCAAGCTTTCTATGGAAAAGATGTTCAAATGGACTTCGCTGGCACACGACCTAAGATACGTGTCCCTGCGCTATTTCAATGCCTGCGGCGCCCATCCAAATGGAAAGATAGGAGAAGCCCATGATCCAGAGACCCATCTCATTCCCCTGATCCTGCAGGTGCCCAATAATCAGAGGGACTATATTTCCATATTTGGAAATGACTATGACACAAAGGACGGAACCTGCATCCGGGACTATATTCATGTGAATGATCTGGCACAGGCCCATATCCTCGCCATGAAATACCTGTGTAATGGTGGGGAGAGCAATATTTTCAATCTGGGAAATGGCGTGGGCTTTACCGTGAAGGAAGTGGTGGAGACCGCACGAAACGTTACCGGCCACCCCATCCCTGCAAAAGAAGAAGCGCGTCGGGCGGGAGATCCTTCCACTCTGATCGCCTCCAGCGACCAGGCAAAGAAAATACTTGGATGGGATCCCAAATATGCCGACCTGGACACGATCATCGACACGGCATGGCAGTGGCACCGGACACACCCTCATGGCTATCTGTGAAATCAAACATATTCACAAAAAATGGAGGACCCGATATGATCAATAAGTTAATAACTGAACTGGTATCCTATGGCATCACTTCAGGATTAGTTGAAGCAGAGGATCAGGTATATGTCACAAACCAGCTGCTGGAACTCTTCGATGTGATCGACTACGAACCAGTTGAACTTTCCGAAAAACGTGAGCTGGCGGAAATACTGGAGGATCTTTTGGACTATGCCTGGGCACAGGGAATCCTAAAAGAGAATACTGTAACCATGAGGGATCTCTTTGACACGAAGATCATGGGTAAACTTACCCCTGCGCCCTCTGTGGTCCGCAGACAGTTTGCTGATCTTTACCGCGTTGATCCTAAGCTGGCGACGGATTTTTATTATAAATTCAGCCAGGCAACCAACTATATCCGCAAAGACCGTATCGCAAAAGACGAAAAATGGGTGACTGAGACAGAATATGGCCGCATCGACATTACCATCAATCTTTCCAAGCCGGAAAAAGATCCCAGAGAGATCGCAAAGGCTGGACAGGCGAAAAAATCCGGCTATCCCAGCTGCCTGCTCTGTGTGGAAAATGAGGGGTACGCCGGCCATTATTCCCATCCTGCCAGGCAGAACCACCGTCTCATTCCCATCCTGCTGGACGAAGAAGAATATTTCCTGCAGTATTCCCCTTATGTGTATTACAATGAACACTGTATCATACTTAACAGGGATCATATCCCCATGAAGATCAACCGCAGTACCTTCCAAAAGATCCTGGAGTTTGTCAGGTTGTTTCCACACTATACCGCAGGTTCCAATGCGGACCTGCCTATCGTGGGCGGCTCGATCCTGAGTCATGACCACTTCCAGGGAGGCGGCTATACCTTTGCCATGGCGAGAGCTCCCTATGACAAAACCTTTTCCCTCAAAGGATATGAAGATCTCACAGCAGGTATCATAAAATGGCCCATGTCTGTGATCCGTCTCCAGGGAACAGAGATTGAGCGCCTGGCAGATGCGGCAGAACATATTCTGACATGCTGGCGGTCATACTCCGACGAGGCGGCTTTTATCTTTCATGAGACTGACGGGATCCCTCATAACACCATTACCCCCATCGCCCGCATGCACGATGAGCTGTTTGAGCTGGATCTGGTGCTCCGCAATAATATCACCACCGACGAGAGCCCCTGGGGCGTCTATCACCCCTCGGCGGATCTCCATCATATCAAAAAAGAAAATATTGGGCTTATTGAGGTGATGGGACTGGCAGTGCTGCCGGCAAGATTGAAAAAAGAGATGGAACTGTTAGAAGATGCCATTTTGAACAGAAGAGATCTCCGCGCCGATGAGCAGATCTGCAAACACGCTGACTGGGTTGATGGATGGATCGGAGACCACGAACTGAATCGGGATAATATTCACGGAATCATTCAGGATGAGATCAGTAGAGTCTTCGTCAAAGTACTGGAGTGTTCCGGTGTATATAAACGGAATGAAGATGGCATGAACGCATTTTCCCGTTTTATTTCTTCACTTTAGTATAGGGGAGGAAGATATACTTTTCATTTTCAAAAGGGATATCTTCCAACCCCTTTCCTGTGACAACGGCTTTCGCCAGTTTTGCCATAGCCGCTGCCTGTCCTTCCTTATCATGGTATACGGTGCCGGACAGTTTTCCTTCCCGCACTGCTTCCAGGCCCACATCCGTTCCATCTATACCAAAAAATACAGGAAGTGCATTCTCCGTATAATTTAGCTTCTGATAAGCGTCCCAGGCGCCAAGGGCCATATCGTCATTATTTGCCAAAACTAACTCGATATTGCCCTGGTGCTGGCTGAGCAGCTGCATTGTGCGGTTTTGAGCCTGGGCGCGGTTCCAGTTGGCGATTCCGCTGCCCAGCTTCTCAAGCTCGATGCCGTGTTTTTTTAAGGTGTTCACGGCATTCTCTGTCCGGATGATAGTATCCTGATGAGAGGGTTCTCCCTCCAGCGCCACATATTGGATTTTCCCATCATTATTTCGGTCTATCCTTCGATTGTTCTGAATCGCCTCTGCTGCCAGTTCTCCCTGCAGCACACCGGATTGTTCTGAATCAGCGCCCACATAATAAAGTCCGTCCCACCGAAGCATATCCTCTTTTACCGGTTCTCTGTTAAAGAAAATAATAGGCGTATTATTTTTTCTAGCCAATTCTATGATGTCTGACGGATCCGTCCGGTCCACCAGATTCACACAAAGCACATGGCACCCTCCGTTGATCATCTCCTCCACCAGGTCATCCTGTATCTGCTGCGAGCCAGATGCCCCCCGGACTGTCATCGTTATATCCAGATCTTTTCCCCCCAGGTCTTCCATCTTCTCACGGATACAGGCGATAAGCTCATTCATAAAGGTGTCACTCTGATCGTAATATGTCAACCCCACATGCAGTTTCTCCCTTGTCCTCGGGTTATTTTTTTCACAGGCGCCAAGAAACAGCAGGCTCATGCAAAAAATGATCCCTGCTGCCAGAATTTTTTTCCTTTTCAAGTTAATCCCCCCTATTGGCTCATTGTTAGAATTATCTCCTGATTTTTCTTGGTAAACAGCTCTTTTCTGCGGAGCACGGTAAAAGACAGGATCTTTCCTTTCATATTGTGTGAGTATAGACCCAGGTTCTTTGCTGACTCCGTCAGACTCTGGTATCCCCTGTCAAATTCGTCAGGCACCAGTAGACACTTTACCATACCTGTATCCAGATAATAAACTGCTTCTGTGGAATTTCCGATTCCATAGACCAGTGCCCCATGAAGTTCCTTTGCCATCACACATTCTCCCGCCTTCGTCAGACTGACATCGTCCAATGCGATCACCAGATCTGTTTTCGACTGGTTTTCCAGTAAATTATGATTGGTCTCCTCACAGGACACACAGACGTTCCAGCTGATCCGGGCTCCCTTGCCATTTAATACATCCTCAAAGCCCTTTTTCCGTCTGACGGCCTCCACGGAGTCTTCATTCTGTACTATGATTCCCAGCACCTTTCCTTTTACATTTCCGTTAAAATCCCGTAGAACTTCCTCCGCCAGTGCCTTTCCCATATGATAATCATCCGGGCATGTAACCGGAATCTGGGATTTTTCCCCATCCTCTGATGCAGGATCGCCCACAAGCATAATAGGAATTTTTTTTGAGGCCTCTTTTAATTTTCTCACGGCGTCTTCCCCCGGAACCGGCTGAAGAATCACCGCATCCACCCCATTGTCAGCCTCGTTTCTGATCATATTGATTTCTTCTTCCAAGGTCAAAATATCTCCTGTGCTGACGACAAATACCTCCACACCCTGATCTTCTGCCGCCATTTTCAGACCATACCGGAAGGCAGACCAGCGGCTGGCATCCGGATCCGGAATGATCACGGAAATCCTGGGGCGGTCTTTTCCGCTCTGTTCCCTGACCATAATAAACGCCAGCACAATGATCATAGAAGCCAGCGCAAATTCAATAATAATAAATAATCCTTTGCTGTTCAACATCATTATTTGTCCTGTTTTTCCCTGTTATTGATCGCATCTGCACCAAACATATGCCCCTTTTCAAGGATCCGACGATTTTCATCGGTATAGGGTACTGCCGGTATGCAGATGGAAACCGTCGTTCCCTCGTCTGGCTCACTTTCTACCACCAGTCCGTATTCTTTTCCAAAGAGCATCTGAATCCGGTTGTTGACATTGATAAGTCCCACACCAGAACCATGTTTATGAATCCGGTCACTATCTGTCAATACCAGTTCAGCCTCTTCCTCTGACATGCCCAACCCATTATCCGCTACGGAGAGAATGATCCTCTCCCCTTGTTTCTGTGCCTCCACCCGGATCTCCCCGGAATCATCCATACTGCTCACACCATAACTGATGGCATTTTCCAATAGTGGCTGCAGCACCAGCTTTACACTGCAGTAGGTATAAACAGCCGGATCCACATCAAAGATGACAGTAAACGCATTTTTATATCGGATCTTCTGGATATTCATATAACTTTTGGCATGCTGCAGTTCATCCTGAACACGGATTACAGTCTGGCCTCTGGAAAGACTGATGCGAAAAAGCTTTGCCAGTTCCGAGATCATAAAGACCGCATCATCATTTCGCTCCCCCTCGACCATCCACGTGATGGAATCCAGCGCATTATAAAGAAAATGAGGATTAATCTGGCTCTGCAGTGCATCCAGCTCACTCTTCCTTCTCTCATTCTGCTCCTTCACGATTTCCTGCATCAGCTTGTCAATCTGCTCATAAGAACGCTGGATCGAATGGCCAAGATGCCGGATCTCCTGAGAACCTCCGATATAGATCTCCGGTTTTTCTCCCGCCTCGTATTCCCTTACGGAGTCGTTCAACTTTAAAATCGGACTGGAAATCTTCACGGAAACCACGCGATTGATCACAGCCAGCATCATCGCCATCAAAAGAATGATCATAATAATAAAATACCGGATATCAAACATTCCCTGTGTAAATGTAGACTCCGGAATCACACCCACCAACTTCCACCCTGTATAACTCACTGTTTTAATGATCAGCTTCCGGTGCTCTCCCCCGAATTTTTCCCCATAAACACCATCCTTATAAGCGGCTGCAGCTATATTATTTTCATGAAAGCTCCCATTGCTGATCTGCATCTGCTTTTTATGGTAGATAATCTCTCCATTGCTGTCACACAAATAATAATACTGACCAGTATCCGAAGTGTTGGAGTTGATGCGCCGCAGCATTCGGGAAACACCTGAAAAATCCATGTCCACCAGAAGCACCCCGGACATAGGAGTTCCCCGGTCTGTGAAATCCACCACACGGCTCAAAGAGATCACCCAGTAATAACGTCTGGTAGCATCATCAAATAAATTCTGAATGTGGGGAGTAGAAAAATGCGTATTTTCTATGGCCTCCATCGCCTTTTCAAACCAGGACTGATGAATCACATCTGGATCTTCCTTCTGGGAAGCCACCGGTTCCGCTGCCATCAGGCTTCCATAATCATTATATATTGCGATGCTGCGCAGATGGCTCCGATTTGCCTCATATATGATATTCATCCCCTGCTGTATCTTATTATCCTGAGAGGAAAGATCATTTTCCTTGATCACATTATAATAGACCGTATCAGAGATCTGCCGCATGGCAATCAGATATTCCTCCAGTCTCTCCCTGGTCTGTTCCATCAGTGTCTCCGTATCCTGAATCATCTCCCGCTGGGACAGGGCAGAGAATTTCATGTACATTACAACGCCCAGAACCAGCATAATAGAAACCGATATAAGAGAAAAAGCCAGCATAACCGTAGACTGCATTCCCTTTGGTTTTAATCTCCCCATATATTCCCACAACTTAATCTTCACCCTCTATATGCTCCCTTCTGTATTTTGAAGGAGACACGCCAAACTTTCGCTTAAATACATAACTAAAATAATTCGGGTCCGTGTACCCGACATTTTTTGCAATAATATAGCTTTTCTCATTTGTCTCAATCAACTGCTGTGACGCCCGTTCCATGCGATAGTCCGTCAGATACCGGATAAAGGAGCTCCCCGTCTCTTTTTTGAAAACACTGGAAAAATAAGAATTCGACACACCTAGTACTTCACAGACACGGTCCAGGGAAAGATCTTCATCCCCATAGTTATGATGGACATACTCCTCTGCTCTTGTCACAAAGGATCTGGTAGACTTGTTTCGTGCAAAAATCAGCTTTTCGCGAAAGGAAAGGCTGCAGTCTATCAGCCATTTCCTAAACTCAGCCGGCTCCAGGTCAAATATGCTGCTGTACAATTTTCGGATATCCTGGGAAAAATCTTCCGCCGAAATATCATTATTCAACGCAAAACGATACAATGTGCTAACCAGTTCCATCATATCCACATGGTGCTGCTGCAGGGATTTGTTGGGAAAGGAAGTGTGCTGTAGATACTGGTCTGCAGCCTGAACCACTTCTTTTTCAGATCCCAGCCGAATCATTTTAAAAAGATTAGATACCTCCGCGTCATTCGCCGGACCGGGCTGGATGATCTCACCAGGAACCACTTCCTGCACATTGATGGCCCTGGCAGCACCATAGATCACCCGGTATGACACAGCCTCCCTTGCACCGATATAAGATGATGAAAGCGCTAAAATCGAATCACAGACCGAACCTATGCCAACAGTAACTACCGCCCCTATAATACTTTTGGCGTACTTACAGAACCGGTCACACTCGTCTGTCAGCTCTGATACTTCATTTTCCGTCCCAAGCTGTGAGATCATAATTGTGTTTCCAAGATAAGAAAAACATTTGGCCCGCCATTTTTCTGCCAGCCGTTCTTTTGCCTGCCTGTGTACCGAGGTAGCCAGCAGAAGAGGATTCATATTCGCAGGCACCTGGTTAGAAGACGTATGGATCACAAGGCAGCAGAAAAATGGTCCGGGAAAAGAGAGCTGGTAATCGGTGAGATAACCAGAGATCTCTTCCTCCAGAATGCTGCCTTCGATAAGAGACGTATAGAAGTTTGCCTGCAGAAGAGGAAGTGAATCCATATAATACTTCTGAAGGATTTCTACATTTCGTTTTTCACTGATCTCATGATCCAGTTTTATCTTCAGCCGCGTAAACACATTGGTCAATTCTACTGAATTCACGGGTTTTAGAATATATTCCTCCGCCTCCAGGCGCACCGCACCTTTGGCATATTCAAATTCATCGAATCCGGTAAAAAACAGGATTTTCGTGGCAGGATATTCTGCCTTGATGCGGCGGGACATTTCCATTCCGTCCATAAAGGGCATTCGGATATCTGTCATCACCACATCCGGCTGAAATTCCTCAACCATCTCAAGGGCCTTTGCCCCGTTATTGGCATGTCCTGCCACAGAAAAACCCAGTCCTTCCCAATTGATCTTACGCATTATGACCTGGATCACTTCTTCTTCATCATCCACCAGAAGTACTGAATATTTATCCATAAAGCCTCCCATGCAGTATTTATCTCACGGCGCCAATTTGAGCCCATTTCTTAACCAGCTATTTCTTCTGTACATATTTCAAACAATCCAGTGTAACCGCCACAAGGATAATGATGCCAGAGAATACAAACTGCAGATTCGTATCAATTCCCAGAATCGTCAGAGAATAGGTCAGCGCAGTGAAAATAATTACACCGACTACGACACCGGAGATTTTACCAATACCACCGGTAAAGGATACACCTCCCACCACGCAGGCCGCGATGGCGTCCATCTCCCAGCCCTGGCCATAGGCTGCAGAACCGGAGCCTACCATTCTCGCACATTCCAGCCAGGAACCAAAACCATACAGAATACCTGCCATAATAAAGGCGCCGACGGTCACTTTGAATACGGAAATACCGGAAACAGAAGCTGCTTCTGGGTTTCCACCCACAGCATACAGATTTTTACCAAAGGTTGTCTTATTCCAGATAAACCACACAATCACGACTGCTGCCGCCGCCCAGAGAATGATCGTTGGAAAACCATTTACCTTCGGGATGATCATGTTTGGAATCACAGGTTCGATGGCTCCAAATGAAACACCCTTCGTGGCATAGGTGACAAGTCCAAAGATCACCAGCATATTTGCCATCGTGGAAATAAAAGGATGCATCTTGAACTTTGCCGTAAAGAAACCTGCGATGGCGGTAAAGACCGTGCACAAAAGGATACAGACAACCAGCGCAAAGACCACCCTCAAAGCGATAGGCATCTGTGTAAAATCAAAAACATGTCCAAATACAGAACCGGTATTGATCCCCTGATGCATAATGATCGTCGCTGCGGTCATTCCCATTCCCACCATACGGCCAATGGAAAGGTCGGTACCGGTAAGAAGGATCAATCCTGCCACACCCAGGGCGAGAAACATTCTTGGGGAAGCCTGCTGCAAAATATTCAGAACATTGTTGTAGGTCAGCAGCGGTGCATTTTTTACCATCGGTGTGATAATACACAGCATAATGAAGATCAGGGCGATGGCAATATACAATCCATTCTGCAGTAGGAAGGTTCTGCGGTTAAAGGTATATTTATAATTTTCCCATTTCTGCGCTATGGATTCCCCTATGGTAAATTTGGACATACGAAGAAGGTCGATCAGATGAAATTTGTATGTGTACGCCGCATGTCTCCGGTCTTTGATCTGCTGAAGATCTTTGTCTCTCTTCATCTTTGCATCAAACAGACGGTTTTTATAAACATATTTTTCATCCTTGATCTCCTGGTGGTCCGTAAGCTTCTGCATGATCTGTTCATGCTCCCGCTTCAGTTCAGCAATCTTACTGTCGTAATTGCTCTTAACCTCTGCCTTTTCCAGCTCGCAGCCTGCCTTTACTTTCTGGTAATATTCTGAATCGAAATGCTTGCTCAGATAGCCTTCCGCATCCTGAACCAGCCTTGAAATCTCTCCTTTATTGGGAGAATCCTCTGCCCTGAGACCGTCAATCTTTTCCTGGATCCTGCCAACGTAATCTTCGATCGGCTTCCTCAGCTGCATTTCCTCTTCTGCTGTAAGAATCTTACTTTTTTCATTTGTCATATCTATTCATCTCCCTTTTTATAGGTATTTTGCACTGAGTTTTAAAAGTTCTTCCTGATCTGTCTCATTGGTATTGACGATACCAGAAAGACGTCCGTTTGACATGACGCCAATACGGTTTGTGATCCCAAGGATCTCCGGCATCTCAGAAGAAACGACGATAATGGTCTTTCCCTGTTTTGCCATATTGATAATCAGTTCGTAAATCTCATATTTCGCTCCCACATCAATTCCCCTGGTGGGTTCATCCATCATAAATACCTCTGGACTTCGTTCCAGCCATTTTCCCATGATTACCTTCTGCTGGTTCCCTCCCGACAGACTGGAAATCATATCCTCCGGTCCCATGCACTTCGTATGCATGATGTCAATCTGCCTTGTGGTTGCCCTGTTCATCTTCGGATTAGAAAGCGCCACCCCGGAGCGGTACTGTTTCAGATTGGCAATGGTGGTGTTGAAGATCAGATCACCTTTTAGAAAGAGACCATTCGCTTTCCGCTCCTCTGTGATCATGGCAAAGCCGTGATCCATGGCATCTTTCGCACTGCTGAAATTCATAAGGCGATCCTTAAAGTAAACACGCCCTGCCGCCCTGGTACGGACACCAAAGATCGTCTCCAGAAGCTCTGTCCGCCCGGCGCCCACCAGTCCATACAGCCCAAATATCTCTCCTTCCCTCACGTCAAAAGAAATATCCTGCAGATTAGGCTCAAACTTCGTGGACAGATGCTGCACCGAAAGAACAACCTCTCCTGGCGCATTGTCAACCTGTGGAAAACGGTTTTCAAGAGAACGTCCCACCATCGCTGCGATCAGCTCATTCATATCCGTATCTTTGCTGTTCTTTGTCATAACAAGATTTCCATCCCGAAGAACAGATATCTCATCACATATTTCAAAAATCTCGTCCATTTTATGTGAAATGTAGACAAGAGAAATCCCCTGTTTTTTTAACATCCGCATCATCTCAAAGAGCTTATCCACTTCCTGAACAGTAAGAGAAGAAGTAGGTTCGTCCAGAACAATGACCCTGGAATGATAGGAGATGGCTTTGGCGATCTCACACATCTGCCTCTGGGATACGGACATATTCCGCATAGGCTGGGTGAGATCAACGGTCATCCCCAGTTTCCTGAAAAGTTCAGAAGCCTCTCTTTTCATTTTCCCCTCGTCCACTACCCCCATGGAATTCCTGGGATACCGCCCCAGAAATAGATTATCAATCACATTTCTTTCCAGACATTGGTTCAGTTCCTGATGCACCATTGCGATGCCATTTTCAAGAGCATCCTTCGGTCCAGAAAAATTTACTTCTTTTCCTTCCAGAAAGATCTTGCCCTCATCCTTTTGATATGTGCCAAAGAGACACTTCATCATCGTTGATTTGCCAGCGCCGTTTTCTCCCATCAGTCCCATGACTGTGCCCGGCTTCACGTCCAGATTAATACGGTCCAGGACTCTGTTCCGGCCAAAGGACTTGCTCATACCCCGTATCGACAGGATAATATCATTTTTTTTATCTGCCATAATTATAACCGTGCCTTTCCGTGACCTGCAAACCTTAGACCGCAGGCACAAATTTGCCTGTGAAAAATCAAATTTTCACAAAATTCACCCCTGTAACTGTATGCGACCTGTCTCCATGACAGCACAATGGGGAGAATCTCTTCTCCCCAGGCGGTCGACGGATCACTGATTCAATAACGCGGTATAAGAAGCTGCGTTATCCGTCTTAACCATATTGATGGCAAAGGCATCGTACTGACCCGGATTTCCAAGACGGTTTGTAATGTTTGACTCGGTCTGGCCGTCACCGCCAATATAATCAACCTCAAGATTGAGCAGATCGTCATATTTCTGAAGAAGCGGCTGATAGGTCGAACTCAGGAAGTTATCGGAAGAATTGTAAATATTCAGCCAGACTTTCTTCACTGCACTCTTACCTTTATCAAGCTGTTTGGATACTGGCTCATAAACCTTGGTTGAGTCTGTGAAATCCTGATAATTCTCACCTGTCACTGCCACATTCAGCGCATAATAGGAACGCTCGTCCTCTTTGTAGGTGTATACCTCTTTTGTCAACACATTGCCTGCTTCATCTGCCGTACCGATTCCTGTATCTATATCTACCCCATCCAGTGCATTGCGGAGAACGCGAAGTGTCAGATATGCCTGCACATCTGCATGCTGGCTGATGGTTCCGCCATATCCTTCTGCGATCGCCGCAACTGCGTCATTATTCGCATCATATCCAAAGGTTGGAACTTTATTATCCTTAGACCATGCATTGAACATGGACATACCCATTCCATCGTTATTGGAAACTACTACATCGATCTCTTTCCCAAAAGAAGAGGACCAGGTTCCAATAGCGTTTCCGGCTGTAGCGGCATCCCATGTTGCACCAGCGGAGTTCTTCATCTCCTGGGAAGCAAGTTCGCGGACTACATATTTCTTTCCTCCGATCTCCAGTGAACCATCTTTCACAGCAGAAGCCTTTCCGTCTACATTGGTGCCCACCGGCTCGCTATTGATATCGCCGTCTTTGTCTACCCCTGTACCAAGCGCTTTACGAACACCTCTCGTACGTGCAATGGAATCATTGTGTCCGATATCCCCGATAGCGAGTACATAACCGATTACCCCGTCGCCATTGCGGTCAATCTTATCGATATTTTTCTCGATATAGTCCTTTACCATCGTTCCCTGGAGTTCGGCGCCCTGATTGGCATCGAAGCCCACATAATAGGTATCCTTATTAAATGACATGGCTGTCTTGTCCAGTTCTCCGGTGGAACTGTTGGATGGCTGGCGGTTATACCATACTAACGGTTTATCTTTGTTGGCTACCGTTGATGTGCTGCCTCCATCTGCTGTCGTGCCTGAACCACCTGATGTGCTGTCACCGCCATTTGATCCACAGGCTGTGAGTGAAAGCCCAAGTACCATTGCCATTGTTAAACAAAGTATTTTTTTCTTCATTTCTTTCTCCCTTCCGGCACACTGTGCGCGTGTCTTTTGTTGATAATGACAGTATATCCAATAAGGTAAAAAGAAAACATAGAATTTTTTTTGTTTCACATTAAAAATTTTTCGTAAATGCTACGGTCGCTGTCCTGAAAAACATTAAAAATAATTCGTTCTATAGGATCACTATGTTTTTCCAGAAAAGCAGTTACCGTTTCCCAGGCAATTTCCGCCGCCTTATTCTTTGGAAAACGAAATTCTCCTGTGGAAATACAGCAAAATGCGACAGATTTGATATTATGTTCCAGACAGCATTTCAAAACATTTTCATAGCAGTTCCGCAAATCCTGACACAGCCTTTCATTCAGTCTGCCATTTACAATTGGTCCCACTGTATGGATCACATATTTACTGGGAAGATTATAGCCTGAAGTCAATGTAGCTGTGCCGGTTGGTTCTGCATATTTTCGCCCATATTTTAACCGCCTGCGGTTCATGATATGGTTACATTCTTCACGAAGCTGCAGCCCTGCCGCACTGTGGATAGCATTATCAATACATCTGTGACAAGGTACAAAACAACCCAGAAGCTGTGAATTGGCAGCATTCACAATGGCGCCAGCCTCCAGTCTTGTAATATCCCCCTGCCAGAGCGATATTTTTTCGGCGCAGAATGATTTACAATTATAAACTTCTTTTATGGTTGGGATATCCTCTATCTTTACGATTCCTTTTGCCTTTAATTCTTCCTGCAGATAACTGTCCTGTGATTCCACTAAGCCATCAGGAAGATCTCCCGGCATACGGATATTCATAAGGGAACGAATTGCATTTTTTGCCTCATCTAATCTGTAGCTGCTGCTTTCAAGTTCTTTATATTCCGCCGAATCTGCTTTTAATCTCTCCAGAAAAATATCTGTTTTTTCCCTTCCGTTCATTTCAACTATCAGTCCTTCCCCACAATCTGTTCCGATCATGTAAATCAGGTATTACCTGTGCCATATCACCACCGATCCCCATCATCCTGCTCCCGAGATTTTCTGGAACAGCCGCCTCATTCATATTCAGCCGGATCAAGGATAGATTTTTGTTTTCCCACACCATTTTTTCAAAGGGAAAGCGGATGATCGTGGGGGTGTTAAACCCAACACCAAGCTCTAACAGTACGCCTTTCTTATTTTCTAATTTTTTTAAAAAATCCTTATACTTTCCGGCAGCCTTATACCAGTTTTCATCTTCTACAAAATACTGGTCGGAGCGAAGGTTCATTGTCATATTTCCACCGCAGACCGGGCATTTCGGCACCATATAAGACGGCACCAGGCAGCCGCGTCTTGCCTGGTGCATCTCATAAAACAAATCTTCTGCGTCATAAATCTTTGGATGGCATCCCTTCTCACACTGGATATTACCATAATCCCCCTGGGTAGCAAAAATGCGATCCGTCTCAAATCCGGCCTTTTGAAACTGGTGGTCAACATTTGTTGTCAAAACAAAATAGTCTTTTTCTTTCACCATTTCATAAAGCTGGTTGTATAACGGCATGGCAGGCGGGAGAAAACGGTTGATCATGCTGTGCATTGACCAATAACCCCATTTTGCCTCCTGCGTGGGAAATGGATAAAAACCAGCGGTATACATATCCGTCATATACCTGGAACCATATTTTTCTATGAACTCACTGAAATTACTGGTAAACCGTTCTCCACTGTACACAAGCCCGGCGGCAGCGGAAGCTCCCGCTCCCGCACCAAGCAGTACCACCTCAGCTTCCTTTAACAATAAAGATGCCTGAATGATCTGATTCTCCATATGAATCCTCAACCTCTTTTCTAAATTACTGCATTCTTTCATGCAATCAGAATTTTCCGTTTACATTCTTCCAGCTTTCTTTGTCTGCAATCGTCTCCATCACATCCCAATGTTCGGCAATCTTTCCGTTCTCCACTCTCCATAAGTCATAGTAACTGGTAGGCACTCCGCCAAAGGTTCCCTCACTGACAGCCAGTACATAATTTCCCTGTGCCAGCACCTGGTGAACCCTGGTGTAGATCATCTGGATGTTCTGCTCTGCCAGGGCAGAAAGGGCAGCGCCTAAGCCGGAGAGGCCATCTGCAATTCCCGTATTGTGCTGGATATAAGTATCTCCGTCAAAATAGTCTGGCGTCTTTTCAGAATGGTTCCCCTGCATTACATCATACAGAAAATCCTTGATGAGCTGGCGGTTTTTTTCCGTTTTTTCTATGTCCTTAACCGGCGCAACATTGTCAATCTGTGTCCGGCCGGAGGGACTTGGCTCTGCCTTAGCCGCAAGATTATCCCAATGTTCAGCAATCTTTCCCTCACTGTCAAAACGGAAAATATCAAAAGCTACCTGTTCACCTGCCCCGGCGAAATTGTAAACCGTCTGTAAAAACACCTTATCTCCGTCCTCATAAGCACGAATATTATTTACCTTTGTCTTAACCTCAGCAGAAGCAAGATACTGGACGCTTCCAACAAATGCATCACGCCCTGTACCGTATGCGAGGTTGTGCTGGATATATCCCTCCGCCAGAAGAGAAGCTGCTTTCTCTGCATCCCCTGTAGCGAATGTGTTGATGAGTTCCTTTGCCTTTTCAATCTGTGTCATAATAGTACCCTCCTTGTTATTAATTTGTTTAGTTGTAATCTTCTTTGTTACATCTTGTAATCACACTATAGTATTACTTTGTTGTAATGTCAATGGTTACATCTAAAAAACTTAAAAAATTTAAGGGGTTGTCGGTTAATACCAATTTTTAAAGCGCCTACACTAAACCAAGCATATCCACCAGAACTTCATGCTTTTCAGCATGAGAACTTTTGGTGGATATGCTTGGTTTTTCTTTACAACCTATTTTGGGGCGCAAAATCCCCCTTTTCCATGTTTGAGGATCCGATCCGCTCTGGAAGCTAAGCTGTCTTTTGATCCGATTTTCCTGTAAATTTCTCGATTTCATGGTGAAGGAATCGATGGTATTTATTTATATTCCGACCGATCGCATACAGCATGAATTTTTTATACACTTTTTCTGAACTACGGTAATTAAACCGCCGGAAGTTTTCGTTTTCCTTGATGTTACCAAAGTGTCCTTCCATTATAACATGAAACGGAGGAAAGATGGTTGTCGTTAGCCATCTTTTTCTCTTTTTCTGGAAAATGTTAAGAGGAGGGTGTGACCAAAATCGGTCGCACCCTCCTCTGTTATAGGCTATCCATTTCCCGACAGCCCCCTTTTTCTTATATTTGTTTACAGTCTAAAACTTACTTTGAAGTTGCCTCAAAGTTAAACAGCTGCCATGCACCACCGTTGTATGTCCACTGATTTACGTTTGCACCGTTATCCTTGGAACATCCGTAAATATCAACAGCCTTTGTTTCGCCACTGTTCTTTGTAAGAAGCGCAAATGCACCGTTTGCTCCTTTTACAACCTTGAACTGCTGTGCCTCACAACCGTTGTATTGCCAGAGCTGAATATTTGCACCATCCTTGTTTTCGCCGGACTGGACGTCAAGCATTCTTCCGCCGCCTAAACCGCTCTGAATTGTAATAACATTATTGCCAAGATTTTTGACATACCACTTCTGATTTGCACCGCCGTTGCCCTGATACTGAATAACATTTGCACCGTCGGAATCCTTTTTTCCGCTTACATCAAGATACTTCTGACTGTTTACATTCTTTATAAAGTACCAGCCATCCGGAATGCTGTAATTTGAAGTGTTTGATGAAGAAGTACCTGCCGTACCGATTTTCATCTCATCCATGTAGAAATTATTTGTACCACTTGCAGTTTCGATAAACAGCACAAGATTTGAAGCACCACTCGGAATGGTATAATTTGCATTAGCAAGCTTAGAGTAGCTTCCCTTTGTCACCTTTGTTGATGCAACCAAAGAATATCTTGTATTGCCGCTTGCATCTTTGTACTGGAGCGTCATATTGTACTGCTGAGTAGCATCACCGTCAACATATGTTACATATGTTTCAAAGCTGTATGATTTACCCGGTACAAATGTTGCCGTGTCCAGTGTATGCTCGGTACCGTTCCATGCACCTGTTCTGTTCTGAACAAGAAGAGCGTTTGTTCCCTGATAAGGAATTCTTCCGCTCAGGGCTACTGTCGCACTGCCGCGACCTTTCCAGTCATCCGTGTCGTTTTCAAATGTACTGTGACCGATCGTAGTTCCGGAAGATACTGAACCACCTGATGATGAACCACCTGATGATGAACTGCCTGATCCGGGAAGGTCAACAACAAATGTTGAAACGCTCTGTGCAGGAAGCTGCGCAAAGAAGCTGTTACCTGTAAAAGCAAGACCTGCTGTCTTTGCAATATTCTCATTTGCAGAGGTTCTGTAACGGTCAATTTTTGAAATTCCACCATTTACCGTAAAGTTCTGAGTATAGCCTGTATTTCCCTTGTTTACCGCAACGATAGTCACCTTATTATCCTTTTTATATGCGGAAACATAAACATTATCTGCAGGCTGCTCTGTAGCAGCAATTCTAACCGCACCAGGCCGAACAAACTTGGAATACTGTGCCATACAGTAGCCACGCTTTGAAATACGGCCGTCCTCTGTCATAAGACCGTAGTTTCTGCGAATATACCACCATGTGTATGCACTCATGTTACCTACGACAAGAGCATTATGAATATTTTCTGACACCTGTATAGCTTCAGGCCAACGGTTTGCGGAATTTGCATCACTGTTAGGAACATAAACCTCGGTCATCCAGATCTGTTTTCCACTGTTTTCAAGTGCAGGGAAATCCATCCAGTCTCTCGGGGTACCATACATATGAGTACCAAAAACGTCGCAGTTTTCCATAGCTTTTCTGTTGTTCAGGATCTTTGTATAAAACTTCTTACCGCCGTCGCGAACCCATGAAGCATTTTCGGGCGCGTACTGGAAAGATTCAGGGGACATAACCTTTGTACTTGTGATTTTGTCACCGTAATTTGCAAGGAAATCGGTGGTTTCATCTGTAGACCAGTATGTCCATTCCTCGGCAAAGTCAGGCTCATTCTGAACAGATATTGAATAAAGGTTAACGCCGTTATTTTTCATATATGTACCGAAATTGTTGAGATGTGCTGCATATGCACCGTAATTTGATCTCGGCAGATGAAGTTTGCCATTGCTTCCTCCGGATTCTGCGAGATATGCAGGGGGTTCCCAAGGTGTTGCAAAAACCGTTGCACCACTATTGGAAGCGTACTTTGCAGTAGGAACGGCAAGATTCCACTGGTTACTGTTTGGGTTTACGAAAATACGAAGAAGCGACAAGCCCATTTCACCGTCACCGTTTCCAAAGGCTGTCTTTCTCTGTGCGTCGGTCAAATCCTTACCCGTCCATTCTGGGTGGTTCATTCCACCAAAGCCCACAATGCTCTGATACGATTTTGATGTATCAATTACGCAAGTGGAAGCAGCAGAAACCTCAGCCGGCATATTTCCCGGCATAATATGTAATGTACCACATACAAGTGTTGTCACTGCTGTAACCGCAGCGATTGCAGATTTTACAAATCTGCTTTTAAATAAATTCATCATTTTCACTCCTTTTTTTATTTTTTAATCCTTTCACAATTTGAATTTTTAATCAAATTGCCTTTACATTGTACTATACTTCCCTCCTTTACATTGTATTATAATAGCCATGAGAAAAACTCAATAAAGTAAGTATTTATGCGTTTTTACCCTCTGGCTTTATTTTTGTTATCACTCCAAATTTATAATAACAGCCAGTCTGAAATGGTATAATTAAGTCACCGCAGTAAACAACGCCATAAAGGAGACTGATTGCTATCTACCGCCAAGAATTCATCCAAGACACCCGTCTTTCCACATCATGCCATGCTCTCTGACCTTATGAAGTCCCAGATTATTTCCCTTGCTGAAAAAGGCATCATTAACACATCCTTTATCGGACTTGATTCCACTCCTGTTTCTGCCAATTTTTCAAACTGACACCCACTGCTGAAGCAACTGATTCCTCTGTTGCCCTAAATATCCTCTCTGATACCCATATCTTCCTCCCCATAACGGAATGTACCTTCCTTGCGGATAAGGGTTATGATGTGAAAAACATTTACAACCGGGTCAAAGAGCTTTATAGATGAAGCTGTCCCTGCCGGCACAAAAACTTCTATAATGGTAGAAAACTATACCAAATATATCACACTTCCAGATAACCTGCGGCTTTCCATTGACAGGAACAACAGATATTTCAAAAGCAGTTATTCCCTCCGCACGGAATGTGAACATTACAATTCCCGTTTCAAAAACACAGGACAGGAACGAATAGCCCATCTTACCGTAAACTAAAAACTGTCAAAAGGACTGCCTAAGTATCCACAACTGAATAATTACTATTTTTCGTGAGTTTTGGACTTACGTTAGTTTTGAACATAGAAGAGGCAACTGCCAAACTCTGCTCCTGAATCAATGTGTTTTGCTCATCTCTATTGTATTATAATTCTGTTAAAAGTACAACCTATAATTCGTAAATTACGTCAAAATTTTCACCTATGATGGCTTTTTGCTGTTGTAACCAACCTGCAGATAATGTGGCAGAAATCATAAAAATCAATAAACGGCGTTGGGAAACCGAAGTATAATGGAAGGACACTTCGGTGACATCAAGGAAAACGAAAACTTCCGGCGGTTTAATTACCGTAGTTCAGAAAAAGTGTATAAAGAATTCATGCTGTATGCGATCGGTCGGAATATAAATAAATACCATCGATTCCTTTACCATGAAATCGAGAAATTTACAGGAAAATCGGATCAAAAGACAGCTTAGCTTCCAGAGAGGATCCTCAAACATGGAAAAGGGGGATTTTGCGCCCGAAAATAGGTTGTCTAAAGAAAAAACAAGCATATCCATCAGAAGTTCCCATGCTGAAAAGCATGAAGTTCTGTGGGATATGCTTGTTTAGTGTAGGCGCTTTAAAAATTGGTATTAACCGACAGCCCCTTGATCTTTCCGCAATTTTAATTCATTTCCTGACTCAGATATTTTTCCGTATCACGTTTTACATCTGCCAGCGTGATCGCAGCAAGTTCCTTCTCCAAAGCATTCTGTACCTGAAGCAGTTTGTCGTCTAAGATGTGATGAATGTTTCTCCCCACAGGACAGCTGGTGCTTGGATTTTCATGAAAATGAAATAGTTCCCCCTCTTGAACACATTCCACTGCATTGTATATGTCTAAAAAAGTTATTTCCTCAAATGGCCTCACAACAGTAGTCCCTCCTGTTCCCCGTGCCACCTCAATCAACCCTGCTCCTTTTAACTGGCCTAAGATCTTCCGGATAATAACAGGATTCACATTGGTACTTCCTGCTAGAAAATCACTGGTTATTTTATACTCACTTCCAAAGGTATCTATACAGGCAAAGATGTGAATTGCCAGTGTAAACCGACTAGAGATCTGCATATCTATCTACCACCTTTCCGTTCTATTTTACCCCACACCCGTTGTAATGTCAATAATTACAATATTTATGTATTTATTGTGCCATCATTATGTGTTATAATTTGTATGTAGATCCACAATTGAATTTTATTGATAACTTGAATTAAAAGGGGGAAATAGTAATGGGACTTTTTAACAGAACAAAGGAAGAACCTGAAGCAACTTTACCGGTTAATGATGCGGAGCGCTGGATCGCCGGAACCTATGCCATATGGTCAGAGTACTGCGGCGGCAGTTATAAATACCTTGGCGGTTATGAGAAAACGAAGTCTAATGCCAAGATGATCAGCCGGGTACTGCGTGGAGACTGGATGGTAAAAGACCATGACAGCGGTGTGGAGATGATAGAATATCTGCTAAAGAATGCCGGTTCCAAAGATGGAGCAGAAGACACTTCTGTGGATACAACGGCATTTGATTATGCCTGTGCCTGCAATATGTGTGGCAGAATGTTTATATCGGGATATTTTACCAGAGAAGAATCCATCCGCTATGCGACGGAAGCTGCCAGGAAAATTCAGTTGAAGTACCGTTCCTGGGAGGAATATTTTAAGTCTTACATTATCGGTGCAGCAGGCGGTTCTAATATTAAGGAAATTGCTCCTTTTGAAACAGCCTATAAGCAATTCCGGGAGAATCCGGACAGCCCGCTTCATTTGGCGTGGGATACGAGATTATAAGAACAGGAGGTTTGCGGATGCGTATAGACCCCAAAAACGAACGATACGATTTTTTCTGGAAGACCATGGAACGGTGCGACTGGGCTTTTGAGGGTGAGGATGACAAGGTGCTGACTCCGGTGATTACATATCTGGCAGAACAGGGGGATGAAGCAATTTTCCGATTTGATGATTTGATGTCGGAGTTGCTGTATCACCTGGACACGAAAGTACTGGCGGAACAATATAAAAATGTATCTGGCTTTACAAGCGGCGATGGCTTTTTGTACTCCAGATGCGTAGCGTTGATAAACGGTCCGGGGTATTATGAAAAAGCGGAAAAAGGAAAACAGAAAAATATGTGGGACCTGGAATTTGAATCGCTTTTGTATGTGCCACAAAAAGCATGGGTGTTAAAATACGGGGAGACCGGGGAAGAATATCCACATATCCCCCCGCTTTCTTTTGAAACAGGAAGCAATGAAGTGGGATGGAACGCTCAGTGCTCACGCTGAAACGGATACTCCGGGGCTGTGCTGGTATAAATAAAACAAGGGCTGGAACCCCGGCAGGGAGATTTCAGCCCAAAATTATCCTAGAAGATTAGTATTTACACGAGACTTTTCTTCACACACTCCTCGGATACTCCGGGGATGTGCTGGGGACTCTCTCCAGCACAGTGATATCTCCGTCTTCCTGCAATCTACTGATAACAAATCCTACTTTTTTAATGCTTTCTAATACTTCTTTTTCACTGGTCAGTGTGCCGCACAATATCTCTTCCATTATCGCAGCAACACGCCTTTTGCTCAGATGATCCAGTATCTTCCACCTTGTCTCTTCCTTAAATGCATAAGCACAGGCAGCCAGAATCCGATCATCCACGTCACGCAACAGCCGCTGTATGGATCTTTCTGGAAGTAAGCAGATCTGTTTTTCCAAAGAAAATATATTTTCCAAAACATCTTTATCCTGAAATGATGGAGAACCAGCGGCAAATTTTTCTTCGATTTCCTTCCTGCTCATTATTGCAAATTGTCTCTTTGTTCTATTTTGTGATTTATATTCTTTCCGCTCTTCTGATGGCAGCAGGCTTAGGAGAATCTCCTCAAGCGTCCTGTTATTCTCTCCAGCCTGTATTCCAAGCAAGCCTCTGAGATACATATAATCCATCATGGCATGCACACCTTCCGGCGCATTTATCCAGTATTCATTTGTCGCAATTTCAACAACAAGCGCGGGCTCTGTACCATCAACTATCAGCTTTACAAGAAGCTTCAAAAACTCCGAAGAAACATTTTCAACAGACCCTTCTTTTGCGCGACACTGGAAAGATCCATGATAGATGATACCACGTCTGCCAGCTGGCTTTGATCCATCTTTTCACCCTTCAATTTTGAAATTGCTTCAAGTCGTACATTATCTAAGATATTTCTCATTTGTTTTACCTCCCAATAATTCTTCTAAATATAACTACCTTATTTTGGCTAAAATAAACATAGCAGTTTCTTTTAAGTATGTCAACAGGTCCAGCCAGAAATGGTCTCTCCTGATCTGGCAGGCTCCCCGGCTTCGATTCTGTCCTCAACGATCTGCCTGATATCTGCACACCATCTGTCCGTATTGGAGATATCCGTACACAGTTCCTCAAGAATTTTATCTCCTTCAAGCAACGCTGCGTCGTATTGTTCCTTTGAGATCTCCCCCTCTTTAAATGCTGCATCCAATTCATCCCTGTCATCAATTTTTATATCCCCCTCCGGAGTAAAGATCACATCCAGATATTTATCTATGTATACCGCAACTCCATCCTGGTCATATTCTATTCCATCCGTTATATCTACATAAAATACAGAAGGTTGATATTTGGGGTTCATAGGAACCGGATAATGGATTCGTTCCGCATCGTGTGTGCCATCAGGAAAATATTTTATCGTGATAACTCTATTTGTATTATCAGGTATCAGTTCCAGCCAGGTCATTCCGGTACCGGTCACTTGTATTCTTCCTGCTTTTGGTGTCGCCCAATAATTTGTTTCGCCATCTGTTAATCTGATCAGACAAGCCAGTCCGTGAAATAGTTCTTCATCGATTCTCATCTGATAATATGGATAATATTGAAATCCCCAGCCATCTCTATTCATTCTTTTATGTTTCATTTTCGGCATTCTGCATACCTCCTCTATCCCATTTCCCATGAAAAATTTTATTTATGTAATTGTTACAATCCACCCAATTACATCATTTCTGATAGTAAAATGCTGGAATCCCTTTATACTCGATCCCTTCCATTTTGCACCGCTCGTAAAAACTTCCCATCCTGCCTTTCGCCTGCCACTCAAAATAAAGATGATACAATTTCACATAATACTCAAAGGAAGCCACAAGTCCCGGATCTACTCTTTTCTCGGAAAGGATCTGATTTGCCGTACACACAGTGTGATGAAATTCCTCCTGCGTGATGATACAGCCTTCCGGAAAATGGTGCTGTCCCCACCACAAAAAATCAACCTGCTGCCCAAAATAAAGATCCACCGTCTGCTGGTCGCATTCCTTATGCGCATACGCACGTTCTAATATGTAATATGGATTATGCTCGCGTTTGGGATCATGGGGATTATATCTCTCTCCAAAAATCTGGAACGTCCACCGCATCTGTGGCATTTTATCCTTCTCGCACTCACGATTCAGATAATCATTTAACAATTCTGTCATTTGAAATGGTAAGTGGCGTCGGGGCAGATGATCCCCAGGAAATTTCAATTTGTCAATATATTCTCTGCAAAATTGAAATAAGATCACATCGGCATCTGAAATAGAAACATGTTCTTTAAAGTGTCTGGTAAACGCAAACAGAAACTTGTTCGCCTGCTTTTTCAGTCCCTTTTCCCGCAAATCCCAATATTTCTGTATCTCTGTGATAAACTGCTCGTAACTCATTCTGATGCTCCTCATTTTTGATACAAATGCAAAACATAGGTATCACGAAAACTTATATTGTTTCCATGATTTAAAATTGCAGTATGGATGCCATTAAAAAAAGGATCTCGGTATTCTTCTTTTATCGTTATATGGTCCGAATGTGTTTTGATATATTCAATGTATTCATCTGCTGTATAGTTTCTTATTCCATAAAAATCCTTTTTCCCCAAATAATGAAAACCATATTTTTCACCTGCCTCATAGCTAAATTTCTGTTTGTACGGCATCTCTGATACAAAATAGGTATCATATATATGTTGTATGTCTTCATACAGGGCAGGGTTATCTGATTTATAGTCACCACGCATAAAAAACATCGCCAGGTATCCATTATCTTTCAAAATAGAATAACACTTCTTATATGCTGTTTCTTCATTAATCCACTGAATCGCTGCAGCAGAATACACCAGATCAAACTGCTCTGATTCAAAGGGATAGATTTCAAAGTCTGCATTTATAACTTGAAAATTTTCAAACTTATCGTATTTCTTCTTTAATAAATCCGCCAAATGCACACCTAATTCGATGGCACAATAATCACAGCCGGTTTCCAGGGCGAAATCTGTTGCCTGACCTGTACCCGGTCCTATTTCCAGACACTTCTTTTTACTATTAAGACTGCATGCCTTTACAATATAATCATATAGCTCCTGAGAATATTTCACTCTCCATTTATCAAACAATTCTGGAATTGTATCAAATATAAGACGTTGATCAAACATTTTTTCCCTCCATATAAATAATTTTAATTTTACTCCTCTGTGATATTCAGGTTAGCTCGACGGCGCCAAGTCTGCATACCGTAATATCCAATACGGTTTGTCCCCTTTAAAGTAAAATTTACTATTTTGATTATATCACTTCCATTCCCAATTTACCACAAAATAATTGGGCTTAGCAAGGGCAGTCATAAAAACTAATTGCCCTTATGCACTTAATGATTTATAATGTAATAAAAATGTAATAAAGAGAAAGGAAACAAAATGATACTTTGTATTGCAGCAGCTCCATGCATAGTCTGAGGAGACTGCATGGAGGAACAGCTTATGCTGATATCCTCAGACTTTGCTTCTGGTTTTAAAATAAATAAAACAAAAGGAGCAAAGAAATGAATTTTACAAAAAAGAATGGATTTTTTGAGTTGAGAGATTTTTTCATACTTTGGAGCACCCAGAGTATATCTCAGCTCGGCAGCAGTATTACAGGATTCGCATTGACATTATGGCTGTACGAAAAGACAGGTTCATCCTTGGGTACAGCAGCACTTACTATATGTTCTTATGCGCCATATGTATTAATGAGCATATTTGCCGGAGCTTTGACAGACCGCTTTGACAAAATGAGAACCATGCTTTGTTGTGATGTATTTGCAGCAATGTGTACGATTATTGTATTTGTATTATTTCGTACAAATAATCTGATGGTATGGCATTTATATGTTTTGAATGCCGTCTCCGGATTAATGAATACAGTTCAACAGCCTGCTTCCGAGGTAGCCATGACGCTGATCATGCCAGAAAAGTATTACCAGAAGACAAGTGGACTTCGTTCTTTATCAAGAAGTATGATCTCTATATTGAATCCTTTGATCGCTACATCACTATACTCATTCGCAGGGCTTAATGGCGTAATAGCAGTTGATTTTGGGAGCTTTATCGTTGCATTCGTGGCTTTACTATTTTTCATCAAAATCCCAGAAAACAAAAGTGATAAGAGAGATAGCGTGTTTGTTCTTGTCAAAGAGGGACTTACATTTTTGAGGGAGACTCCGCTTATCCTGGCACTGATCTCATTTATGTGCGGTGTTAATCTGGTGGCCTCAGCCTTTGACGCTGCTTTGCCTGGTTATGTGCTTCCTAATCCGAAAGGTGGCGCATCTGTTCTGGGAATTGTTACCTCCTGTTCTGGTGTTGCTATGATCATTGGCAGCGTAATTGTTTCAGCCCTGCCAAAACCGAAAGACAGGGTAAAAGTCATTTATCTGACAATGCTGTTTTCATTAGGCACTGAAAATTTCTTGTTAGCATTTTCCAGAGAGCCGGTTTTATGGTGCATTGGGCAGATTATTGGATGGATTCTTGTACCGGTTATGAGTGCAAATTTGGATGTAATTCTTAGGTCTACTATTCCTGTGGAACTACAGGGGCGTGTATATGCATGTCGTAATACGTTTCAATTTTTTAGCATTCCTATAGGATTGTTTTTAGGTGGTTTTATGGTAGATCATGTATGCGAACCATTTATGAGAATATACGGTGATTTATCAATTCTAAAAACACTCTTCGGCACAGGTAAAGGTTCTGGTGCTGCACTTATGATGTTGTTACTTGGAGTAAGCGGAAGCTTAATCTGTATCATCACAGGCAGTAAATTGAAAAAGTATCAATATATCGAAAAGTAACTTATTTACCAGGGGTGATGATCACCCCTGGTAATAACAGAGGCTGGGTTTTCTAGTGGAGGACTCCTTCACATCGAGAAAATATTTTTCTTCCAGACATAGATATAACCCCTTTCATTAGATTTTCGTTTTTGTCTAATAAAAGGGGTTCACTTCAGACTCTACTTATATCCAACTTCAGAGAGTTGTTATTTCATTTTTATTTTATTTTTCTTACTCCACTTTGCATATCTTTTAGAACCATCTGTGTTGATATTATAGGCCCTAACTTGAAAATAGTATTTTTTATTTGATTTTAATTTTTTAAGTTTGATACTAGTCGTTTTAGAAATAAGCTTTTTCGCACCTTTCATAGTAGGCTTTTTAGAATATCTAATTTGATATCCCTTGGCATTTTTAACTTTCTTCCATTTGATCTTAACCGTTTTATTACGAACTTTTTCCGAAATAATTTGGGTTCTAGATAATTTTTTGCTTGAAATATTCTCTAACACTTTAGGAATATTTTCGGTCTTTGTTTTACCACAACTAATGCACTTATATGTTTTTATTCCTGTTGAAGAAGTTGTGGCAGCCACCACAACTTCTCCCTTATCCCAAGTATGTGTTCCCTTCGTTAAAAGTGCGGTCTCAGCAAGTGTTGTTTCTTCTGCTGCTTTTTCATCATTAAAATATTTGTCACAAGCATCACAATACCAATAACACTTATTGCCAGCCTCCAGGCATGTTTCCGCTTTAGCATCTGTTTTCACCAAATTATGTCCTTTTGCCGGAAGTGTTACATCTGCAAGTGTTGTTTCTTCTGTTGCTCTTTCATCATTAAAATATTTGTGACAAGCATCACAATACCAATAGCACTTATTACCAGCCTCCAGGCATGTTTCCGCTTTAGCATCTGTTTTCACCAAATTATGTCCTTTTGCTGAAAGTGTTACATCTGCAAGTGTTGTCTCTTCTGTTGCTTTTTCATCATTAAAGTATTTGTCACAAGCATCACAATACCAATAACACTTATTGCCAGCCTCCAGACATGTTTCCTCTTCAGCATCCGTTTTCACCAAATTATGTCCTTTTGCTGGAAGTGTTACATCTGCAAGTGTTGTTTCTTCTATTGCTCTTTCATCTTTAAAATATTTGTGACAAACATCACAATACCAATAGCACTTATTGCCAGCCTCCAGGCATGTTTCCTCTTCAGCATCTATTTTCATCAAATTATGTCCTTTTGCTGGAATTATTATACTCGAATCCTCTTTTTGTTCCCCACATACTTGACAATGAATTGATTTATTTCCACTTTCTGTACAGTTTGCCTCTTCATCCTCTGAATATTCAGTCTCCCAAACATGATCAACCGTAGTAGCAATTATCTCTTTCTTTATTTTATCACATAAAGAGCAGGTATATGTTTTTATTCCATCTTGAGAACATGTTGGCTCTATTGTAACAACTCCTTCGTCCCAAGTATGTTCCGTTACATTCACTAGAATTTTTTGAGAGGATTGTGATATAGATAATATCGCAGTACCTGGCGATTTACTTGTTATACTTACTACCGCATAATACCAAGTAACATTCAGAACTGGATCGTTAAATTGCTGAGTACCTGTTATTGAAGCTGTTGCAACATTAGAATTACTTGAAGATATAGTACGTCCGTATGGTGATGATTGATTTATAGAAATATTAAACGTCCATCCTGCACAATACGTTCTTTCATAAGTTATTGCTGCTTCAACACATTTCCCCTGCATTCCAAAACTCATCATTGTTACTACAAGCACCAGAAAGCAACTAAAAATTTTTCTCATAACAAAGTCCCTCCATTACTTTTTTGTTAGTTATATAATTAGATAAACACTCCCCACCATTTTGATTATAAAGTCTTGATAACGCATTCTGACACCAATTAAACAATACTAAAAAGGCTCTATCAAAATCATAACTAGTATGGTCTTGTAATGATATGCTCAATTCCAAAACAATTTTATCCTCGTCCTGTATGCACTCAAGTAATTCCCGTTTTGTTGGAATAAAATCACCACTATTTAGATAATGCAAATGTTGTATAATGAAAAATACTGATTTACAAGTTATCGGCAACTTTATAACATTATACTCCCTGTCGGCGTGAATATAGCGGTGGCAAATTTCGTGATATAGATTATTCAAACTTAATTTTACATAGTTTCTTTCATCTTCAATGGTATATGCAGGAACAAGTTTTTTTAGTTCTCCGTAATAGTCTTTAGTCGTATTCAATAAATGGCATATTTCTAACGGATTC
>JAAVZE010000047.1 GCA_022791495.1 Eubacterium sp.
CTCCAGCCGTTTCGCCGCATGCCTGGAAAATTTAATCTGATCTGCTTTGTCTAACAGCACCCTGTCAAACGACTTCCCAGAATCGCTGCTGGTCTTTTCCGCAACCTGTCCGGCGGTGCCGTTCAGCTTGCTTCTTATCTCATCGATGGATACAAAGTTTTTATTTACAATATTCATACCTTTATCCACCTCCTGATCTTTTGACAGTCATGGTTTTAATGTCCGAAGCTTCACGCATCAATTCCGCTGTCTGTCACCTTAATGGTCACTTGATCCCTTATGCTGGTGCTGTATGGATCGTCAAAGTAAAGACCCACCTCATAGTCGCCGTTCTCCAGTCCGTCCAGTGCTCCCGGCATAATCGACAATACGCCATCCTTATATGATAGGAATTCGTTCTTTACTGCCTCTCCGTTCATGACCACGACAACACTTGAAGCTGCGTAATCCCCTTCACCCAGATCAATCTTGATATTCACTGGCTTTTTATTGGATTTATCATAGACAGCTTCTGTCTTTTCCACGGATGGCAGATACTGCTGGATTGCGTAATAAGAATCCTTTACCTCCACCAGATCACTTATCTTATAAAGTTTACCATCCACAGATAACTGTGCCTCACCATCTCTCATGGTGATATAATCCACAACTCCATTTACCTCCGAGTAGCTTCCGCTTGGACTCTTTGTTTTAATCTTTACATACTTACCTACCAGTCCAAATGCCTGCGAATTAACAGCTGTCTCATTGAGATTCTGCATCTGCTCTAACGCAGAGAACTGAGCGAGCTGGGCGATAAAATCTGTATCTTTCTCCGGCTCCAGCGGATCCTGGTTCTTCATCTGGCATACAAGAAGCTGAAGAAACTCATCCTTGCCAAGATCTCCGCCTGGCGTCCTCTCTGTGGTCTGCGTCGGCTTTTTACCAAAGGCAAGCTCATCCAGTCCTGTCACAATACCTTGTAGTGATGTTCCCATATTTTTTCCTCCTTTCCTGATTAAGCGGTGTAATCCACCATACTATCTCCCATGCGCCTGTCTTCGGTTGTCTCTGTCGTGACTTCCTCTACCTCTGTTTCTTCCGCCACATCATACCGAAATTTTCTTCCCTGGGATTTCTTTTGTTTGTACTGGCCATGATCGGAATCCTCTGGATTTTTAAATCCAAACTCCGATACGTTTACCTCTACGGAATCAACCTTAAGTCCATGGCTTTCCAGATTTTCTCTAAGCACTGTCAACTGGCTCTCTAATGCTTCCTTCGCCACTTCGTTCTGTACTGTCAACGTAGCTGTCGCCAGTCCATTGTTGGACGTCACATTGAGATTTACTCTTCCCAGGGACTCCGGATTCAGTTGAAGCTCCATGCTTGTCGTCTGCGGAAGTACCCGGATCCGAATATGATTGACCACCTGATCCACAATGTTCGACATCATCTCTCTCGGCGCGGCCACTTCTTCCTGTGCCACCTCTTCAAAAGACTGGGAAAGCCTTTCTACAAAAGCGTTCAAAGGACTTTCGTGTATCTCCTGGCGCACACCCTGGGACGCCGGCTGTTGACCTTCTCCATATGTATCGGACAAATCCTGTTCCCCAGAGGTCTCAACAACTACCGGAATCTCATCCTTAGCAGCCGACACCATCATCTCTGATGTATTCAGCTGTCCAGAACCTTCTGCTGCTGTCTCCTGCATGGATCCATCTGTCTTTCCAACTAGTTCGCTAAACTTTTCAGCAAAGCTCTTCATGAGAACTTCATCCCCCTCGTTTAGCTTTGCGATATCCATTCCTGTTGCCTGCTCCAGAATATCCTGAAGTCCTGACATGACATCATTCAACTCACCAGACATGGCATCGGAGAATAGAAATAGATTCGCATCGTCCACACCATGTACTTCCATGATAAATGCCTTGATATTCTCTACATTCAATGGGACTACATTCTGAAACTCCGGTGAAACCAGCAATAACAAATCCATTGGCGACAAACCAAGCATTTCCAGAATGTCAACGATATCTTGCTCGCTCATGCCAAAAGTCTCCTGCAGAAGAGAAACAACCTCTTTACCAATCTCTTCTGGATCCATCGTCTCCATTCCCTCAATTTTTTCCTGGGACTGGGAACTCAGGGAAAGCTTCTGTTTCGTATAATCATCCCCACCGGCTGCGATCCCACCTGATTTTCTTGGATCCTGAGATCTTCCAGCAGATATATTCTGCTTTTTGCCAGAGGCGGATGAAGCATTCTGGGACATAAAACTATCGAAAACTGTCTTATCCCCTTTTCCCGCTTTGCCTAAGGACATTGTCCGCATCGCAGAGGCATTCAGTGATATACCCTGTGTCTGCATTTGTTATCTCCTTTCCAGACGGCATAAATACGCTGTCTTATTTTATTTATAGCCCACTGCCTTTCCATTCCATGAAAAGACAGGAGTTATCTATTATTCATATCGTCTGATTCGAGGAAAAACATTACTGCTATTCTCTCCCAGACAAACTATTTAGCAGTCATCTTGGTGGTGATCTGTGCAGCAGTCTCTGGTGTCATTTCTGCAAGGATCGCCGCACTCTTTGACTCTGTCATGTTATCGAGGATGGAAGCCACGAGATCCAGGTCACCGGACATAGTCTGCAGTACTGATGCTGCTTTTGCCGGATCCATTTTAGCATACATCGTCGCCTGCTTTTTAATAGCGGCACGGTACTTAAGATCCTTCATCACATCTTTATAGATCGAAGCCGCATTATCTGGATCAATTCCCTCATAATATTTCTGATATTCGGAAATATCTGGCGCCTTATCATTAAAAACAACGTTTTCATCAAAATCTTTTACCCGCTGTTCAAAGGCATGCTGCTGCTCTTCATATTTCTTGAGACGGTTAATTTCTGATTTTAATTCATTGACCTCATCACTGCTCAGAGAATTGGCACTCTTCAGGCCAGCAAGCTCTTTTTCCAACTGGCGGATTCTGGCGTTTGCCTCGTCGATATTTGTATATCCCTCCGGCTCTGCTCCCTCCACCTCAGGAAGTATGCGGTTCACTAATGGAACATCTTTGAGAACCGGATGCAAAACTTCGCTTCCAAAATTTCCTACATCAAATTTAATCAAAACACCAAATATAACAAGCCATATGATCACGATAAAAAGTACGATCAAAAAGGTAAGCAGTTTACTGCCTGCACTTTCCTCCTGGGCATATTCATTATTTTCTTTATTTTTCTTATCTTTTTTTGCCATAAATTCTATTCATCCTTTCAAAATCAGGCATTTTTTGCCCCGTACTTGTAGCTCATAAGCTCATCAACTTCTTTTTGTTCCCTGCGCCCTTCCTCTTTGATAAACTCTTCAAATGCCTTCTCTCTGAGTTTTTCAAAAATTTTTCGCTCTTTCATCGCCTCGGTGAGCTTTTCCCTGGCAATCTCCACCTCTTTCTCGCATCGCTTCACCACCAGCTGCTGCTGCTTTACATACCCCTTCAGGATCACAACGGCATTTTCCTTTTTATGTATTTCTGTCATAGACAGAAGCTCACACAGGACATTTTTTAACTGCAGCCGCGCATCTTCCAAACGGTTATTTAACTGCTCCAGCTTTTTTTCCTCCGCGAGAAGCCTCGCATTCGCCTGACCATATTCATTTTTTGCCTGTTCCTCCAGCTTTTCCTTCATGTTCAGGATATTCTGCATAGGAAACCGAAAACGCGCCAATTAGGACTCACCATCCTCTTCAAAAATATCTGACATAATGGAGAC
>JAAVZE010000048.1 GCA_022791495.1 Eubacterium sp.
CCTGCTGTGGTTTTTCCTGTGCCTGGCCCGGAAGTACAATACCAGATTTCGTCGTCTCTTCTGCATCTAACTGCTGTAATACAACTCTGTCACCTAAAGGTACTAATTTCATTTCTATTTCCTCCAATCATTCTATTCATATTTGTTAGCACTCTCTCTGGTTGAGTGCTAGCGATTAATCTAATAATAGTCACTTATCCTTTGTTTTGCAAATCGAAGTGCCTGGTATTTTTTACTATTTTCCCGTTAAAATAGTAATATCTTTATTTTTCTCTTGTTCTCTCACTTTTTTGCCTTTTTTCACAAAATATGTTATAATACATAAAAAATCAAATATTACAGAAAAGAGGTCGCTATGAAAGAACAGCTTTATACCATTCCGGTAAACGATATTTTTGACAAGGACTGTGAATGTCCCGTATGTGCCATAAGAAAATCCCTGGATGACGACGGTGTCGCTTTTGCCATGGGGCCCAGCTATATGGAGGACGATATCCGCCTCACTACTGATAAGATCGGTTTCTGTGCTCGTCATATGCAGATGATGTATGACTTTGAAAACCGCCTGGGGCTGGCTCTGATCCTTGACACTCATATGAAGAATATGATAGAAAACATTGAGTTATTACAGAAGAAGGGAAGAAAAAGTTCCGGTGGGCTTTTTTCCAAAAAAGAAGAAACACCTGTATACAACTATACGGAAATGGTCCATCACTCCTGCTTTATCTGCGACCGGATCCAGCATACCTATGAGCGCTATATCGCCACAATTTTCTATTTATATGAAAATGATCCAGCATTTCAGGGAAAATTAAAAAAATCCAGAGGCTTCTGCCTGGAGCACTACGGAATACTGTACGAGACAGCCCCGAAATATCTCCACGGAAACACTCTGGACACTTTTACAAAGGATCTTGACCAGGTCTTTCTCACCAATCTGAAAAGAATGGAAGATGAGGTCTCCTGGTTTATTGATAAATTTGATTACCGAAATGTGGATGCCCCCTGGAAGACATCTAAAGACGCCCTGCCCCGTGCCATGGTCAAGTGCAATGGCATCTATAATGAATAGAATCTCCATATAATATCCAGCACAATCCCCCAGACTACCCCGGACACATACAGTATACATAGGATGGAAAGGTTTTCTTTCCATCTTTTATTTGCCCGGAATAAAATGAGCAGCCCGACGCCGGCCCCTACCAATAGTCCTGACATCATCGTACCAAAGCTGATCATACCTCCAAGAAACAGCTGCGTGATCACTACTGATGAAGCACAATTCGGAATAAGTCCTACGATACCAGCAAGTAGAGGTCCTAGTACCGGACAGCCTGACAAAAACTGTGCCAGACGGGCCTCTCCTCCCAGCTCAATTAGTAATCCCAATACGATAGAGCACAAAAATACAAAAAGAAAAATCTTCACTGTGTGCTTCAGCGCCGAGGAAAAGATCCCTTCTTCACAGCCGCAGTGTTCACTCTCGCACATACTATGGATCTCCTTATACCGGATCGGTGAGGGGCGGAAACGAAATATGAAATCTACGAGAAAACCGGTGATCATCCCAAGCACCAGCTTAATACCGAGAACAATCACGATCGACCGAACAGGCACCGATTCCGAGACAAAGATCGGAAGCATCTCGTCTGAAGTGGATAAAAAGACTGCGATCAGTGTTCCTGTGGTGATCACACCGCCTGCATACAGATTGGAAGCCGCAGCGGAAAATCCGCACTGGGGGAAAACTCCTGCAATACTACCCGCCAACGGTCCCAGCCTTCCTGCTTTCCGAACCACGGCACGAGTCTTCGTGCTGGTCTTATGCTCCAGATATTCCATGGTCAGATACGTCAGAAATAAGAATGGTATCAGTTTAAGACTGTCCAGCAGTCCATCCAGTAAAATATCCATCAGCATATCCATCGACATGTTCTAAACTCTCCATCCATTCATTATTCATCCGCATCCTGAAGCAGTTCCTTCAGGGCAAGCGCCTTATCCTTAATACGCTTGTTGGCATCTCTTGCCACCAGCACCTTGGACACCCAGCGCTTTGCCTCTTCATTATTACCAATACGTCTGGCAAGCTCTGCTACCATATACATTACCGTATACTGGTCCATGCCGCACATCGGAAAGGCTTCTTTGGAAAATGCTGCCTCAAATCCCTCATGAGCACTCTCTAAAAACTGGATCTCTTCTTTTAAATCCTCTGCCACGTCATCTTTTGACGCACCATTTTTCAGCGCCTCTTCTCTCTTACCACGGAACAGCCATGCCAGCTTCAGGCAGGTATAAGCGCGCTCACTGGTCTTACCTTTCTTTACTACCGTGTTCAAGAGCGCCATTTTATATCTCATGATCGCTTCATCATAGGAGTAGACCTTATCCTCTTCTGATTCATATTTAAAATTCTGTGAAATCTGTTCTTTGATCAATTTTGACTGGGAAGACATCACAAAGTTAAAATATCGGTTCAGAGAAGCATACCCACATTTGGGGCACAGGATCGCATCGTACTTTAAGGGATCGATTCCCTGATACTTTGGACGCAGATCCGTATCAGCTGACACCAGTTTTGCCTTTCCTGTACGCACCATCTTACTCTTGAATTCAGAATCACACACCGGACAGGTATAGGATTTATCAAACAGCAGATCCTCTTCTGCCATCTCCTTCGGTTTATTTTCATGTTCATGCCCGCTATTTGCTTCCTTCTTTTCCTCATCATATACGTCAATATCTTTTTTGATATTCAGTCCCAGACTCTCCAGCCCAGCAAACAAATTACTCATAATTACCCTCATTTCTGCGCTGCATTTTTAATATACGCAATGTTTGTGCAGGCAGCGCCCCGTCACAATATTTGCATAGCTCATGCTTTAACCGCATTACTTTACCTGTTAAACTATTTCCCGGGACGGTAAGAACTCTTAAGCGAAACAATACGGTTAAATACTTTGTGTTCTGCTGTTGTGTCCTTAGAATCCACATTGAAATAGCCATTTCTCATAAACTGGAACTTATCTCCCGGCTCCACATCCAGCAGCGCCGGCTCCACATAACATTCCTTTAAAATCTTTAAAGAATCTGGATTGATATTTACCGACCCATCTTCGTTATAAACACCCTTTTCTTCATCCACAAGATTTTCATACAGACGTATCTCTGCTGTACCCGCTGTTGGTGCGGCAACCCAGTGTATCGTTCCCTTCACTTTTCTTCCGGTAAAGCCCAGACCGCTCTTTGTCTCCGGATCATAGGTACAATGCACTTCAGTCACCCTGCCATTCTCATCTGTGATATAATTCTCACATTTAACAAAATAAGCGCTCATCAGCCGGACTTCATTACCCGGAAACAGCCGGAAATACTTTCTCGGAGGTTCGATCATAAAGTCTTCCCTCTCGATATAAAGCTCTCTTGCAAATGGCACCTTTCTCGTACCCATCTCTGAATTTTCCTGATTATTCGGCACTTCCAGATATTCTACCTGTCCTTCCGGATAATTGGTGATCACCAGTTTTACCGGATCAAGGATCGCCATCATCCGGGGCTGTGTCATTTTCAAATCCTCACGAATACAGTATTCAAGCATCGCATAATCGACAGAACTGTTGCTCTTGGATACTCCAGCAAGCTCCATAAACTTACGGATGGAAGACGCTGTAAATCCCCGGCGCCGCAGCGCTGTTATGGATACAAGTCGGGGATCATCCCATCCATCCACGATCCCATCCTCCACCAGTTTTTTAATATACCGTTTTCCAGTGATCACATTGGTCAGGTACATTTTCGCAAACTCGATCTGTCTCGGCGGTACCTCAAACTCACATTCCCGCACAACCCAGTCATAAAGCGCTCTATGGTCCTCAAATTCCAGCGTACAGATCGAATGGCTGATCCCTTCCACTGCATCTTCGATGGGATGTGCAAAATCGTACATCGGATATATGCACCACTTATCTCCGGTGTTGTGATGGCTGACATGGGCCACCCGGTAAAGGATGGGATCACGCATGTTCATATTCGGCGATGACATATCTATTTTCGCCCGAAGAACCCTTTCTCCATCCTTGTACTCCCCATTTTTCATCCTCATAAACAGATCCAGATTTTCCTCTACAGTACGCTCCCGGTAGGGGCTGTTCTTTCCTGGCTCTGTCAAAGTCCCGCGGTACTCCCGGATCTGATCCGGCGTCAGGTCGCACACATATGCCTTCCCTTTCTTGATCAGCTTCACGGCACACTCAAACATTTTATCAAAATAATCCGAAGCGAAATATACAGGAGGGGTCTCTCCTCCACAGATCCACTTCACATCTTCAAGAATCGAATGTACAAATTCTTCTTCTTCCTTCTGAGGATTCGTATCGTCAAACCTCAGATTAAACGTTCCTCCATATTTCTTAGCCAGCCCTTGATTTAAAATTATGGATTTGGCATGTCCAATATGTAAGTATCCATTTGGCTCCGGCGGAAATCTCGTCATAATATCTTTGTAAATACCTGCTTCCAGATCCTTGTCAATCTCCTGCTCAATAAAATTTTTAGAAATAATCTCTTCTTCTTTCTGTTCTGCCATCGATGAAAAAGCCTCCTTAATACACATATATTGTATATGATACCACATACGGAGGGATATTTCAATCAATTTTCTGTTATCCTGAATTTCTTGCAAATGTCAAGTTTTTCCGCACATATTGGACAATTTTTTTCTTTTGTCTGAAATTATATCGTATAGAGTGTATTTTTCATTATTTAAGTGGATAAAAAAATATATGACATTGACTATATATCATATAAGACAATTAAAAGAAAGCTACCTAATATGCCAGCTTTTAAGACAGTATTAAATTGTACTGCCCGTTACATAGCCACCCTCCATTGTTCATCTTGGAACACTTCTTCCGCACTCCTCCATCCAAACATCTTACGTGGATACTGGTTTATCCAATGCTCCAGTTTCTTTATATCCCGTCTTGGTACATCATCAAAACTTCCGCCTTTGGGATAGAACCTGCGAACTAGTTTATTATTGTTCTCGTTAGAACCACGTTCACTGCTGCAATATGGGTGGCAATAAAAAACTTTGGTACGCTTCTTCTTATTTCTTCTGGAACGCTCCATTCCCTTCCAGTCTGAAAACTCTGATCCATTATCAACTGTAATTGTTTGAAACATCTCCCGGAACCCCTTCTCCGTAAATTTTCTTTCCAATCTATCCATAACACGCACCACTTCTGACATCGTATGTTCATTTAATAATTCGATAATCTCTATTCTTGTTTTTCTTTCCGTAAGAACCAGAAGGGATTTCTTGGACTTTCCCTGTCCACCAACAACAGTATCCATTTCCCAATTTCCCACCTCATTACGAGCCATGACTTCCAGTGGTCGTTCCTCAATGCTTGTTCCTGCACTTAATCGTTTCTGTACCCTACGCTTTTTCCTTCCTTTTTTCTTTGTTACACGATATGGACAGTCCATCATAGTAAGGTTAAAAAATATCCCGCCCTTAATATAATTGTATAGTGTCGTCAGGCAAATCTGAGTATCAAACTGCAATCCTTTTCTTTCAATCTCCGCAAGGGCAACTGCCGGAGAATTCTTTTCATCTCCAACCGTTTTTTCCACGTATCTTACAAACTTATAGTCACAGCCAATTTTCAGAGGACGTCCCTTTTTCTTCTTATTTTTATCTGCCTTTGTCTGCGCCAAATCCGGACTATAAATCTCACCCTCTGTCCAGTCAGAATTACGTTTTTTCGTTTTTCCACGTCTTAATTCCCGATAGATTGTACTATGATGGAATCCTAATTGTTCTGCTATCTCCTGTGGCTTATGTCCCGCTTTATATAACACTTCAATTCTCAGCCGGTCTTCCCATTTAATTGTTTTATACGCTTTCTCTTTTGCCATCTTAAATGAAACCTCCCGTAAAGCAATAGTGGCGGAGAAGCGCCTCTCCGCCAAAACTTGTTACTCCTTTTTTCGCTTATTTCTTGTCACTGGATAATACTATTTCGATTACTCCTTCAGAAGCACTTTTAGCAACAAAGGTCACACTGTCAGCTTTCTGATAGCCAACTGGTGTAGATATTTCAATAACAGTGTATGCCTTTCCAACAGTAAAAATTTCAGAATTAAAAATATAAACACTCCACCCTCTGTATACCTCATTTCCAACATCATCTATAATACTTATTTGTGAACCACGAATCCTTTCACCTGTTTTGTTATCAATCCTACTAAGTCTTAATAATGGTATATCGGTACGCCAATTTTCTATAACAGATAAAGGATTCTTACTGAAAACCGCCACCCAAGTATCCGTTTTATCATCATATGCCATTGCTCCGCACTGATAACTATTATCTATCATATTTGCATAATGTCCTGGAGAATTTTTCCAACTTTTAATGGCATGTGTCGGATTACTTGAACCAATATACAGATTTTCACCTCCATCAAAAAATGTCTCATCCAAATCTAATCCATCTACAGAAAAATGTTCATGCCATCTTTTCCGAAAGTTTTTGTGACGATCAAATCCGTCTTTCTCCACTCGGATAACAGCTATCTGGTATAATTCCTCCGACCATTCAAGTTCTTTTTTTCCTGCCTTTTTTCTTATCGTGTTTTGAAGCTCAAATGCCTCTTTTGCTCTCTGCTTATTACTTGGTATTTTTATCTTAATTTTAGTTACAACCGTTTTATTCTTTCCAGAAGGCATTTTCTTTTTTACTTTGACTGTAATTTTTACATTTCCGCATTTCTTTCCAGTAACTTCAACATAATAATACCTCCCTTTAACATCCTTATCTTTTCTTACTTTTACAGAAGCCACAGACTTGTTACTTCTTTGGACTTTTATTGTTTTCAAAGTAACAATTCCTTTCTGGATTTTTTCTTTCTGATTTATTCTATACACAACCGTACTATATCCTTTGTCTAATACAGTTGGAATTTTTTTGTCTTTTGCATCACTCCCAACCATCCTTGTAAAGGACAACAGAATCCCTGCCACCAACAAAAAGAATAAATTTCTAATAGCCTTTTTCATTACAACCACTCCTTTACTTATATTATATAGCTATTATATAATATATAATAGCTATTGTCAATTAAATTCTGCCATCTTTTTTGACAAATTTATTTCTTTCATATATGATTCAGGAACTTAAATATTATAACATTATCAAAAAAATATAGTTGTCGAATTATGTCGAATAGGATTGATTTTATTGTCATGGATTCAAGCAACTTATAATAATTTGAAATAGTCCCTGAAAGGAAACCTTTCAGAGACTATTGTAATTCTCTTGATGATGTTACAGGTCACAAATGACCTATTCTCTTTTTTCAATATGAATACCGCTACTGTCCATGCTGATAAGAAGTGCACAGTAATCAAGCATTGCCTGAAAAAACACCTGCGACACATTACAGCCTTTCTCTTCTGCCACAGCCTCTAGTTGTTTTCTCTGTTCCTCTTCTAAGTAGACAGTCAGCAACGCTTTCCTCTCAATGTAAGCCGGGTCGGTACGCTGGGTAAGCAGAATCCGAGGGTCGATCTTCCTGTCGCTCTCCATAAAGCATCGAATCGCCCGCTTGGGAAAAACAACGGTCTTACTAATCTCTTCCCTTTTTGAAAGAAAATCAACCAGTTCAAAAACTTCTTGTGATACATAGCTTGAAAAAAGCCTCTTTGCCATATCCATACCTCATCTTTTCTAGAGGTCATTTGTGACCCTCTAACAATTTCTCTATCTGTCTTATATAAAAATGATATTTTTCTTCTGTTGATTCGTCAAGTAAAATTTTACTTTCTTTTAGACTTTTAATGATTTCTGCAATATCTTCCTGAAACATCTCAGAGGTAAGCTGCTTTGTTCTGGCGGAAGTCTTTTTGTAGTTTTTTACATCCCCAGAGCGAATGTTTGTGTTCTCGGATGCCTTAACAAGATTCTCCTGCTCATCCTTATCTAAATGTTCTACTGCTTTTTCTGCCACGCTGACTGAAACCTTGTTATTTAGAAGAGCATCTTTCAAGGCATCGCTCCCCTGTCTGTCCACTTTTTCATATTTGTTAATCTGTCCCCTGGATAAGCCGGTCGTTTTCGTCAGAATGTCCCTTGTCGTCTGTCCTTTGATCTGAATCCTGCCTTCCTCTCCATCCTCATCCGAACCATCAATATATTCAATCCCTTTTTCCCGGAGTTCCTCAATGATGCTTTTCCATTCCTGAATCTCAATATACATATCGCCATCCGTATATTTCCTTGCTTCTTTGTTTGTAATGATAATGGCATACCTTTCTTTATTCTCTTCACTCAAAGGCAGCTTAATCAGCTCTGTCCCTTTTTCCACACATGGAATCAGGGTATCTTCCGTCCAGTCGGGAACTTCCTTGTCCGCAATCAGACGGTCAATAGCCGCCAGTCTGCGTTCTCCGCCCAATAGCAGATACCGTCCATCTTCTTTCCGGCTTACATGCAATGGCTCTACCAATGTAAAATCCCGGATTGAGTTTGCCAGTGATGCAATTCCCCGGATGCTGTACTTGTTGTTTGGGTTTTTGTCAATCAGGTTTCTTGGTACCTGAATCGTTTTGGATACCGCCTGGTTCTTGGATACCTCTGACAGAAGTCCTGCACCAACCTGTACTCCCTTTGCCTTATTCTCTGCTCCTTTTTTTATCGAATCCACACTAAATTTTCCCATACTTATCTTCCTTTCTTCCGCAGGTCATTTGTGACCCCTTCCGTTTACCGTTCAAAATTTATTTTTCTCATTTTCGCCTTTCTTCCCAGTGTCGGTTCCCCATTTCTCTGTTTCTTAAAAATATCTTCTAAGCCCGGCTCTTTTCCCAGTCCATTCCGTGCCAGTTCTTCCACATCCTGAAGAATGCCGGTAAGGTCATGCTCTTCTGAAATCCTTGCATAACTCATTTTGTTCACACAGTCCTTCATCCACGGTTTTTCTTCCTGCAATCCCTTGATTGTACGAATTACATCCGCCTTATTCTTTTCTCCGGCAGAGTGATAGACAGAACCCTGTTCATGTTCATATCCCTGTTTCTCCATAAACGAGCGTATCTCATAATATGCATTTGTGTAATGATTCCCGCTTAACGGCTCATAGATATCTTTTAGTGACTGTACATCTAAATCAAAGTAGACGGAAACCCTGCTTTGGTTTTTTCCCATCTATGTTCCCTCATTTCTGCTGCTGGGCATCCCATGCCAGCTTACTAGCCTTTATATCCTCCCGGCTGCCATCGCTTTCGTCGTCCATATACCATTCACTTACCAGTTCAAAAAACCAATCCGCTTTTTCCAACGTAAGCATGGCAATTCCAAATGAGGCTAACTCCTGGGAAGAAGTAATGCCGGTATAACTCCCCTCTCCCGTCTTTATGATCTCCGGTCTGTTGTAGACACGGTCTACCAGTGCCATCACTTTGTCATAATCAAGATTCTGCTCCTCGACCTTTTCCCGGTCTAATTTTATCGTTACCTTGAACATAAGCATTTCTCCTCTTGGTTAAAAGGTCATTTGTGACCCCTTTTGATTTTTATTTAAGATATATTCCGTTAGTTTCAAATAATCCTGCGTTACCCTGCTTTTCTTTGCTCCCCCATCATATGCAAGCAACGGTTTCTGCACAAGGCTGCTTTCCTCCACGTTTTTACTTTGGCTGATCGTGACTGGAATAATATAACTGCCAAACATCTCACTCAGCAATTCATAAACTGCCTTTGAGACATTTTTTCTTCCGTTCCACTGGGTAAAAAACATCCCGCCTATTTGAAGCCCGGCATCATATTCCGATACCGTTTCAAATAGATTCATAATAATAGACGCTCCCAAAAGACTTCCCCCGTCACACCTTAATGGCACATAAACTTCATCGGATGCCACCAGTCCATTTATATTCGTAATAGATATGGATGGGCTACTATCTATTATACAATAATCATATTCTTTTTGTATAGCCCTTAAATGTTTTTTTAAACGAAATTGTTGTGGAGAGGTAACATCTGCTTTCATTCTCTCCTCTGCCTCTGATAAAGTCAGAAAGCTGGGAATAATATCAAGATTCTCATATTCCGTATGCCGGATGCATTCATGGATATCCAGTTCCCGGTCTAACAGAATATCTTCTACGGACTTCTGTTTTTTTGTGCAGGTTCCCTGATAGATACTGTTGAAAAGTTCGATAAAATCCACCTCACTGAACATGCATGTGCTGTTCATCTGCGGGTCTGAGTCAATCAAAAGCACTCTTTTCTTATGTACTTCCGCAAGCATATGTGCCACCGTTGTTACGCTAGCTGTCTTTCCGACACCGCCTTTGTTGTTTAAAAATAATATTGTTCTCATAGTCTCTCTCCTTTACCGTGCTTAATTAGCATTTTTCAAAGGGTCAGAAGTGACCTCTTTATTTTGTATAACAATTATATAATTATTATGTGGTAAAGTCAATGTTAAATTGCCATCCTTTTTGACAAATTTTCAGGAACAATTTACAGGTCATTCGTGACCCCCATTTTCAATCTCTTCCTCATACTGCATCATCCTTTCATGTTCCTGCTCGTTTCTCGCCTTTTCCCATTCCGATTTTAAACCTTTTCGCATACGGTTGATGGCTGATGCCAAAGACATTCCGCCTGCCATCTGCTTTGTATATTCCGGGGTGTTTTCTCCGGCTGCACTCTCCCTCTGCTCAACATCATAGCTGCGAATCTCTTTTAAGATTGCATTGCCAAGCCTTGTATACAAGTCCTGCATTTTTCCATCTTCATAGCTTTTTCCTGCGGTTCCGTATGCTTCCTGATATTTCTGATTCTGTTCCTTGATCTGTTGCTTAAATTCGTCAAACTCTTTTTTATGGTACTGGTTCAGGTAATGGGTGCTTAGTTTATCGATGTCTCCTTTAACAGATGCCATAACCGGATTGTTGTAATTCCACATATTACGGTTACAGTCTGGCATTTTTTGATAAAGTCTGACAAATTCATCTTTGAGTTTTCGGTCACTGGCAAGAGGGTGTCTATGTTTCTGTTCCACAATTCTCCCTCTGATGATTTTGTTAATCTGCTCATTGTTTTCTCTTTCCTGCAACACCTCATTTACAATACTTCTCCGGCAGCTGTTAATACTCGACTGCCGGAATCGCCCTTTGTATTCTTCCCTTTTTACCACATTGCCAAAAGCGTCCCTCTTCGGTTCCCGGATTCTTTTTCCATCAATGGTATGGTATTGATACTGGATGTATTCCTTTTTCTCTCGCAGCGGTTCTGGTTCCACTGTTGCAATATGTACATGAATGTTGTCTGTATTGTAATGGATTGCCCCAGTCCACACTGCGTTTTCCATGTTCTCTGATTTCAGCATTTTATTTACCGCATTTCTGGTAATGGATTTAATACTTTCCTCATCTAATATTTGTGTTCCCGAATCATATAAACCGTTTTTTTTCAACCAGCGGTTATCGAAAGAAATCACAGTCTGCCACATAAGGGAATCTTTTTCCTGTGCCTTTTCAAAAATGTTTTTCATTCTTTGTCTATCTGTTTCCAAAAGGTCATTTGTGACCTGTGAAAAAAGCCCGGTTGTTTTTTCCGGATTTCCCATATAATCCTGATACAGATTGTACTTGCTGCTATTTTCTGTTCGGACTGCCTCTTTTCTGTCAATGTAATTGATATAAGAAGTGAATTTACTAGAAGCAGCTCTACAAAATTTTGTTACGACAACCACCCCTGCTTTGATATTCCCCATACACAGCTTCCTTCCTTGCAAAACAAGAGGAGGTCATTCGTGACCCCCTGCTTTTATTGCCTATACTGTCAGGGGTCACGTGTGACCCCTGTAATCTTTTCCAACAGGATAGAGTTATTTTCTATCACATCATTTGCCTGCTCCAGTCTTTGTGACAGTATATTTATCAAATTGGCATACCGGCTGTCAAGTTCTTCCACATCCTGCACCGTGGCATATCTGGACAGACAACGCAGAAGATACTGGTTCCGGCTCAAGGAATGCTTTTTTGCCAGTTCATCAATCTTTTTTACAATGACCGGGTCTACATTTCTAATCTTTATTTCCATCCCCTATTACTCTCCTCAAAGTCATTCTGTCCGTATTTTCTTTCAAACTCTTCCCATACTGCCCTGGCTATGTTTTCTTCCCGGTTTTCACTTTCCTGCCGAATCAGTAATGCGATTGCCTGACTGTCATTCTTTAGCCCTTTTCTTTTTCTATATTCCCTTAATAGCAATAACTCTTCATCCGTGATACTAATACATTTCTGCATGCTGCCCGCTCCTTTTCCAAAAAGGTCATTTGTGACCCCCTACGTATTTTCTTTGCTTTTTCGTTCATCACTCTTTTGTTTAAAGTATGCAATCTTCTCTTTGATACGATCCTGGCTTTGCTTTACAACTGGATGAGCTGCCATTTCCACTGGAATACATGCATCTGCTTTCAGCATATGCAATAACGTATTCATCGCATCCAATATCACAATACTGTTCTGCTCCGCTGTTTTGGTCGCCCAACGTATCCTCTCTTTGGGAAGATAGTTTTTCTCCAGTTCTTCCCGGATAGCAATGGCAAGCTGCTCTCTGTTGTCTTGATTCTGATGTAATAGCGAGGAAACCGCCTGACTGTTATTCTTAATATTGTTTTCCTTTTTATATTGCTCCAACAATGCCCAATCCTCTTCTGATAAGCTGAAACATTTCCGCATGACATCACACCTTTACAAACTATACTATATTTAATATATAATATATTGCGGTTTTTTTCAAGTTTTTTTATTCGCTTTTATTACTTTTTCTCTTTTTCCCCTCTTTTCTGTTATTCTTTTTTATTCCATCTGCTTATTTTGTGTCCCCATAAAATCGTTAGGCTTTGCCTAACCCCCACAACATTGTGGGGTCAGATTTCCCTTATGCTCTTTTTCTCATTGGTCTTTGAACAATGAGAAAATTCTACTGTCCGAAGGACGGGGTGAGCATAGTGAACGAAGTTTACTTTGCGAGGGCGGAGCCCTTCCCCTGTTTTCAATTTTTCTCAGGTGGCGAATTTTCCAACTGAGAGAAATGAAAACAATAGTAGTAGAACTGTGGAGCTTGTGCGATAACCGCAACGCTTTTGGATTTGTGGGTAAGTTGGTGGCAACTTAATTTTTTCAAGTTGTCACTGACTTATCCATATATCCAAGCCGGTTATCCATCAAATCCACGGTTATGGTTTTGAGTGTAGACTGTCGTCAGGCTTTCTGCGTAACGGTATGCCGGCTATCGATAAAAGAAAGAAAAAAATATTTACATCACGTTTCTATTATAGTAAAATAACTCTATAAATCACACTAGGAGCGGAAAATTATGTACTTAACTAAATGTATTAATGGACACTTTTATGACAAAGATAAATATAGCTTATGTCCTAATTGTGAATTAGGTTTAGACAATACTTGTCTTAAAAAAGGAACAATCTTAAAAGACAAATATACGATTATAGAATGTATCGGAAAAGGAGGAACATCCATTGTATATAAAGCCATAGATAATAATAATCATATTTATGCAATAAAAGAATTATTTCCAACTAATTGTAAAAGAAATTTTACTACCAATGAAATTATTATCCAAAATCACTCTGAATTTAACACTTTTAAAGAACATTATATAAAACAATCAAAAAAATTTAAATTTTTAAATAATACAAATGCCACTTCTAAAATGTACAGTACATTTGAAGAAAACAATACCATGTATATGGTAATGGATTTTATATCTGGATATTCATTAGAACAGTTGATATACAAAGATGAATTTCAGCAAAATTATGAATTGAAAATGCAAATAATATATTGTATATTGTATAATACAAAGAAACTACATGATAAGCATGTCCTCATTGTGGATATTTCCCCTGGAAATTTTATTATCAATGACGGTAATGTCTTATTTTCCGATTTGGGTAATATACATATTGCTTCTCAAAAAGATAGCAAAACTTACGCATACTCATTCACTACAACCTCTAAATATGCTCCACCTGAAATATATCAACCAAAAGTGAGCCAAAACTTAAATAGTGATATTTATTCTATAGCAGCAGTTGCTTATATGATTTTAACAGGTAATAAATTTCCTAGTAGCATAGACAGACTCCTCAATACTGACAACACTCTTATCTCCTATAACAATGTTGATACCACTGTTAAAAAGGCATTAGCACATGCTTTAGAACTTGATAATATGACAAGAACACCAGACATTGATGTTTTTATCAAGGAATTATTTGGGTACAGTTCAACATCCTTACCAGTGCCAAATTATAAAGAGATTTCAGCCTCAATAATACAGCTTTTTAACAACACTAAAGTTCCTCTTCCTGATACTTCTACAACAATCCCTTTACCTCAAAAGGCAACAACAGATATGGACAGAACAATAAGTTCAATATTTTACGATATAGGTATTGATCCTGATGATGTAGAAAAGGTAGATATAAGTGAAATTCCAAAGGAAACACAATCTTACAAAATGCTCATGAATCAGTTTAAAGCTGTCAGTCAAAAGTACGATGAAAGTTGTTTAAAAGTTACTGAACTTGAAAAAAAGTTGGAGGACAAAAAAAATTCAACAGTAATGATGACCATAGGTGAAATTGTTTTATCTCTAGGAACAATTTTTATCCATGATTTATCACCTCAATCGATAATAACAGTTCTTGCTGGTATTTTAATTACTGTTTATGCATTGTATCTAAACTTCCGAGATAAAACATAACTTACTATAAACAAACCCATCAGTATTTAATTTATTAGTATATCATTTTTATACTTTTGTTATCACTTTTTCTTTTTTACTGCCCTTCCCATCCCATGCTCTCCATCCCCCTTGGTTAATAAACTCCCCTTTTCAGCTCCAACAAATTTAAACTCCCTATGCAAGTCTCCAAAATTTCTCCCTGCATCACCGGCACGTTCCAAACGTGTCCCCCCGGACAAAGAAATTATTTAATAAAAGAAAGAATATAATTAAAAAGGATAAATATACTCCCCACATAAAAAACATCTTTTCTCCTGAAAAACTGTTGTTTTTGTCAACTAAATACCGGAAAATATTTAGACTTCTTTCCCCGTTTTTTACCTGGTAAATAGACCTTCCTACCGGCAAAAGGAAGTTTTTTAGACTTTCCAACCTGTTTTTTACCACTTTTTTAGACTTCCTTTATCCACAAAAGCCTTTCATTGGAGATATTTTCCCCAACAAAAGGCTTTTGGCGATTCCGGTATATGGTATATTGGAGGTAAGTAGTAACCGGATTCATACAATATTTTCATCTATGCCAGCACAAATAGATCTCTTTCCAGAGATTTAAAGAGCCAGCATATTTCTTGTTAGCATATGTATATATTTCGGATTCAGGATGCGGTCTTTCGGTTGTCCCTTCTCCAGTGCAGCATGCCGGATGGCAAGCCTGAGAATTTCATAAATACTGTGTTTCTGCTTTTCTGCTTCTTTCCGATATTGTTTAATGAGCCTTGCGGCATCCCCAATCTGTCTGTCCGATGCATTCCGTATCTTATTTCGCCGGCAGCATACCCGGATAAAGTTCTCATGTTCCTGTGTCTCTGTTCCCGTACTGACTACTGCCTGAAAAACACTGTGCTTGTATGTGATATAGTAAAGTCCATTCTTAATCCCAACAGAAAAGAAATCACGCAGGGAATGAAGATAATGCCGAACCACCCGCTCCGTCACATGAAAAACAGAAGTAAATTTCTCATAAAACATCCGGGTTCCAATCCGGTATGAACTGCTGTTTTCATGGGTAATCTTCAGAAAATACATGAGCATAAACTTTTCCCTGGCTTTCAAGGATTGAAATTTCTTTGTATGAAATACTTTACGCTGAAGATTCACGTATCCTTCCTGAAAAGCCCCCTCATAACTGAAATCGTTATTCAAAATTGTAATATCATAATCAATATCTGTTGCCCGGAATATCCGGATCAGACCTTTTCTCTCCAGTCCCCTCATTGATGTGTAGAAACTCTGCTTACACATGCCGGTATTCCTGGTTACATCCTGATTATGAACACCAGGGACAAATCCTTTCAGGTTCTGTTTTTTAGCAATATATAAGAGAAAATCCATCTCCGCCCTTGTCAGATTTGACATCTTATCTAGTAAATGATATTTTATCCGCATATTTTTTCCTTTCGCCCTTGACAAATATAATTTTTGCTATATAATAATAGATGTATATTTTTTCAAAACTTGACGTAAACCGAGTAAAGGGGGCATCTTGCAGGGATGTCTCCTTTACTTTGTGTTTGGTTGTGGCGAACTTTCTTCCCATTCGTTTTGTCCAACCAATACGCTCTGGAGAATCCGTCTTCTGGTGCTGATCGATGAGCATGTACTCAACGTAAGTATCTTTTCTGCTGCATTTAGAGAAATCCCCAGTCTCACGTTCCCGTTGTCAGGCTGCCTGATAGTTTTCAGATACTCTTCTATTTGCTCTTTCTTTTGAAAGAAACCATAATGCTGAAGAATATTTTTGTTATCCGTTTCATAATAAGCTGCAATCTGATATGTCAACCTCTGTTCGGGTGTGAAAATATATACTGTATCATGTTTCCCAAAAAACTGCTCATCTGCAAATTTTCTTAACCCGGCAAACATGGAACCGTTTATCATGTTATGTCCGTATAAAATTGTGACCGGGTCACTAAAATCTCTGCTGTTTTCTCGCTGACTGTATATTGTCCCGGCAAATTCATATGCTTTTCGGAAATTGTGATTCAAGTAATAATCCTCTTTTTCCTTCCCTTGACTGCTCGCCACCGGATAATCAATCGAAGTTCCCGGCACCTGTACCCATGCATAAATATCCGGATTTATTTTCTGAAGCTTATCAAAATCAATCGGATTTTCCATGCCAGCTTCCTTACTTTTTATCCTGAACTGCTCAACATTTCCTCCACTTGATAAGAAAAGCATGCAAAGGATAAGTCCCGAACCAATAAACACAAGAAAACAGGCAGCCAGCATAATTTTTCTTATTCGTTTGAATCTCATAACAAAATCTCTCCCTCGTCACATAAATGGTAAAAAGCCAGTAAGCTCCTTGTAGATATCTACTGCCTGCCGGAATAGTTCCATCCGGGATGCCGGATAAATCAGAGCCGCAAGTCCCACAACCGATAAAAAGAAAATCAGTATATTGACAGTAATACGAATTATTCTGGCAAAAGTTTTATAGCGAAAACTATTGATTATCTCTAAAATGCCTTAAAAACAGGCACTTTTGTAAATATAAGCAACTGAATTTACTACCAATTTACTACTTTTACGGAAAAGCCTTGATATGCACGACCACAAGAACCAAACGCCCGAACAGGGCAACACACAGATGACATTTGCAATGACAGCGTTTCTTTGCTCCGTACAATGCGGAGAAAGGGAACGCTGTTTTTCGCTTTCAATGTTACGCAATAGAACGCTATTTTTAGGGTGTGGAGTATAATTCCTTTACCTCTGCTCTTTTCGTGTCTACAAGCCGCTTAAATCAATGGGAAAAAGGCTTCTATTGCGTAACAATCTATCCCCCAAAAAGAGTACCAGCGCAGAAACAGCTTTCCAAGTGCGATATACAGCGGCTCTGCATTTTC
>JAAVZE010000049.1 GCA_022791495.1 Eubacterium sp.
CATATATTACTTGTATTTGATAAAAAATTATGATATATATTGAAGGAGGCAGACATGTTATTAGATGTAAATGGTATCAAAGAAATTATTCCACACCGTTATCCTTTTTTACTGGTGGATTGTATTGAGGAGATGGAGCCCGGCGTAAAGGCAGTAGGTTATAAAAACGTGACTGTGAACGAGCCGTTTTTTCAGGGACATTTTCCACAGAAACCAGTGATGCCGGGAGTTTTGATCGTCGAAGCGTTGGCGCAGGTGGGGGCTGTTGCTGTCCTGAGCCTGGAGGAGAACAAAGGAAAGCTGGCATTTTTCGGCGGAATTGACAAAGCAAAATTCAGAAGGCAGGTTGTGCCGGGAGACAGGCTGCGGCTGGAGACGGAGATCATCAAATGCAAAGGGCCGATGGGAGTCGGCAGGGCTGTGGCTGCGGTGGATGGAAAAACAGCATGTGAGGCCGAGATAAAATTTATGATAGGTTAACGAATGGAGGAAAAAATGAGAGACTTTAAGCAGTGGGAAGGATTTTCAGGAAGACTTTGGAAGGAAGGCATCGATGTGCGTGACTTCATTCAGAATAACTACAAGCCCTACGATGGTGACGAATCGTTTTTAGAGGGACCGACAGAGGCCACAGATCGATTGTGGGGCAGACTGCAGGAACTTCAGAAGGAAGAGCGCCAGAAGGGCGGTGTGCTGGATATGGACACGGAAGTGGTATCCTCACTGACTTCTCATGGTCCTGGATACATCAGCGAGGAACTGAAAGACATGGAGCAGATCGTGGGCCTGCAGACAGATAAACCGCTCAAACGGGCTTTTATGCCTTACGGTGGGATCCGTATGGCGGAGCAGTCCTGTACGATGTATGGCTATCAGCCGAATGAAAAGCTCCACGAGATCTTTACTGCTTATCATAAGACACACAGCGACGCGGTGTTTGAGGTATACACTCCGGAGATGAAGCGGATGCGCCACAGCAAGATCCTGACTGGACTTCCGGATACCTACGGAAGAGGACGGATCGTGGGAGATTACCGGCGTGTGGCACTGTATGGCATCGATGCTCTGATCGAAGAAAAAGAAAAGGATTTTGCCGGCAGTGAGCGGCGCAGCATGAGGAGCAAGGATTACCGGATCCGGGAAGAACTGGCGGAGCAGATCAAATCCCTGAAGGGAATGAAGGCGATGGCAGAGATTTATGGCTGTGATATTTCGGAGCCGGCGAAAAATGCCAAGGAAGCCTTTCAGTGGCTGTATTTTGCCTACCTGGCTGCCATTAAAACACAAAATGGCGCTGCTATGAGTGTGGGACGTGTCTCTACTTTCCTGGATATTTATATTGAGAGAGATCTGGCAAATGGTACTTTGACGGAGAAGGAAGCACAGGAGCTGGTGGATCATATGACCATGAAGTTCCGTATGGTCAAATTTGCCCGTATTGAATCCTATAATCAGTTGTTTTCCGGTGATCCGGTATGGGCAACCCTGGATGTGGGCGGCATTGGTATGGATGGGCGCTCCCAGGTGACAAAGACCTGCTTCCGTTTCCTTCACACCCTGGAAAATATGGGGCCGTCTCCGGAGCCGAACCTGACGGTGCTCTATTCCTCCCATCTGCCGGAGACCTTTAAAAAATATGCGTCTTATATTTCCATAAAAACAAGCTCGGTACAGTATGAAAACGATGATGTGATGCGTCCGGTATGGGGCGATGATTATGCGGTGTGCTGCTGTGTATCAGCGACGGAGACAGGGAAAGAGATTCAGTTTTTTGGGGCGAGAGCCAACCTTGCCAAATGTCTTCTGTATGCCATCAACGGCGGTATTGACGAGAAAAATAAGACGCAGGTAGGACCCAAGTACCGTCCGATCACCTCGGAGTATCTGGATTATGAGGAAGTGATGGAAAAATATGAGGAGATGATGACATGGCTGGCACAGACCTATGTGGAAACTCTGAATATGATCCATTACATGCACGATAAATACTATTATGAGGCGTCCCAGATGGCTTTGATCGACACGGATGTGCGTCGCACCTTTGCTACTGGTATCGCCGGCTTTTCCCATGTGGTAGATTCTTTGTGTGCTATCAAGTATGCAAAGGTAAAGGTGATCCGGGACGAGGATGGCCTGGCTGTAGATTATGAGACGGAGGGAGATTTTCCAAAATACGGAAATGATGATCCCAGGGCAGATGAGGTGGCAGTCTGGCTTCTGCGTACCTTTATGGGAAAGATCCGTAACTGCCATACCTACCGGGATTCGGAGCCAACGACTTCGATCCTTACTATTACCTCCAATGTGGTATATGGCAAGGCCACCGGTTCCCTTCCGGACGGAAGAAAGGCGGGAGAACCGCTGGCACCGGGCGCCAACCCATCTTATGGTGCTGAGCAGAATGGTCTGCTGGCATCGCTGAACTCTGTGGCGAAACTTCCCTATGAGGAGGCGCTGGATGGTATTTCCAACACCCAGACCATCAATCCCGGAGCTCTGGGGAACACAGAGGCGGAGCGGGTGAAAAATCTCGTTCAGGTGCTGGATGGTTATTTTGATCAGGGAGCCCACCACCTGAATGTCAATGTTTTTGGCAAAGAGAAGCTGATGGATGCCATGGAACATCCGGAGAAGGAAGAGTATGCGAACTTTACGATCCGCGTATCCGGTTATGCCGTGAAATTCATTGATCTGACCAGGGAGCAGCAGCTGGATGTGATATCCAGAACCTGCCACGAAAGGATGTAAGAAATTGAGTGAGAGAATTGGATATGTCCATTCTCTGGAGAGCTTTGGTTCTGCCGACGGACCGGGCGTCCGGTATGTCATATTTCTGAGCGGCTGCCGCATGCGCTGCCAGTTCTGCCACAACCCGGACACCTGGGATCTTCGTGCCGGCAGGGAATATACGGCATCTGAATTGATACAGACGGCTTTGAGGTACCGCTCTTACTGGGGACGTGAGGGCGGTATTACCGTCAGTGGGGGAGAGCCCCTGCTGCAGATCGACTTCTTACTGGAGCTGTTTACCGAAGCTAAGAAAATGGATATTCACACCACACTGGATACCAGTGGAAATCCATTTACGAGAGAAGAACCATTTTTTTCAGTATGGAAAGAACTGATGGAGGTCACGGATCTTGTCATGCTGGATATCAAACACATCGACGAGGAAGGGCACCAGATTCTTACGGGACAGCCCGGTGAAAATATAAAAGAGATGGCGGGGCTCATGTCTGATCTGGGACAGCCCATGTGGATCCGCCATGTGCTGGTGCCGGAGCGGAATGATAAAGACGAGTATCTTCAGGCGCTGGCGACATTTATCCGCGGATTAAAGACCGTGGAGAGGGTGGAAGTTCTTCCCTATCATACCCTTGGGGTTTTTAAATGGGAGAACTTAGGGATTCCTTATCCTTTGGAGGGGATCGCCCCCCCGCCGCCGGAGAGAGTGGCTCATGCAAAGCACATTTTGGGGATAGGGGATTGAGGAAGCACCGCCAGGCTGGATGGGCGGAACCATTAATTTTTTTAAAAAATGTTGAAATCTATATCAAACAATAGTAAAATAGCATACAGATTACGACTAAATAAGGAAAGGACGACGATTATGGAAAAGACAATGGACAAAATTGTGGCACTTGCCAAAGGACGTGGTTTCATCTATCCAGGTTCGGAGATCTATGGCGGGCTGGCGAATACATGGGATTACGGAAATCTTGGAGTGGAGCTGAAAAACAACGTAAAAAAGGCATGGTGGCAGAAATTTATCCAGGAGAATAAATATAATGTCGGTGTGGACTGCGCGATCCTTATGAATCCGCAGACCTGGGTGGCTTCCGGTCATTTGGGCGGTTTTTCGGATCCGCTGATGGATTGTAAGGAATGCCACGAGAGATTTCGCGCAGATCAGCTGATCGAAAATTTTGCAGAGGAAAATGGCATTGAGCTGGATGGCTCTGTGGATGGCTGGGACAATGCAAAAATGGAACAGTTTATCCAGGATAAGGCAGTGCCGTGTCCTACCTGCGGCAAGCACAATTTTACGGAGATCAGACAGTTCAACCTGATGTTTAAGACATTCCAGGGCGTTACAGAGGATGCCAAAAATACGGTATATCTCCGTCCAGAGACGGCGCAGGGAATTTTTGTTAATTTTAAAAACGTACAGAGAACTTCAAGAAAAAAAGTGCCTTTTGGCATCGGTCAGATCGGAAAATCTTTTCGGAATGAGATTACGCCGGGGAACTTTACCTTCCGTACCCGTGAGTTTGAGCAGATGGAGCTGGAGTTCTTCTGCGTACCGGATACTGACCTGGAGTGGTTCTCCTACTGGAAAGAATTTTGTATCAAGTGGCTGCAGGATCTGGGAATTAAAGAAGAGGAAATGCGGGTTCGCGACCATGACCAGGAAGAGCTTTCCTTCTACAGCAAAGCCACCAGTGATATCGAGTTTTTATTCCCCTTTGGATGGGGTGAGCTCTGGGGCATCGCAGACCGTACCGATTATGACCTGACCCAGCATCAGAATACCTCCGGTGAGGATATGAGTTATTTTGACGATGAGCGCAAGGATAAATACATACCTTATGTCATTGAGCCCTCTCTGGGTGCTGACCGTGTTACCCTTGCTTTTCTCTGCAGCGCCTATGATGAGGAAGAACTGGAGGGCGGAGACGTGCGTACGGTTATGCACTTCCATCCGGCTCTGGCGCCGGTGAAGATCGGTGTGCTGCCACTGTCCAAAAAGCTGGGCGAGGGAGCAGAGAAGGTATTTGAAGAACTGAGTAAATATTACAACTGTGAGTATGATGACCGTGGAAATATCGGTAAACGCTACCGCCGTCAGGATGAGATTGGTACGCCTTTCTGTATCACTTATGATTTTGAGTCGGAAGAGGACGGTATGGTGACCGTGCGGGATCGTGATACGATGGAGCAGGAAAGAATTAAGATCGCAGATCTGAAAACTTATTTCGAGGATAAATTTACTTTCTAAATAAAAAGCATTGGATCTTCTGTCAGCGCAGCAAAGATATCTGGCTGATCTGACAGAGGATCCGATGCTATGTTTTTTTGGAGGATAAAATGCAGGATACGGATGTCTCCCGCCATGGGAAAGAAATGGATAAAAAATACCCTTTTGGACTTCTTGTGTTTATAAATCTTACCATACTGCCGGTCTGTTTTGTGTTAGATGTTCTTTTTGTTGATCTCAATGATTATGTTATCCTGGTACCCATTTTTCTTCAACTGGTGCAGGTGTGGGTGAATTATTTATTTACCCATGGGGGCAGACGTATGCTGAAGCTGGATTTGATTTCCTTTTTGGCGGCAGTTTTCGGAGTTTGGATGATGATTCAGAGCTATGACTATATGTACAGCAATTATCCGGCGCGGGAAGATCCTGTTGTGTCGGGGTATGTTGTGCTGCCCTGGCTTTTATTTGAATTCCTTATGATCTCTGTCATACAGCTCCGGTACTTCCAGATCAAAAGAAAGAAACTGTTATTTGGGATCCTGTTGGGAGGAATTCTGATCTTTCTCTGCTTTGGAGGGGGATATTTGTATGCCCTGATGGGATCTTTTCCCTATGAAGGCGCAACGGTGTCTGTGTATGACAGCCCGGAGATTGCAGATCATGGCAATTATGAGGCGTATATTACATTGTCAGGAAAGGTTGTTATGCGCGACAGAGGAAAGAAAATTTTTACTCTTACCCAGAAAGTTATGGGACTTTTGCCGGAAGGGATTGCTCTGGGGAATGATTATTTTTATATATATGGCTGGAATGACGAGGATGAGCAGCCGGAGATCATGAAACTGGATTATAATTCCCGGATTCTTTTCAGAAAGAAAATGGAAAGGAATATCCTATCTCTTGTGTGTCAGGAAGGGGTGCTGTATATCGGGAGTGAGACGGAGGATCAGACCGTGATGGCTGAGAAGATGGACCGATTCTATGCGGATTATTATCTGGTGGAAAAGGACTTTGAAACAGGAGAGCCGAAAGCCTGTGAAGCAGATGCCCAGGGAGTATTCCGTCTGGGAAATACGGTTCTCTATGATCATGGATCCATCGGTTTTTCTATGAATCCCCGCATTCCGGAATACTCCGGGACCTATATGAATTACATACATCCCTGGGAAGAAGAAGAGGACAAGTACACTACCCGGTGGACCAGGATGGTAAAAGACCGTCTGAAGGAAGAAGGGCTGCTGGATCGGTATCATATGTCAGTCAATGAGTATCAGCAGGGAACAAAGATTTTCGGGACGATAAACGTGTATGCGTCCTCTTTTTTGGGAGTACCCAATACCGTTCATATGACAGGCATCTCCTACCGGATCGACTGTAAAAAAGAGACCATAGAAGACTGGAAAGACTGGGGGGATGTCTGGATGATCTTAAATTCCGCGGACTGTGTGGTATACCAGGAGAAGACCCGGATCATGCGGGAGAACCTTCTTTCGGAAGAGCGGGAATGCCTGGCGGAATGTGAAGATGACAGGGGAAATTCCTATAAAATATGCGGTAATTATCTGGGATATTACGAGGGGGAAAAGAGAATATGGGTGAGATGGAATAAAGACACTTTTTAATATTACGGAAAAAATGCTTGCAATAAATTTCCAACTATGATAGGATTATAACCACGATAACAAAATGAAAATTAGAAAGGAGGTGGACGATATGATCAGAACAATAAAAACAACAAATCATGCTTATTTGACAAAAGGCCCAGCTTTTATCAGAAATCTTATCGTCCAGCCTCCTGTTACCAGGGCTTAGCGGGGAGAGAACTTTCTTTGCTTTGTAAAAAAATAGAAGAGTTTGGACGTAATGACGGGATTTCTGAGGAATATCAGGAATCCTGTTTTTTTATCCTATAGGAAAGTTCTTGAAGTGCGGAGCGAAGAATCACTTGTGATTCTTCAGAGGTGTGCTTTTTTCAGCCACACCTTTTTTACGCAAGGTAAAGTCAAATAATATGCCTGTTGTACAGACATCATTTGTAGAGAGAGGAGAGAACAATGAGTAAGAAGCTGGAGGAAAACAAAGGACTCGGGTTTTGGGAAACAGTAAAAAATAATTTTTATGCTCTGGGGTTTGTGTGGTCCATGAGTAAAAGTTATGTGATCCACGCGTTTTTCAGCAATGCCATCGGCTATTTTATCTGGGTGTTTTACAGCGCCTATTTTATCCGTTATATCATTCAGGCAGTGACAGGAGGCGGGGCTGTTTCCACGGTGTATTTTTATATCGGCATGGTGTCAGCACTGATGTGTGTGCTCATACTTTATGACAGATATGTGGACCGGGTAGTGAAACCACTCAAAGAAGTTGAATTGTATCAGAGGATGTATTCGGTGTTTTATCACAAGGCGGAAAATGTGGAGCTGGAGTGCTTTGAGGATACAGAGTTTTACAACCGCTACACCATGGCAGTGGACCAGGCATGTGAGAAGATGACGAAGATCGTCTGGGAGATGACTAATATCATCTGTGCTGCCATTGCAGGGATCTCTACATATGTGCTGATGTACCGGATGGATCCGAGAATGCTGCTGTTTGTATTGTCACCCATCGTCGGATCTTTTGTATTTGGAACGATAATGAATAAGCTGAATTTTGCGATATACCGCGAGGTGACGCCGGATAACCGGAAGACAGAGTATGTAAACCGGGTGATGTATCTGGGGGAATATGCAAAGGAAATGAGGCTTTCCAATATATTTCAAGTGTTGAAGCGCACCTATGAGGAAGCAGTGGCGCACCGGATCCAGGTGGTGAAATCTTACATAAGCAGACTGATCCCCAGCGCGTTTCTGCAGTTCTATCTGTCTTATATCATCATCTTTGAGGGGCTTTTGCTGTATGGAGCCTATCAGACAATGGTGGTACACCGGCTGAGCCTGGCGGATCTGTCGATTTTGTCCAGTATGATGGTGACCGCATCCTGGATCCTTGTACGCATTGGCAACTCCATGATGACCTGCAGCCAGAATGGAATGTTTGTATACAATATACGTACTTTTATGTCCTATGAAGAGAAGATTCCGGAAGATGCCAGGGGAGATCTGCCGGACCAGGAGATTGAAAGTATCGAATTCTGTCATGTATCCTTTTCCTACCGGGGAGGAAAAGAGGTGATCCACGATCTTTCATTTAAAATTGGAAAAAATGAATCTGTGGCTCTGGTGGGACACAACGGAGCCGGTAAAACCACGATCCTCAAATTGTTGTTCCGGCTCTATGATCCGGATGCGGGGCAGATCCTTGTGAATGGCAGAGATATCAGGGAGTATGACCTGGAGGCATATCGGAATTTATTTGCAGCAGCGTTCCAGGATTATAAGATCTTTGCCTACAGTGTCATGGATAATATCCTGATGGAGCGTCAGGTGGAGGATCCGGAAAAAGTGACAGTGGAGGCATTGAAGCGGGCGGGGGTTTACGAAAAGGTGATGAGCCTTCCCCAGGGCATCCACACGATGCTGACAAAAGAGTTTGAGGAGGAGGGGGCGGTGCTCTCCGGTGGTGAATACCAGAAGATCGTCGTGGCGAGGGCTTTTGCCAATCCGGCATCGGTCAAGGTGTTTGATGAACCATCCAGCGCGCTGGATCCCATCGCTGAATATGATCTGTTTCAGGCGATCCTGGAAGAGAGCCGGGATCACATCATGTTTTTTATTTCTCACCGGCTGTCCTCGGTAAAGGATGCGGATGTGGTGTATATGCTGGAAGAGGGATGCCTGATCGAGCAGGGAACCCATGAGGAGCTGATGGGACAGAACGGGAAATATGCCCGGATGTACCGGATGCAGGCGAAGAATTACCAGCCGGAGGAATCAGATTTGGAGGTGGAATGGGATGCAGTCGGATAAAAAAATGAAACTCTCGACAAGAAAAACCTTTGCCAATACATGGTTTATGACCAGATTGATCTTTCAGGCATCGCCGATTTATGGTATTATGTTGATATTTGAAAAGATCCGGCACAATGGCCTGATCTTTGTAGAACATACACTGGGCATTGGATTTGTTCTGGAGGCAGCGGAGTTTGGGAAACCATTTCGGGAAGTACTGTATTTTATGTTGTTCCTGTTCGGCCTCCTGGCATTTTCTGGTTTGTATTCTGCTGTTTTCAACTCCGTGGTGGCAGAGATCAGTATGCCGAAGATTGAAAAGAAGCTGAAATTTCTGTTATATGAAAAAGCGGGAAGACTGGATATCGCCTGTTATGACGATCCGGAATATTACAACGAATTTGTGCTGGCGGTGTCAGAATCGAAAAATTCCATTGACCGTACAGTGAATCTTATCGGTATGCTGGTTTCCGGACTTGTGATATTTTTTAGTTATGGTACATATTTTCTTTTAAAAGATTCTGTATCGGTCCTGTTTGTGCTGGTATCTTTTGTGGGAAGTTTTCTGATCCACGGCATCGCCAATAAGATCCGGTTCCGGCTGAATCTTAAGATCAATCCGCTGAATAAAAAGAGGCAGTATGTACACCGTGTTTTTTATCTCAGCGCTTATGCCAAAGAACTCCGGCTTAACCGGAGGGTTTCGGGAAGGCTGCACAGGGATTTTGAGGAGACGAACCAGAAGATCTACCAGTGTCAGAAAAAAGAGAGTAAGAAGCTGTGGCTGTTGAACTTCCTGACAGGTTATGTGTTCAGTGATTTTATTTTCGATGGGGTTTATCTGGGATATCTGGTATTCCAGGCGGCGGTCAGAAAGGCACTTTCCTTTAGCAGTCTGGTAGTGCTGTACAATTCCGCAGGAAGTTTGAGAAACGGTCTCAGGATTTTGTCAGACCTGCCTCCTGTGGCGGTGGAAACGGCCCTTTATGTAGAAAAGATCCGGAATTTTCTAGCCTATGAGACTAAGGTAGTGAGTGAACAGGATCTGCCTATGCCGGAAAAGATTGGAGAGATTCGCTTTGAAGACGTGTCCTTTGCCTATAATGAGAAGGATGGGGATATCATCCATCGGGTTTCCTTTTCTATTGCGCCCAGGGAAAAGATTGCCCTTGTGGGGTACAATGGTGCTGGAAAGACTACGCTGATCAAGCTTCTGATGCGTCTATATGATCCCACAGAGGGAAGAATCCTTCTGAATGGTGTGGATATACGAAACTATGACCTGGCACAGTACCGCAGCAGGATGGGGACCGTATTTCAGGATTACCAGATCTATGCTGCCACAGTTGCTGAGAACGTGGTGATGGATGCGGTGCCTGCCCATGCAGATGTAGCACCCGCACTTCAGCAGAGTGGATTTTATCCGCGGCTCCGGTCCATGAAAAATGGTGTAGATACGGGACTGACCAGAGAATTTGATGAGGAGGGCACGAACCTTTCCGGCGGGGAGAGCCAGAAGCTGGCAGTGGCGCGGGTGTTTTATAAGGATTGTGACTGGATCATCCTGGATGAGCCTTCCAGTGCGCTGGATCCAATTGCGGAATACCAGCTGAACATCTCTATGGCAAAGGCATCGGAGAACAAAAGCGTTATATTTATTTCCCACCGCCTTTCCACCACGAGACATGCGGACCGGATCCTTATGTTGGAAAAGGGCAGGATCATCGAGGCGGGGACCCACGATTCCCTCGTTGCCAGAGACGGAAAATATGCTCAGATGTGGCAGGCGCAGGCGAGTAAATATGTGTGAGTTATGATTGTTCAGACTGGCGCCATTGGGCTGGCTTGATGGTGCCGATCTATGACAGGATATTGCAATTTTTATGCAAGAAAATACATTTCTTTCTGTGTAAAGGTGCATTAAGATATAAACAGCATAAAACATGGTTGAGTATGAAATGGAGGAAGTTATGAAAGAAAACCGATTACCATCCCGGGTGCTTCAGCTGCTGAAGCCGGAGGGAATTGGTGCAGATGATATTTTGGATGTGTGTCCCATGGATTTGTCGGAGGACTGCGAATATATCAGCGGGTATCTGTTTTTAACGGCAGACAGATTGGGAATCGTGACCAGTGAGCCCATTGGGAAGCGGGTGCGTTATTTCCGGGGTACAAGGACGAAGGATATGGATTATGGCGAGGATACGCTGGAGTATGCTTACCGGCTCCTGCCTCTGGAAGAAACTTCCCATATGCGCATCGAGAGACAGGTTGCCACGAATCTGGTGACGGTGTTCCGCGGGGAGGTGCCGCTTCGGATCGGGGCATTGACAAATCTCTATCTGGAGCAGATGAATCTTTTTCTGAAAAGTTACCGGAAACTGAAAAAATATCCCGGTGCGGCAGATGAGGTGGAGGCTTCGGCAGAAGTACAGGAGGAACAGGCGGAATACTGCCCGGTGTGTGGTGCCATGTACCCGGATCCCAAGCGGAAGATCTGCCCGAAATGTATGAATAAAAGGTCTATTTTTACCCGGACTATGGGGTATTTTTTCCGGTATAAATGGAAATTTATCACGTTATTTTTCTGTTATTTCGCGGCAGCGGGACTGAACCTGGTATGGCCATATCTCAATGGTACTATTTTGTATGATAAGGTATTAAAGATGGACAATGGCTTTTTAAAGCAGTTTGGCATAGCCGGAGAGTATGGGCTGGCATTGCTGCTTCTGGTAGCAGTGATGGTGCTGTCGAAGCTGGTGCAGCAGGGGGTAGCGCTGGTACAGGGAGCACTGATGGCGCAGGTTGTGGCAGCCACGATCCGGGACATGAAGCAGGATGTATTTTCCTCTATGGGCAGTCTTTCCATTGGTTTTTTTACCAGTAAGCAGACTGGAAGCCTGATGACCAGGGTGCTCAGTGACGCAGACCGTGTGACGGATTTTTTCCTGGATGGATTTCCTTACATATTTGTACATGGATTTACGATCATTGCCTCCTTTACAGTGATGTTCCGGCTGAACTGGCAGATGGCGCTGGTGGCATGTGTTCTTCTGCCGCTTTTGGTGATCATGAGTGTAAAGCTCAAGCCGAAATTGTGGAGTCTGTTTGGCAGACGCCACCGCGCGGAGCGGACGGTCAACAGCCGTGTCAATGATAATCTGACGGGAGCCAGGGTGGTGAAGGCATTTGGGCAGCAAGAGCAGGAAAATACCCGATTCGAGGGACCCAATGACCATCTGAGGGATGCGGAGGTCCGCATCGTTAAATATAATAACCGGTTTACGATACTTTATAATCTGGTACAGGAGGTCTCCAACATCTGGGTGTGGATTCTTGGTGTGATCCTCCTTCTGAATACCGGAAGTGTGGAGCTGGGTGTACTGATCACGTTTGTGGGATATGTGGGACAGCTGAATGGACCGATGAACTTTTTCTCAAGAGTATTCCATATGTGGTCCAACAGCATCAATGCAGCCCAGCGTATGTTTGAAATTATGGATGCTGTGCCGGAGATCCAGGAGATCGAAGACCCTGTCCATATGGCTGAGCCAAGAGGGGAGATCACACTGGATCATGTGACCTTTGGATATGATATCAATAATCCGGTGCTTAAGGATATCAGCCTTCATGTGAAGGAAGGGGAGATGCTGGGCATCGTGGGACGTTCCGGTGCCGGGAAAACGACACTGGTAAACCTTATCTCCCGGCTGTATGATACCAATGAGGGAAGTATTTTTCTGGACGGCGTGGATGTCAAAGAGATTGCTTTCCATGATCTCCGGAGAAATGTGGCCATGGTTTCCCAGGATACATATATTTTTATGGGAACGGTGGCGGATAATATCGCCTATGCCAATCCCGACGCTACAAGGGCAGATATTATTCAGGCGGCGATGCTGGCCAGCGCCCATGAATTTATTTCTAATATGCCAGACGGCTATGATACTGTGATCGGAGCTTCCGGAAAGGACCTGTCCGGCGGAGAAAAGCAGCGTATCTCCATTGCGCGGGCGATCCTGGCGAATCCGAAGATACTGATCCTGGATGAGGCAACTGCAAGTGTGGATACGGAGACCGAGAAGGCTATCCAGAAATCTCTGGATTATCTGGTAAAGGGGAGAACCACGTTGTCTATCGCCCACCGGTTGTCAACCCTGCGGGATGCAGATCGTCTGGTGGTCATAGACAACGGAAAGATCGTGGAAGAGGGAACACACAGTGAACTAGAAGCCCTGGGAGGCATTTATTTTAAACTGATGGAGCTTCAGACAAAATCCCTGGCACTGAAAGGAGAGATGTAATATGGCAGAGGAATTTAAGATAGAGCAGATGGAAAAAGAAGTAGAAGAAATGACAGCACTCCGTTATCTGACGAAAGATAATGCAGTATTTCAGAGGACAGAGGGTGGATTTGTAAGCCTGGAATATGACGGGAAGAAATGGGACCGTGTGCAGGTGATCCGCCTGTTTCCCTTTACCGAGCCGGATCAGTTTATTTCCATCCGGACTGTAGAGGAACGCTCCAAGGAGATCGGAGTGATTGCGGATATGAAGCAGGTATCAAAAGATACCAGGAAGATGCTGGAGCAGCAGTTGAACCTTCACTATTTTACGCCGGTGATCCAGAAGATCATGGACATCAAAGACGAGTACGGTTACGCGTATTTTCATGTAATGACGGACCGGGGAGAGTGCCGGTTTACCATCAATATGGGCGGCAATGCCGTGGTGCGGCTGACGGACAGCAGGCTGCTGATCACGGATCTGGATGAAAACCGGTTTGAGATACCGGATGTATTCCAGCTGTCTCAGAAAGAACAGCGGAAGCTGGATCTGTTCCTGTAAAAGCTATGTTTGTGAATGGAGGATGTAATGATATTACAATTTGATCTGCCGGAATCGGCAGCTTCCTGTATCCGGCTGGAGCAGGGAGAACGAATATATTATACCGTTCCCTTTGATGTGGCAGAGAACAGCAGATGGCTGCCGGACTCTTATCTGGCAGTCAGCACGAAGCATCTCTGGGTGATCCAGAAGGGGGAACTACGAGAAAAGATCTGCCTCTCAGAGTGCAGGAATGCCAGGGCGGAGGCGAAGATCGGCTGCGGACTTCTGGTGCTGGAACACAACGGAGTGCAGCGGTACATAGTACAGTATTCGGCAAAACATCTGTCCCGGTATGCCTATGTGGCACGTGGGATCAATATTCTGATCTCTGGCAGGGAGGAAGAAGTTATCAGCAATGAATATGAGAAGATCTGCCCTAACTGCGGGAGGGCGATACCAGGTACCAGATATTGCCCCCATTGTTCTAAGGAGGGCGGTTTCTGGAGCAGTTTCTTGAAGATGTCAGCTCCCTACAAGAAAAATTTTGTAGGCATCATCATTCTGATGATCCTGGCAGCAGTGGTGACCCTTCTAAATCCTGAGGTACAAAAACATCTGGTGGATGACGTGCTTACAAATGGCAGCGGAGGCATGGGAGTGGCATTTACCTGTCTGGGTATCATGTTTTTCCTAAGCGTGGGAATCGTGGTGATCAATATACTGAAAAGTTATTATTGTACGGTTTTGGGAGCAAAGATAGCCAAAGATCTTCGGGAAAAGCTTTTTGCCAAAATTCAGATTCTCTCCCTGAGTTTTATCAATGACAGACGGCCGGGAGAGCTGATGAACCGAATCGTATTTGATACGGGAAAGATCCGTGACTTTATGGAGCGGACTTTCTGCAACATGTTTACGGTTTGTTTTATCTTTGCCTGTGATATTATCTTTATGCTGGCACTGAGTGTAAAGTTATCGCTGCTTAGTTTTATTTTTATCCCTGTAGCGTTAGTGATCACGTATCTTTTTCGTAAAAATATCCACCGCAGGTTTCATCTGCAGTGGAAGAAAAGTGATGATGTTAACAGCAACCTGCAGGATGTGATATCAGGAATGCGGGTGGTAAAGTCCTACGGAAAAGAAGAGGCGGAGAAGAGTAAGTTTAATCATCTCGCCGAAGAATTCTGCCACGTGCAGACGAGAAATGAAGTATTCTGGGCGGTATTTTTTCCAGGAGTAAATTTTCTGATGGGAGCCGGAGTGTTTCTGGTGATCTATTTTGGCGGTATGGATGTGCTGCAGGGTGAGATGACCACCGGTGAGCTGCTGCAGTTTATAACCTACACCCAGCTGCTGTACCAGTACCTGAACTGGATGACCAGTATGCCAAGAGATCTGATGAACCTCATCAGCAGCATAGAGCGTATCAATGATGTAATGGCACAGGAACCCTTTATCGAGGATGTAGAAGATCCGGTGGAACTGGAAGTGGAAGGCGAGATCGAATTCCGCCATGCCACCTTTGGTTATAAGTCCTATCAGCCCGTGCTGGAGGATCTGAACTTAACGATTCACAAGGGAGAGATGATCGGTATCGTCGGGGCTTCGGGAACCGGAAAATCTACGCTGATCAACCTGATCATGCGTCTCTATGAGGTGGATGACGGAAATCTTATGGTGGACGGCCATGACATCAAAGAAATCAAGTCAGATCGGTTCCATTCCCAGATCGGTGTGGTACTTCAGGAGACCTTTTTGTTCTCCGGAACGATCTTGAACAATATCCGTTTTTCCAGACCGGATGCCAGCTATGAAGAGGTGGTCCGGGCGGCAAAACTGGCAAACGCCCACGACTTTATCTGCAAGACGCCGGACGGCTATAATACTTATGTAGGAGAAAAAGGCTATAGTCTCTCCGGCGGGGAGCGTCAGCGGATCGCCATTGCCCGCGCTATCCTGAATGAGCCAAGACTTCTCATCCTGGACGAAGCCACAGCCAGTCTCGATACAGAGAGTGAATTTATGATTCAGAAGGCACTGGAGCGTCTTACGGAGGGGCGTACTACCTTTGCTATCGCCCACCGATTGTCAACGCTGCAGAATGCGGACCGTCTGATCGTGATCGACGGGCACCAGGTGGCGGAAGTAGGATCCCATGAGGAATTGATCAGGAAGGGAGGAATCTACTATCGTCTGGTAAAAGCACAGCTGGAGATGCAGGGATAAGAGCCAGTATGTCGTAAAGAGGGCAGTCCTTTAAGTCATTTCATGACTTTCGGAACGCCCTCTTATTTTCATTGTGTTCATTTCAACCTATAGATTTGCAAAGATCTTTGTCTGTTTTTGAAGTTCTTCTACAATTTCCTGATTCATATCCATACGATTTGAGATATCTGCCATATCTGACGCCAGGCTCTGGGTGCTGTCTGCAGCTCCGGAGATGCCGGCGGCACCCTCATCGATAGCTTTCGTAATACTTTCGATGGAGTCAGCAATCTCAATCATGGATTGTTTTAGCCGATCGGTTCGATTGTGAAATTGATCCATAGCTTGTTCAATGTAAGCGGCATCATCTTTGTACTGCTTTCCAGAATTAACAAACTCCTGAAATTCTGCCAGAATTGATTCACTCAGATAATCCACCAGATCCTGGGAGTGTCTAGAAAGATTATGTACTGCACTGGTGACAATTTTATTTACTTCTTGAATGCGGTTGGCAGTTTCTCCACAGGAATCAGAAAGCTGGCGGATTTCTTCCGCTACTACTGCAAAGCCTTTTCCAGCAGCTCCAACACGGGCAGCTTCTACCGAAGCGTTTAGGGCAATTATATTGGTAGAAGAGGAAATCTGCAGGATATCTTTGGTGAGGAGATTGACCTGGTCAACACTCCGGCTGTCTTCGATAGCTTCATTTAGTACTGTTAAAATATCTGAGACTTTTGCTCTCATGACCTCCATGTTTGTTTGGGCAGATTGTTCCATATCCTTTGCCCGTGCTTTCATGGCGATGGAATATTCCGTGATTGCACCGCATTCTTCAGCAGTATTATTAACATCGCGCTTGATGTCTGCTGCGCTGCTGTTAATGATGGAGGCATTGCTTGCTACTTTTTGGATGGCAGCAGATAACGCCCCTGTCAGAGATGAGAGGTCTTTTGTGCTTTTGTTAGATGTTTTCGCTCGTTTTAACACTTCACTTACCACATTGTTGATGCGGTCAGAACTTCCTTGAAGCGTATATAGAATACTTTTAAATGGTTTGATAACATACTTCATAATGATGCTGATAGAGACTAATACCAATATAAGACCTATTATTATAGAAATAACACTAATGGTAAGAGAAGTTATATAAACTCTTGAAAGCGTATTTCTGGCAGTTGTTGTCTGAGCCTTAATTGAGGACTCCAGTTTGTTAATATTGCTCTCAATGGCATTACCGAAATCCGCTACATCTCCATTAGCATAGGCATAAGCATCCTGTGTCTTGCTGTCTGCACTGGCACAAATGAGGTAAACCAGGGCGTGTTTGAAAGATTCATAATTTTTTAACAGTTCCTGATATGTTTTATCCTCTGCCGTCGTAACATAACTTTTATATTCTTTAAGCTTTTGGTTTAGATTTTTTTCTTCTTGTTTCATTTGAGTTACAACAGTAATCATGGTGTTGTAATCTTCAGCGATGATATGGGATAGCGCCATCTTATGTGTATTTGAGATGGAACGGCGGATTTCATCAAGTTTTGTTGTGCCGACCATATAATTATCAACAATATTTGCCGCATTGGCATTGACATTATTGATATTAAAAACCGCAAGGACATTTGAAATCAGTGCTACAACTCCCAGCAGGACGATGGGCAGAATTAAGCGGTGTTGAATTTTAAGCTTGTTTTTCATTTCATATCCTCCTTTTTTATCTGGCAGTAATATCTTCTACCATCTTATCCATTTGTTTTTGCAGATTTTCATTTTTGGGATTTCCTTTTATAATATTTTTTGCAAAAGAGGCTACTGGTTCCCAGAATTTTCCGCCCACCCGCTGAAGATGTGAAAATTCAGTTTGTTCCAGTAATGCAGCGATGGCTGGTGCATTCTGAATTTCTGTGGAGGCAGCTGTCTTTGTGTTAGAAGGACCCTGTCCACGCATTTCAAATCGAAGCTTTTGATTTGCTTCATTGGTAATCCATTCTGTGAGCCTGGAAGCCCATTTGTGATTTTTAGAATAGGCATTAACACCAATCAGTTTGCAGCCTGAAAAAGATGCCATCTGTATCTGCCGGCCGTCGCAGGTATAGGTAGGAAGCTTGGCGGCTCCGGTATTTTTGCCCCAGATCTTTGTGATGGCAACGGAATTCCATACTCCACTTATGCCTGCGATCACAGAGCCGTTTTCAATACCGGTTAGGAAATCTTCATCCTTTCGGTTCCTAAAGCCTGGATTGCGGGCTATTTTCATCATGGCTTTTGCTACATCCACACCGTTCACATCCGCATCTTTTTTGTTCCAGGTACAGTAGTTGGTAATTCCATCTTTATTCAGCCCTATTTCTAATCCGGTATTGCCAAAAAAAGAATAAACATACCATGCAGAAGACCAATCCATAGTTATAAGTTTTTTATTTTTTTTCGCTATATTTAAAATATTGTCTAAAGATTCTACATCTTTTGGGGTGAAATATTTTTTATTATAATATAGAAAGTATCCATTATCTGCTGTTAGTGGATAGGCGTACAAAGTATCTCCAACAGAAGCTGCTTCTACTGCCCTTGGCAGATGTTCCTGTTTGATTTTATCCGCATTTTCAATAGGGAGAAGCGCCCCGGCTGCCGCCAATGCGTTCAGCTGATCATCTGCGAAGGTAAATACATCTGCACCTTTTTCCAACTCAGCGATTAGCACATCTTTGCAGTTAGATTCTCCCTGGGCTGCAAATGTGATATGAAAATCTGCCTGATCCATATACTGCGTCTGGAAGCTCTCAATAATCTGTTTCATAAGTGCTTCATCTTCTTTTGATCCCCAGACTACCAGATTGATTGTCCTGGCTTCCATTTTTTTCGTACTGTTTTTAGACTGTTTATTATCTTTTCCGCAGCCAATCAATGATATGGCACATAGGACTGCCAGAAAAATTATGTAAATTTGTTTCTTCATACTGACAACACCTCGTTTTTTGGTTTTTGCGTGGTTATTATAGCATTTTTATAGAATGTTTACAATATTTACTTATTAATTTAATTAAAAGAAAAGTAGAAAAAAAATCAGCGTTATGATATACTATCTGAAGGTCATGAATAAATCAGGTAAGGAGGTTTACCTGATTTCAAATGAATTGTATTCGGATCAGAATGGAGGGTTAGTATGTCAGAGAAGCACAAAAAAGGAATGAATGCGGAGCTGGTTTGGGAAGATCTGCTGGATTGCTGCATGGAAGGAGAATTTTGTGAACAGTGCCAGGAGGAAGCATGTACCATCGGTTATGCCAGGAAATGTATCAAAGACTATCAAAAAGAGCCGAAAAAGGAAGTGGCAGAGGGAACGAGCAGGATTCCTACTACCGATTTTAAGGTATATGATCCACATAAACTGGAAACCGGCATCGCACATATTTTGAAGGAGTGCAAGGATTGCAAAGAGGACCATACAGAAAACTGTATCATAAATGTGATACGAAATTGTTACGAGGTTGGTCTGTTTGGTGATTTCCATTCCTATGAAGGAAGTGCACTGCAGTATTTAATGTATCTCAAAGCAAATTCCCCGGAGAGTGCTGGGCGGATTGCAGATATTTATATGAGCTAGTACAGAAAGAAGTCCGGGGTTTCACCTCGGATTTTTCTCAATGTATTGGCGCTGTCGAACTAAGTATATGTAAGGAGGGAACAGAAATGAGCCGTCAGATGTCAGAGACACTACGGATTGGCATGATACTGGCTGTTTCCGGGGGTTTTATGGATGCCTATTCCTATCTCTGCCGGGATCATGTATTTGCCAATGCCCAGACGGGAAATATGCTTTTACTGGGAGTTCATCTTTCCCGGGGGGATGTATCCGGGGCATTTCAATATCTTTGTCCGGTAGCAGCCTTTACCATAGGCATTATTGTATCGGATTTTCTGCGTTATCGGACAGATGGCCGGCAGAGCAGTCTGCACTGGAGACAATGTTCCCTGCTGATCGAGGCAATACTGCTCTTTGGCGTGGCATTTATTCCCTTTCGCTATAATCTGCTGGCAAACAGCATTATATCCCTCGCCTGTGGGATACAGGTAGAGAGTTTCCGCAAAGTACACAACAATGGCATCGCCACTACAATGTGCATTGGGAATCTGAGAAGCGGAACACAGAATCTTTGTGAATACATTTTTAAGAAAGACCATTCCCGGCTGAGAAAGAGTCTGCTCTACTATGGGATCATCGGCTGTTTTATGCTGGGAGCTGTTATCGGAAGCATTGTGATCCTGTGGCTGCAGGAAAAATCAATTTTGATGTGCTCTGGAATTTTGTGTACTGCTTTTGTTATGATGTACGGCAAAAGACAAAGGTAGCTCGACGGCGCGAATTTTGATCCGTCTAGTAATATTTTTTTGTTGACTCCTTTATAAAAGTATGCTACAATCACATCAATCTGAATTCTTCAGATTGATGTGATTTCTTTTTTGCGGGTGCACAGTCACTTTTCTGCAAAGTTAAATTCCTAAAATGATAAAAATATATTTATACATTAAAGAGACTATATATGGAAACAAAAAGAATTATAAAAAGTAACTTTTCAACCAATAAAAGTATATTTATTGGTTAAAGGTCTTTACATGTAAGGGGAAAAGAATTATAATAGGGGAGGATACTATATGAAGCAACAAAAAAAGATGGTGGAAGAACTAAATTTATTGGATGATTTTCTGTTTTTTGAGGCAGTTTCAGGGGAACAGGGTGAGTGGTTCTGTCGTCTGCTGATCAAGTCAATCTGTAACAGAGAAGTGACGGAAATACAAATTCATCCACAAAATATTATTCAGGGAGTGGATACTGTGCAACATGGTATTCGTATGGATCTGTATGTTGATGAAAAAGGAAAGTGTTTGTATGATTTTGAACCAGATCAGCACACCGATAAAAAGTTATTGCCAAAAAGGAACAGATATTACCGGGCTTTATTAGATGGCAGGCTTTTAGATACCGGGGAGGAGTATGATAGGCTGCCAGAACTTTGGACGATATTTATTCTATCTCATGATCCCTTTGGTCAAAACCGTATGTGCTACACGGTGAAAAATGTAGTCTTGGAAGAACCGGATATAAAATATGAAGATGGAGCTGTATCAATATTTTTATATACGAAAGGAGAAGTCGGCGGCACTAAAAAACTGGCTCAGCTGTTAAAATATATAATGGAGAGTTCGGAGGCTAATGCAGTATCTGGAGAATTGAAAGAATTACATGATTATGTAACTAGACTTAAGCATAGAAAGGAAGTAGGTGTTCGCTATATGAAGTCATGGGAGTTTGAGCAGATGTGGCGGAAAGAAGGGAAGGCAGAAGGAAAAGCAGAAGGAAAAGCAGAAGGAAAAGCAGAGGCCTTACTCGATATATTAGAAGAGTTGGGAAAAGTTCCGAAAGCGCTGGAAGACAGAGTACGAAGTGAAACTGACTCAGGGATAATTGGCGGGTGGCTTAAATTGGTGGTTAAGGTAAATTCAATAGCTGAATTTGAAACAGAACTTTTATCAAAAAAAGAAGAGGACTAGAAGAGAATGAGTGAAGGTGGATTACAAAGAAAAGTATTTTCCGGGCTGATCTGGAAGTTTGGGGAGAGGATTGGCGCCCAGGCAGTGTCCTTTCTTGTTTCGATTATCCTGGCGAGGCTGCTGCTTCCATCTGATTATGGGGTTATAGCTCTGATCACCATATTTATAGATATAGCAAATGTATTTGTATCCAGCGGTTTCGGGGCGGCTCTTGTTCAGAAGAAGGACGCGGATGAAGTGGATTTTTCCTCCGTATTTTATTTTAGTGTTGTGATGTCCTGGGTGCTTTATGCTATTGTATTTTTTTGTGCCCCGGCAGTAGCCGGATTTTATAATAAAGAGATCCTGACTCCGGTACTCCGGGTGATGGCACTTAAGCTGCCGCTGGCCGGGGTGAATTCGGTACAGCATGCCTATGTGCAGAAAAAAATGCTGTTTAAGCGATTTTTTTTCTCCACATTGATCGGTACTGTGGCATCGGCGGTTGTGGGAGTTGTGATGGCATATACAGGATTTGGCGCCTGGGCTCTGGTTGCACAGTATCTGTTCAATTCTACGATGGATACGGTGGTGCTCTGGTTTACCGTCCGGTGGCGTCCTGTGTGGAGATTTTCTCTGGAGCGGATGAAGTATCTGTTCGGCTTTGGGTGGAAAATGCTGGCATCTGAATTGATTCACACGTCTTATAAACAGATACGCAGCCTAATCATTGGGAAGGTGTACACAGAAAAGGATCTCGCGTTTTATAACCAGGGGGGAAAACTGCCCAATTTGATTGTGACCAATATTAATTCATCTGTGAGTTCCGTACTGTTTCCAGCGATGACGTTAAAGCAGGATGATACCGGAAAACTAAAGGAAATGGTACGTTTGTCCATACGGGTGAGTTCCTATATCATGTGGCCTCTGATGATCGGTTTACTGGTAATGTCAGAGCCGATTGTGCGACTGATGTTTACGGAGAAGTGGCTGCCCTGTGTTCCCTATATGCAGATCGCCTGTATCCAGTTTGCCCTGGAGCCAGTGCAGACAGCGAATGTTCAGGCAGTGAAAGCGATGGGGAAAGGAAAAACCTATCTGCTTATGGAGATCATTAAAAAAGTATTTGGCATCGTGATGATCGTCGCCGTAATGTACCAGGGAGTTATGGCGATCGCAGTGACAGCGATGTTTGTTACCTTTTTTGCAGCACTGGTGAATTCTACTCCAAACCGTAAGTATCTGGCATACACTTACCGGGAACAGCTGGTGGATCTCATCCCTTCCATTTTGCTGGCTTCTGCGATGGGAGTATGCGTATACTGGGTGGGAAAACTGCCCGTACCGGATCTCGTAAGTATTGTTTTACAGGTTATATCAGGAGCGGCCAGCTATATTATATTATCCCTGGTTTTTCGAGTGAGTCAGTTCCGCTATTTATTAGATATTCTTATTAATTTTATTAAAGTGATCCGTAACAGAAGGTGAAGAGAAAATGCGTGGAGTAGAGCCGATATCCATAGAGAAGTGTAAGGAAATTGAATTAGATATGTTTTGTCAGATCGTAAGGATCTGTGAAAAGTATAAACTGCGTTATATATTGGATTATGGAACCTTGATCGGGGTGGTCCGTCATGGTGGATTTATTCCCTGGGATGATGACATAGATATTTCCATGCCACGGCCAGATTACAATATCTTTAAGCAGGTATTTGATAAAGAGACAGAAAATTGCCGTTATGAACTTCGGACGGGAATGAAAGGAAATGTTGCCATTCCCTATATTCAGGTGGTGCACCGGGATACAGTCACACAGAAAAAGGGCAGAAGAGAGACTTACGCCCAGGCACTCTGGGTGGATGTATTTCCGGTGGACGGAGCGGGAGACAATGAAGAACAGAAAAAGGAGATATATGATGAATACTGGGGTAAGATCCATGAGTCCAGAAAGATATTTGGACGGTACCAGCCATATCTGAACCCTTGGAAACAGCTCCGTCAGTGTTACTGGCATCATCTAAAAAAATTTCAGTTAGAGAGTATCATCGGGGAGGCAGAGGCTCTTATGCAGACCTTTGATTATGATACTTCCAGAAACGTATTCTGTTATCCGACGGTATACGGGGTGAAAGAAAAGAATTCAAAGAGCTATTATGAGGATAGGATTGTTATGGATTTTGAAGGCATCTCCTGCCAGGTTCCACGGGAGTATGATAAAAAACTCAGGGGGATCTATGGGGATTATATGAAGCTTCCCCCTGAGGACCAGCGAAAAGGGCATGAATATCTTGCTTTTTGGCGTTGATCAGTTCTTTTCGCGAAGATAAAATTTTTCTTCGAGTCGAATCGGTTTATAGGACAGTTTTGCCTGCCGGAGATTTTCCTGGCCGAGATCATCTTCCCGGTTTACGTAACGGGCATCTGGAAACTCATGGATCAGGAATTGCTGGTTGATGTAGTTGTAGAGTCCCTTGATCTCGCTGTCTGCCTTTTCGATGTGAATAAAAGCACATTGAATCGACGGGCAGTAACTTCCTATGGTGTAAGCTGCCAGTTTGCCATTCATGCGGATTCCTCCCATATGACAGTCGATGCTCTGGCAGTTGCCTAGAAGCCGGTATACGCCCTCTTCTTCATTATCAATACAATTATATTTGTCATAGATTCTGCGTTCATCCAGCCATTTTTCATGAAAGTCCTTTACCTCTTCGATGTTACTACAGCAAAGGGTTTCATAGGTAAATTGGCCTTCATATTCTCTCTGAAAAGCATTGACAAGATTTTTTTTCTTATGAAGAGCCCGCCCGCTGAGAGTCTTTAGCTTATCTGCATCGTAAATATAATCGGCACTGTCCCGGTCAGATTCCAGTGTGTAATGGGATAGGAGACCGGCGCTCTGCCAGACATCTTTTGTGAGGGTGTCGATCAGATAGACATTCATGGGGCAGTTCCACACTTCATGGAACTGTTTCTCCATCCGGCGAAAGGCTTCCGGAAGGTCATCTACAGAGCATAGAGGGCAGAAAGCACCCCGTTCCTCCTTTCTTTGAAAGAATAAGTAAAGTGCGATATCATCAGTAGAAAATCTGGTCTGATAATAATTTTCCCATAAAAACTGGTTTAGGAAATGCCCTTCGCTCATAAAACAGGGACGCATTGCCTCGTATTTTCTGAAAATATGCTGTACAAATGGACTTATCGGTTGAAGTTCCATTCCAATCCTCCTTGTTAATTTCCTTTAGAATTTCTCTTGGTGCGGTAGCGTTCTGTGCCGTCCAGAATTTTCTTGCGGATCCGGAGGTTTTCCGGTGTGATCTCCAGCAGCTCGTCGGTGTCGATAAATTCGATGGCTTCCTCCAGACTCAATTCCTTTTTCGGGGAGAGCCGGAGTGCGTCGTCGGATCCGGAAGCTCTGGTGTTGGTCAGCTGCTTTTTCTTACATACATTGACTTCGATGTCATCAGTTTTCCCATTTTGGCCTACTACCATTCCACCGTATACTTTTTCACCGGGACCTACGAAGAGGGTGCCTCGTTCCTGGGCATTGAAGAGACCGTAAGTGATGGTCTCGCCGGACTCATAGGCAATGAGGGAGCCCTGTTTGCGGTAAGCAATATCTCCTTTGTAAGGACCATATCCATAAAATTCGGTATTGAGAACACCATTTCCCTTGGTATCCGTCATAAATTCGCCGCGGTAGCCGATCAACCCCCTGGCAGGAATCAAAAATTCCAGCCGGGTGGTGCCTGCATTCAGAGGGGCCATTCCCTGGAGTTCTCCTTTGCGCTGGCTTAGTTTGTCAATGACCGTTCCAGTAAATTCATCCGGTACATCCACATAGGCTCGCTCCATAGGCTCCAGCTTTTTTCCATTTTCATCGGTTTTATATAGAACTTCTGGTTTGCTGACTGCAAATTCGTAACCCTCTCTTCGCATGTTTTCGATCAGAACGGACAGATGCAGCTCCCCACGGCCGGAGACCTTGTAGGCTTCGGTAGTCTCGGTATCCTCCACCCGGAGACTGACATCGGTATTCAGCATTTTATAAAGGCGGTCACGGAGATGGCGGGAAGTCACATATTTGCCCTCCTGGCCGGCAAGGGGACTGTCGTTGACGATAAAATCCATAGAGATAGTAGGTTCTGAGATTCTCTGAAAGGGTATTGCCCTGGGATTTTCCGGAGAACAGAGTGTGTCACCGATGTGAATGTCGGTAATTCCCGAAATGGCGACGATGGAACCGATGTGCGCTTCTTCCACCTCTACCCGGTTCAGTCCTTCAAATTCATAAAGTTTGCTTATTTTTACTTTACTGTTCTTCTCCGGATCATGTGCGTTTACAATCACTACTTCCTGATTTACTTTCACGGAACCGTTATCGACTTTTCCTACGCCGATGCGTCCCACATACTCGTTGTAGTCGATGGTGCTGATCAGTACCTGAGTGTCCGCTTCCGGATCCCCAGAAGGAGCGGGAATATAATCGACGATGGCATCAAATAGAGGTTTCATGTCACTGCCGGCCTCTTCCATGGAAGCAGAAGCAGTACCCTCCTTTGCAGAAGCGAAGATAAAGGGGCAGTCTAACTGTTCCTCGTCAGCGTCCAGATCGATAAACAATTCGAGGATTTCATCGACAACTTCTGCGGGTCTTGCCTCTGGTCGGTCGATCTTATTGATGCAGACAACGACAGGAAGGGAGAGTTCCAGGGCTTTTTTTAAAACAAATTTGGTCTGGGGCATGGCGCCTTCAAAGGCATCTACGACGAGAACGACGCCGTTTACCATTTTCAGTACCCGCTCTACTTCGCCGCCAAAATCAGCATGTCCCGGTGTGTCGATAATATTTATTTTAATATCATTATAATGAATCGCAGTGTTCTTTGACAAAATTGTGATGCCACGTTCCCGCTCAATGTCATTGGAATCCATGACACGTTCGGCAACTTCCTGATTGGCGCGGAATACGCCGCTTTGCTTTAGAAGTTCATCCACGATCGTAGTTTTGCCGTGGTCAACATGGGCAATGATCGCTATATTTCTTACATCATCTCTTGCAGTTAGCATTTTACCGTCTTCCTTTCTATATAGGTGTTGAATTTTTATCTCAATAACTTTAGAATTATATCATAGAAACTTTTTTTAAGCAAATTTTAAATTTAAGTTCTAAAAAGAAAATTTTTTGCATATCATTATTTAGTAAAGAAAAAAGGTCTGTCCGAAGGACGGATAAAATAAACAAAGGGGGTCATATATGATGACAGATAAGGTTTTAGGAAACAATCAGGTAAATGTGTATGGTGAGGTGATTAGCGAGTTCACCTTTAGCCATGAAGTGTACGGTGAGGGATTCTATATGGTA
>JAAVZE010000050.1 GCA_022791495.1 Eubacterium sp.
AAAAATTGATAAAATAATCATTTATGGTAATACTTTCATTGTATGACAGAAGGAAAGTTTGGATGATATGGAGGGATTACCATGAAAAGAAAATACCGGAGACTGCTTTTCAGCGTTCTTGCTCTGGATATTCTGCTTATCGGCTGGCTGTCAATTCAATCAGTGTCCAGCCAAATTCCAGATACAATGTGGACTTATATAGGAAAAGAAGAAGAACTTTTTTCCGGGCTCCCGGCAAAGGCAGAGAAAAAAGATTCTGTGGAAGCACTAAACCTAACGGGAGGCAGTGGCGGGACTACGCTGAAATCCCAGGCCAAGGGAAATTACAGCGTGGATATTCGATTGTTTGGCCTCTTTCAATTGAAGACGGTTGAAGTCAAGGTGATGGACCCGATGTATCTGGCACCGTCTGGAGAACCCATAGGAATTTATGTGGAGACAAATGGGCTGCTGGTACTTGCTACCACAAGCGTAGAAGGAAAAGATGGCCTTGTATATGAGCCTGCGGCTAATATCATCCAAAAAGGTGATTATATCCTTAAAATGAATGGAAAAACGGTGAAAACCATCAAAGAATTTAATGCTGCCGTTCAAAGAAATAAGGATGAGAAGATTCGTATTCGTATTCGCAGAAATGGCAGAGAGACGGATGTGGCGTTAAAACCAGTACAGGTTAGAGATGGCAGCTGCAAACTGGGAATCTGGGTGAGAGAGGATACTCAGGGGATCGGAACGATGACCTATGTTACAAAGAGCGGCGGATTTGGAGCGCTGGGCCACGGGATTACCGATGCTGATACGGGAACATTGATGAACCTGGGAGGCGGCGAGCTTTTTAATACGGAAATATTGGACATCACTCAGGGCAAACGAGGAACGCCGGGAGAGCTTGAAGGCTATATTAATATGGTGGCAGATAACTGCATTGGTTTAATAAAGAAAAATACAAGCCTTGGTATTTTCGGGCAGTTGTCTGAGGATTACAGGGATTGGGAAAAGCTTGATTTTATGCCGGTTGGACTTAAACAGGATGTGAAAAAGTCAAAAGCATGGATTATCAGTGATGTCGAGGGAAATCGAAAAAGATATGAAATTGAGATCGAAGAGATTAATATAAACAGCAAAGACAATAAAGGAATGGTGATCCGGGTGACGGATTCAAACTTATTAAAATTAACGGGTGGCATCGTCCAGGGGATGTCGGGATCACCTGTGATCCAGGATGGGAAGATCATCGGAGCGGTCACTCATGTGCTGGTGGATGATCCCACCCGTGGTTACGCCGCGTTTATCGAAAACATGTTATCCCAATAAGTATGGGAGGAATCGCAATGGAATATTATAGAAAATTATTATTCGGCATTCACGAGGTTATGACCGATGATACTTTGTCATATATGCCACTGTCTGAATATAATATTTACAATGTTTTGGGAGTGAAAGAAAAAAAAGGTGTTATGTGCCGATTTTTAGCTGATTTATTAAATCGGAGGGACAACATGGCGGAATACTATTCTTAAAGTCATTTTTGGGAAATGTACTGAAAAGGGAACAGATAAATGATACACTGGTTGCCCATACAAATGTTGTCAAGGAATACGGAATTGATAATGAACGCAGAATTGACATTGCCATTTACAATATTCATTTTTTATTCCTGTGGAAGTAAAAATCTATGTGGGTAACAGGAAGGCCAGTGCTATGATTATTACACATATGCGAAAATGATTGATGAAAATGTTAAAATCATTGGTCAAGCAGTATATGGATGCAATCCATTATATCGCTGACGGAAAGAATGACTGGATTATGGAAAAAAGCATGGAAGTTTTATACGAATCTGCTGATTTGTTCAAAGCAGGGATACAAATTGAAAAAGGCATGAAATCTGCTAAATTAAAGCTTATGCAGCTTGTATTCGATGATTTTAAAACAAATGGATAAAGTTGTTCCCAAATTTGGTTTGGAATTGGAAAATAAATTTAATTACTATTTCTATGAGGACACAAAGCACCATGAAAAATTTTATGACAGTGCAAACAGTACATATCCCGGTCTGAATTATGTTATAAAAAAGCTAAATTCAAAAAATCAAATCTTCAGAGGTGGTTTCAGATAGAAATAGAAGGAAGTCTTTATGCGGGCATAACACTGTTTGATACAGATGCCGAATCCCATTATGGATATTTGGGAGGGCATGAAGTAGACGACATATCTATGGAACTGATAGACGAAGCGGCAAAGTATTTGAATAAAGATATTATTATGCCCACAGGCTGGCGGCTTACATGGTGCTACCCTAACGGAAAACATCAAGATGATTATTATGCAGATGTACCAGATTTTAAGGGCATGAATCAAACTCCAAACGGAAACCGTTGGAGCATCTATCATTTTTTCTTTTCCTTTTCAATGACAATTATTCTGTGATCTGTTATAATATTCCCGAAAGCGGGAGCAATTACCTGGCGGAAAAAGTTTCTGCCAGGTAATTGTGTCTTAAGAATAATGTAAGAATTCTATTTGGTATTTTAAAAGAAATGTTCTGTATAGTGAATAGTATCAAGGGCAGTTAGAAACAGTTTGGAGGGGCAAATGGAAAATCAACAAATATTAGTGGTGGATGACGACCATGAGATCGTAGCCGCTATTGCTAAAATTCTGGAAACAGAAGGGTATAAGGTAAGGAAAGCATATGATGGAATGCAGGCGCTAGAGGTTTTGCAACAGGAAAAGATTCATTTGGTGATCCTGGACATCATGATGCCGAATATGGATGGTATGTCCGCCACAATAAAAATCCGCGAGGAAAGAAATATTCCCATTATCCTCTTATCTGCCAAATCAGAGGATAGCGATAAGGTACTCGGATTGACCATGGGAGCAGATGATTATATCGCCAAGCCCTTTTCGCCTTCCGAGCTGACAGCGCGGGTAAAGTCCCAGTTGCGCCGTTATATGAAACTAGGAGACTATCATGCAGAGACGGGGAATACCATTGTGCTGGGCGGGCTGACTCTTCTGGAGCAGGAAAAGCAGCTTTATGTGGACGGAGAGCCGGTCAAACTTACTGCCACAGAATATAAGATACTGCAGCTGTTAATGAAACATCCGGGGAGGGTATTTTCAGCAGAAGAGATTTATGAACGGGTATGGGAGGAAGAGGCATTTTCCGTAGAGAATACAGTTATGGTCCATATTCGGAGGATCCGCGAGAAAATCGAGATCAACCCCCGGGAACCAAGATATTTAAAGGTGGTATGGGGAATTGGCTACAAAATTGAAAAGAATATGTGAAAAAATGTGCAGACGGAGAATCAACAGAGCCGCATTGATGGCTGTTATATTTGCCGGGTTGGCAGTTATGGCTCTGGGGATGGGAATTGAGGGCAGAGTCAATCAGATGGATGGAACCCTCAGGGATTTCTTTTTGAATCAGTATGTAGATTCAAAATTACACAAGAGGGATGTAGAAAAAGCAATGGATGAGCTCTGGGATCAGAGTGGGAACAGAATAGGGATAGATCTGGCATATGACGGTACGCTGGACACTTTTCCGGGGATGGAAGATATTATATTTGATTTTGTTTTGAATGCTGAAGAAGGGAGCGGTATTTTAAAACTCAGATCTAATATTCCTGATCGGAAGGGGGAGCCCTGGAATGTGGATGTTTCGTATCTGGCAGAAAACTTTACTTGTTATTACATTTGGGATGGTGAGGAGCTTACCTTTGGAGATGATGTTGGGGATTACGTCAGAAAAAAAATAGAGATGCCTCTGGGGAGCGAAACGGTGAGGATTGGGATCGGGTTTGATGCGGGTCTTTTGGATTCCGGGCAGAAACGTCTCGGTCAGCTTAATGAGGATCTTTTCACAGGGCTAAGTTTTATTGTGGGAGGATTCCTGGCAGCCTTTATAGGAGCTGCTTTTCTGATTCTGGGAAAGAAACAGCGCCAGCCAATGCTTTTGTATACAGACATAGCTGCTCTGTTGTCCGTTGCCGGGGGAGTGACGGGGGTCATTTTCATAGCAGGAATATTAGAGAATTTTGTTGATCTGTCCAAAGAAACCTATGTAACGGTCTCAGATCTTTCCAATGCGGCGGGCTTTAGTATAAGTATGATGCTGGTTCTTTTTGCCGTGTATGAAATAGTGAAAAACATCCGAAGACATATGGGAGTCCGGCAGTTATTTTTTCGGAAAATAAAACAAAAGATCACTGGTGAGGCATATTATGACCAGGGGATCCAGATATGCACAATCAAACGGGAAAGAACGATGATCTGGCTGACTGTCGTTATTTTCACGGCAGGTACAGCTGGAGTATTCTATCTATCATTGAAGATATGGTATCTGATCTGTGTGGGATTGCTGGCTGTGGTTCTGATGTGTTATCGCAGAGGCAGCAGAAAGATTGGGGAAGAATATGCGAAACTTCTGGATCAGCTGAATCAGCTTCTTAATGAAAATTATCAGGATAATGACAGGCTGGAAGAGAGCTCTGTGTTTGCCAGGGAATCCTGCCAGTTATCCATGCTGGGCTGTCAGATCCAGGAGAGTGTGGAGCGGCAGATTCAGGCGGAGAAAATGAAGATTGATCTGGTTACGAATGTTTCCCATGATCTGAAGACGCCGCTGACTTCCATCATAAGTTACATCGATCTGCTGAAAAAAGAAGAGCTGGAGCCAGTGGCAAGAGATTATGTAATGGTTCTGGAGAAAAAATCAGAACGGCTGAAAAAGATGATATCAGATGTATTTGATCTGACAAAAGCAACCAGTGGAAACCTGGAGATAAAAAAATCAGAGTTGGATTTTGGCAGGCTTCTGATCCAGATACTGACAGATATGGAATGGATCATTGAGCCTGCTCCTGTCAAGGTAGTATCTGATATTCCGGAACAACTGCTGCAGATCTGCAGCGATGGTGAGAAACTGTACCGGGTAATCCAGAACATACTGGATAACGCGCTGAAATATGCCATGCCTGACACAAGGATTTTTGTCACACTAAAAGAAGAGGGAAGAGAGGCAGTGCTTCAGGTGAAGAATGTGTCTGCCTATGAGATGAATTTTACCAGGGAAGAAGTGCTGGGCAGATTTTTCCGGGGAGACTGCGCCAGAAGTACGGAGGGGAGCGGACTTGGCCTCGCCATCGCCAAAGAGTTTACGGAGAATTGTGGCGGCAGGCTGGATCTCATGATCAGCGGAGATGTATTTCAGGTAGAGCTTCGATTTCATGTTATTGACAGAGGGGATTGACAATGGTCCAGGATATGGCTATACTGAAAAAATAATGAAACATTCTGCTGTGAAAAAGGAGAGGTTGGATGTCGTATTTTCCCTTGTTTATGGAGTTAGAAGACCGGGACTGCCTCGTGGTGGGAGGAGGCAGGGTTGCCTGGCGCAAAGTAAAGGTGCTGATGGATTTTGGCGCACGGGTTTCCGTGGTGGCGCCGGAGATCATTCCGGAGATCGGGGAACTTGGTCCTGAGATGCAGGCAGAGCGGGAATTTTCAGATGGAGATGTGAGGGGACGGACCCTGGTGGTGGCGGCCACAGATGACGAGGCATTGAACCAGCGCATCAGCAGGCTCTGCCAGGCGTGGAGCATTCCGGTAAATGCGGTGGATCAGACCCGGGACTGCAGTTTTATCTTTCCGGCATATGTAAAGCAGGGAGAAGTGGTGGCGGCTTTTTCCAGCGGAGGGCAGAGTCCGGTTATGACACAATACCTGAAAGCCCAGATAAAGCCGGTCATGACAAAGGAATTAGGAGAGCTGGCGGCATGTCTTGGCAGCATCCGCGATGTGGTGCATTCCTCCGTCCGGACGGAGAAGGCGCGAAAGCACTTGTATGAGGAGCTTCTTCAACTGGGACTTCAGAAGGGAAAGAATCCGGAGACCGAAGAGATTTGGAATGTGATGAAAAAATATATGGAACAGGAGTAAATGAAAATGGATCGAATGAGAAGGCTGAGAGCCAGCGAGACACTGCGAAGTATGGTGCGGGAAAACCATGTCCGGGTGGAAGAACTGATTTATCCTGTGTTTGTAACAGCCGGCACCGGCATTTGTCATCCCGTGGATTCGATGCCTGGCATCTGCCAGTACTCGATTGACCGGCTGGGAGAGGAACTGGACCGCGTGGTGGCAGCAGGGGTTCCCTCTGTGCTGCTCTTTGGAATTCCGGATTGCAAAGATGATGTGGGGAGTGGCGCTTATGACGAGAACGGAATTATCCAGCAGACGGTCCGCTGGATGAAAAAAGAGGAAAAGTATAGTGGGCTTTTGGTGGTGGCGGACGTCTGTCTCTGTGAGTATACCTCTCACGGCCACTGTGGTCTGATCCGGGACGGAGAGATTTTAAATGACGAGACTCTGCCGCTGCTGGCAAAGACCGCTGTCAGTTATGCCAGAGCAGGGGCAGATATTATCGCTCCCAGTGATATGATGGATAAGCGGGTGGGGGTGATCCGACGGGCGCTGGATGAAAATGGTTTTTTAAACATTCCTATTTTGGCGTACAGCGCTAAATTTGCCTCTTCTTTTTATGGACCTTTTCGGGAAGCAGCGCATTCAGCTCCGGGATTTGGGGACCGCAAAACCTATCAGATGGATCCGGCAAACGGAAGAGAGGCACTGCGGGAGGTGGAAGAAGATATTCTGGAGGGCGCTGATATGATTATCGCCAAGCCCGCCATGGCGTATATGGATATCATCTGTGAGATCTCACGAAATTATAATATCCCGGTGGTAGCATATAATGTCAGCGGGGAATATTCCATGATAAAGGCAGCAGCGGCACAGGGGTGGATCGATGAGAAGAAGATTGTGATGGAACTGCTGACAGGATTTAAGCGTTCCGGCGCTAAGATGATTATTACCTATCATGCGCTGGAGGCAGCCGGGTGGCTGCGGGAGGAGAATGGAGCAGATTGGAGGAAACATGGAGACCAGGTCTGAACAACTATTTGAAGCGGCAAAAAAACATATTCCGGGAGGGGTGAACAGTCCCGTAAGAGCTTTTGGGGCAGTGGGGAGAACGCCCAGATTTATCTCTTCGGCCCGGGGAGACCGGATCATCGATGTAGACGGCAACGAGATGATCGATTATATCTGTTCCTGGGGCCCGGGGATACTGGGGCATGCCCATCCGCGGGTGATCCGGAAGGTTCAGGAGGCATGTGAGGATGGTCTGACCTATGGGGCCCCTACAGAAAAAGAGGTGTTGCTGGCAGAACAGATCGCCAGACTAGTGCCGGGTATGGAGGTGAGCCGTCTGGTCAGTTCCGGGACGGAGGCGGTAATGAGCGCGGTTCGTGTCGCCAGGGGATATACAAAACGGGACAAGATCATAAAATTTAAGGGGTGTTATCACGGACATTCCGACGGGCTTCTGGTTAAAGCAGGATCAGCGGCATTGACTACATCTGTTCCCGACAGTGCCGGGGTGCCGGCGGATTATACAAAAAATACACTGGTGGCACAGTATAATGATATGACATCAGTAGAAGAATTGTTCGCAGCAAACAAGGGAAAGATTGCTGCAGTGATCGTAGAACCAGTGGCGGCCAATATGGGAGTCGTGCTGCCAGACAAAGGTTTTCTTAAATTTTTAAGAGAAATAACAGAACGCTGCGGGGCTCTGCTGATATTTGATGAAGTGATCACAGGATTCCGCCTCGCCCTGGGGGGCGCCCAGGAGTATTATGGGATCACGCCGGATCTGACCACCCTGGGAAAGATCGTCGGGGGTGGTATGCCTATCGGCGCTTACGGTGGAAGAAAAGAGATTATGGAGATGGTTTCACCAGTGGGACCAGTGTACCAGGCGGGCACCTTGTCCGGAAATCCCATTGCCACTACAGCCGGCATAGAGACATTGACGATATTAGAAAAAGATCCAGGGATCTATAAGAGGCTGGAGCTGAAGGCAGTGCGCATCGCGGAGACAGTAAAAGAGGCTGCCGGCGATAAGGTCTATGTCAATCAGATCGGATCCCTTCTGAGTATCTTTTTTACCGACAGAGCGGTAACGGATTATGAGAGCGCCGCAGCTTCCCATACCGGGAAGTATGCAGAGTATTTTGGGTTTCTCCTGGATGCGGGCATTTATGTGGCGCCTTCACAGTTCGAGGCGGTGTTTTTGTCAGACGCCCATACCGAAGAGGACATTTTATATACCTGTCAGAAGATGAGGGAGTTTTTCGAGATTTCAATTCATGAAAGGGAAACGATATGACATGCAGTTTGGAGTTTGTGGAATTAATTATAAAAAGGCAGATTTGGATATAAGAGACAAAACTTCCTTTACGGATTTGAAAAAGGCAGAGTTTTTTCAGCAGGCAGGGAAAGAAGGGATTGAACAGTGTATGATCCTGTCCACCTGTAATCGCAGTGAAGTCTATTTTTTATATGAAACAGAGGCTCAATTCGACATTGTCTGCGGAATATATGAGCAAATGTTTTCAGAGGCAGTTCCTGGTGAATACATGATCTCTATGTGTTCTGGAACAGCAATGGAGTATCTGTTCCGGGTGGCGGCGGGACTGGAGTCTCTCGTGCTGGGGGAGGATCAGATTCTCGGACAGGTAAAAGAAGCGCTGGATTTTTCCAGAACCATGGGGTATGATGGAAAGGAACTGAATAAGATTGTCCGGGATGCCATCACTTGTGCGAAGCGGATAAAAACGGAGTTAAAGATTAGTGAAAAACCATTATCCGTCAGTTATATCGGGATTCGGATGGTGGAAGAGCATACGGGCATTGCAGGCAGGAGTGTGCTGCTGATCGGCAGTGGAAAAGCCAGCCTTCTGGCATTGAAATATCTCAAAGAATATGGAGCCGGAAAGATTACAGTGTGCAGCAGGACATTTTCCCATGCGGGGCGTCTGCAGGAAGAAGAAAATGAATTGCAGATTATTCCCTATGAGAAGAGGTACCAGTGTATGGCGCAGTGTGATATTGTGGTTTCTGCCACCACATCTCCCCATACCGTCATCCGGAGAGAGGATTTTGAGCCGGCAGCACCAATCATCTTTCTCGATCTTGCTGCTCCCAGGGATATTGATATGGGATTTAAAGAACATCCTCTGGTTTATCTGATCAATCTGGATACGCTGCAGAAGATCGCAGAGGAGAACCGGCAGCAGAGGGAACAGTTGGTGGAAGACAGCCAGGCTGTGCTGGAAGAAGCGCTGGAGGGAACCAGGAAGTGGATGCTGCAGAGCCGGGTGGATGATACGATCCAGTCCCTGCAGCAGAGATGCAGTCATATCGTAGAGGACAGTTACAATTATCTTGACCGGAAAATGGAGCTGGGCCGACGGGAGCAGAAGCTTTTGAAGAAGGTGTTGAATGCTTCACTGCAGCGGCTGCTGCGGGATCCGATCCAGGAACTCAAACAGCTGGATTCAAAGGAGAAGCAGGATGAGTATAAAAAGATGGTGAATGAATTATTTCACATTTGACGCAGTTCAACAGCGCCGTTGAAACAGGGTGATAATTCGATTGAAATGGGAGGAAAGATCTTGAAATATAGAATTGGAACGAGAGGTTCCCGGCTTGCCCTGGCGCAGACGGAACTGGTGAAGCACAGACTGGAACAGAGTTATCCGGAGCATGAGTTTGAGATTCAGATTATTCAGACAAAAGGGGACCAGATACAGAATGTGCCTCTGGACCAGATCAGAGATAAGGGGGTTTTTGTAAAAGAGATCGAGAAAAAACTCCTATCGGGAGACATTCATATCGGGGTACACAGCATGAAAGATATGCCCTCTGATCCGGCAGAAGGGCTTCTTTTTACGAAAGCATGGAAACGGGAGGATCCGAGAGATGTCCTTGTCCTCCGGGAAGCAGAGTCTCTGGAACAGCTTCCCCCGGGAGCGGTGATCGCTACGGGAAGCCGGCGCAGGGAGTTTCAGATGAAGCTTCTGCGCCCGGATATCCGGATAACCGGGATCCGGGGAAATATCGATACGAGACTTCGCAAAATGGAAGAGCAGAAGCTGGATGGGATCCTTCTGGCGGCAGCAGGGCTTCACCGGCTGGGGCTTTGGGAGAAGATCAGCCAGTACCTGGAGACGGAAGATATGATCCCGGCGCCGGCGCAGGGGACACTGGCTCTGGAGATCCGAAAAGAAGATACAGCGCTGCGTCAGATGCTGGATTCCCTCAGCGATGCGGAAACAGAGCAGGTGGCAGGCGCGGAACGGAATTTTCTTAAAATGGTGGGAGGGGACTGCCATCTTCCGGTGGGTGCCTGCTGTGAAAAGAGAGAGAATGGCAGCTTCCGGATGCGGGTTTTATATGGAAATGAAACCGGTGAGCGGCTGGCTTCAGTATGCGTCGAGGGAGAGGATCCGGCAAAGCTGGCAGAGGAGGCGGTGGCAGCAGTGGGCAGAAAGCTGGCAGGCCGGGTGTATCTTGTGGGAGCGGGACCGGGAGACCCGGGGCTGATCACGGTGCGGGGACTGGAGGCCATAAGACAGGCAGACTGTATTCTTTATGACAGGCTTATTTCCCCCCTGCTGCTGGAAGAGGCAAAGCCAGAATGTGAGAAGATCTATGTGGGGAAGGAGAATCATCATCATACGCTGGAGCAGGAGGAGATCAACCGTCTTCTGATAAAAAAAGCATACGAATACCCCAGAGTGGTCCGTCTCAAAGGAGGCGATGTATACGTCTTTGGCAGAGGCGGTGAAGAGGGGACAGCACTGGCGGAAAAAGGCATTAGGTTCCAAGTTATCCCAGGACTCAGTTCCTGCACGGCAGGACCCGCATATGCAGGCATTCCTGTTACCCACCGGGGAATCGCGGGAGGGTTTCATGTGGTGACAGCCCATGACCGGAAGGACCAGCTGGCTGACATCGACTTTGAGGCTATGGCGAGAGGGAGGGATACCTGCATTTTTCTCATGGGGCGCAGCAAGATCAGAGAGATTACCCAGGGACTTTTGGAAGGGGGGATGCGCCCTGATACAAAGGCGGCAGTCATTTCCCATGCCACCACAGCAAAACAGCGGGTTTGTGTGGCGGAGCTGGCAGATCTGGCAGACAGGGCGGAGCGTGAACGAATGCCGGCGCCGGCACTGATTGTGGTGGGGGATGTGGTTGGTCTGAGAGAGCAGCTTGATTTTCTGGATGACGGAAGAAAGTCAGATACAAAAAAAGTACTTGTCCCGAAGCTGAATGGCGGTATATCAAAACTATCCCGTCTGCTGCTGGACCAGGGGCTCACAGTGGAAGAATTAAAACTGGGACAGATTGTCTATTTTGAACATTTTCTGAGTCCGGAGATTCTCTCAGGGACAGACTGGTTTATCTTTACGAGCCGTCACGGTGTGGAGGCATTCTGGAAGGAGCTGGAGGGATGTGGACTGGATATACGGTCGGCAGCAGGTGCCCGGTTTGCGGCTCTGGGAGAAAACACAGCGAATTGTCTTAGAAAGCATGGCATACAGGTAGATTTTGTGCCCGGTTTTCCCGGTGGCGGGGCGCTGGCACAGCAGCTGTCGAAACAGTTGGATAAAGATCAGAAGGTATGTTATGTCAAGGCAAAATGTACCGATTCTGCCCTGCGGCGTATCCTGGAGCCCTGCTGCCAGTATGAAGAGCTGGAAGTATATGAAAACCAGCCGGTGGAGGATCCTGTCTTCGATCCGGCATGCCGGGAGGATTTTGACGGAATATGTTTTACCTGTGCCTCTCTGGCAGAACGCTTTGCCGCTCTTTCTGCTGAGGAGTGGGAGAGGTGGGCTGAAGACCGGACTATTTACAGCATTGGCCCGAAGACGACAGAGAGATTAAAAGCTCTGGGAGCGGTGAATATCATCCAGGCTGAAGAAGCGTCTATGGAGGCGCTGGTGCAACAAATAATAAATAACTGACATGTTTTTGGGGATCTCATATTGTGGAGAACAGAGGATAGAAATGAATAGAAAATATAAGATGACGTTATATGCCTGCTATCTGGCATATGTAGTTCAGGGAATCATCAATAATATAAATCCGATTCTCTTTGCCAATTATCAGAGAAGCCTGGGAATCACCGTGGACAAGATCGGGATTCTCATCGCTGTGAATTTTGTGACTCAGATCATCATAGACTTTGTCTCAGTAGGCTATGTGGACCGTATCGGCTACCGGAAATGCATGGTGCTGGCAAACGCATGCTCTGTCCTGGGCCTGCTGGGTGTGGGAATCTTTCCTTTCTGGTTTGGTGATCCGATGCTGGGACTTACTGTGGCGACGGTATGTAACGGCATCGGCGGCGGGCTGCTGGAGGTGCTGGTCAGTCCTATTGTGGAGGCCGTACCCACAGATAATAAGGAAAAATCCATGAGTATGCTTCACTCCTTTTACTGCTGGGGATGTGTGGGCTTTATTGCTTTGTCCACGCTGATTTTGTTTGTTCTGGGAGCGCAGAGATGGCATCTACTTCCCTTTGTATGGGTGTTGGTCCCTCTCGTGTGTGGAATCCTGTTCTGCCGTGTGCCGGTCCGCAGGCTGGTGGAGGAAGAGGAACGGATCCCCGTAAAATCTCTGGCAGGACAGAAGATATTCTGGTGCCTGCTGGTGCTGATGATCTGTGCCGGCGCCTCCGAGATGGGGATGTCCCAGTGGACTTCCTATTTTGCAGAGATGGGACTTCATGTGAATAAAGCGGTGGGAGATCTGCTTGGAGCTTGTTCCTTTTGTGTTCTTATGGGACTGGCAAGGCTGTATTATGGAAAAAGTTCCGGGGATCTTCCGATCCGGAAGTTTATGGCGGGGAGCTATGTACTCTGTATGTTCAGCTATGGACTTACTGTATTTGCCCCCCATCCGCTGCTGGGGCTTCTGGGCTGTGCCCTGTGCGGCCTGTCCGTGGGAGTACTGTGGCCAGGAACTTTCAGCATGGCGGCGCGGGAGTGCAGGGCCGGTGGAACAGCGCTGTTTGCCCTGCTGGCACTGGCGGGGGATATCGGCTGTGTCACAGGTCCGGCAGCAGTCAGCCGGACCGCCGGCATCTTTCCAGAGTACGGGGTAAAAGCAGGGCTATTAACAGCGATGGTATTTCCGGTGGCGGGACTGGTGCTGACTGTGTGCTGCCACGAATCTCATGAATCCAAAGAAATGATGGTTGAAAAAAGGTGATAAGATGGAATATTTACAGATTGAACATACATTTGAACCGGTGTGGGATGAGCGTTCCCGGATTCTTATTCTGGGAACCTTTCCCTCGGTTAAATCAAGGGAAAACCAGTTTTATTATGGACATCCCCAAAACCGGTTCTGGAAGCTGCTGGCGGCGCTGACCGGAACTGTGGTGCCACAGAGCATTGAGGAGAAAAAGAAAATCCTTCTGAAGAATGGAATCGCTGTCTGGGATGTGATCCAGAGATGCAGCATCCAGGGTTCCAGTGACAGTTCCATCCGGGATGTTGTGGCCAATGATATTGCTTCATTACTTGAGAAGTCGAATATTTCCAGGGTTTATGGAAATGGAGCGAAGGCATGTGAGCTGTATGATAAGTTTGTCAGGGAACAGACTGGGATAGACATACACAAACTTCCCTCCACCAGTCCGGCAAATGCTTCATATCAGATGGAAAGACTGCAGAAAGAGTGGAGGAAAATATTCGATAAAGAATAGGGGAGATATTTTATGACCTTAAAAGAACTGGAGATAGGAAAAACAGCTGTGATTCTGGAAGTTGGCGGGGAGGGAGCCCTGCGCCAGCATTTTCTGGATATGGGAGTAATACCTGGGGCAGAGATCACACTGATCAAATATGCACCTATGGGAGATCCCATGGAATTAAGGATACACGGTTATGAACTGACGCTGAGACTGGAGGATGCCGGGCAGATTACAGTTCAGGTGAAAGAAGATTCTGAGCTGAGGCAGCAGGAAGACCAAAATGGGAAGAAACGAAGTAAAAGAAAAGAACATCCGGGACTGGGAGAGGGAGGAAAATATCATGTAAAGGCGGAAGAACATCCCCTGCCGGAGCATACGATCCTCAGTTTTGCGCTGGCGGGAAATCAAAACTGTGGAAAGACCACTCTGTTTAATCAGTTGACGGGAGCCAGCCAGCATGTGGGAAATTTTCCAGGGGTTACCGTGGACCAGAAGAGCGGAGCCATAAAGGGGCATGAAGAAACGCTGGTGACGGATCTGCCGGGGATCTATTCTCTTTCTCCCTATACCAGCGAGGAGATCGTTTCGAGAGAATTTATTCTTCACGAGAAGCCGAAGGGAATAATAAATATTGTAGATGCCACCAATATCGAGCGCAATCTATATCTCACCATGCAGTTAATGGAACTGGATGTACCGATGGTACTGGCGCTGAATATGATGGATGAGGTGCGGGGCAATGGCGGTTCTGTACACATCAACGAGATGGAAGGCATGTTGGGGATTCCGGTGATTCCTATCTCAGCGGCAAAAAATGAAGGAATCCACGAGCTGGTGGGCCACGCTCTTCATGTGGCGAAATATCAGGAGAGACCGGGACGTATGGATTTTTGTGATGAAAAGGAAAATGGCGGTGCAGTACATCGGTGTCTTCACGGAATTATGCATTTGATCCAGGATCATGCGTTGGATGCCGGCATCCCGATACGGTTTGCTGCCACCAAACTGGTGGAAGGCGACGAGCGGATCTTAAATGCGCTGAAGCTGAGTCAGAATGAGACGGAAACACTGGACCATATTATCTGCCAGATGGAAGAAGAGAGAGGAATGGACGCTTCGGCGGCGATCGCCGATATGAGATTTTCCTTTATCCAGAAGCTGGTGGGGCAGTGCGTCACCAAACCGAAGGAGAGCAGGGAGCGGGAGAGAAGCCGGCGGATGGACCGGATCCTGACTGGCAAATTTACAGCGATCCCTGCGTTTATCGGAATTATGGCTCTGGTATTCTGGCTGACTTTTAATGTTATTGGTGCGTGGCTGCAGGGGGCTTTTGAGTTTGGGATCGAAAGGCTGACCCAGGTCGTAGATGGGGCATTTAGCAGCTGGCATGTAAACGAGGTGCTTCACTCTCTGGTTATTGATGGCATTTTCAACGGTGTAGGAAGTGTGCTGAGCTTTCTGCCGATCATTGTGACATTGTTTTTCTTCCTGTCACTGCTGGAGGATACTGGTTATATGGCAAGAGTGGCCTTCGTCATGGATAAGCTTCTTCGCAAAATCGGGCTTTCAGGAAGAAGCATCGTGCCGATGCTGATCGGCTTTGGGTGTACGGTGCCCGGTGTCATGGCGAGTCGAACCTTGCCTTCGGAACGGGACCGTAAGATGACGATCTTGATGACGCCCTTTATGAGTTGTACAGCGAAGCTTCCGATCTATGGTTTTTTTGCCTCTGCTTTTTTCCCAAAACATGGGGCCCTTGTCATGATCGGCCTGTACCTTTCCGGGATCGCAGTAGGGATCATGATGGCATTTATTTTGAAAAATAGTTTGTTTAAAGGAGAGGCCGTACCCTTTGTGATGGAGCTCCCCAATTACCGTATGCCTGGCATGAAAAATGTGGCGCAGCTGTTATGGGAAAAGGCAAAAGAC
>JAAVZE010000180.1 GCA_022791495.1 Eubacterium sp.
GTATAAGATTTCTCCATATCGTGCGGCAAATCTTCTGGATGCGCAGTCAAATACACTGGTGTATGCGCTTCCGTGGACTCCGGCGATTATCTTTACCATTGGATTTGCAGCACAGACGGAAGCTCCGCTTCGCGCCACAGAGGTTACGCCGTTTGTGATTTATGGGTATGTGTTGCTTGTGGTTATGGTAGTGTCGATATTTTTGGGAATAGGAAGAAAGGATGGGGAAGAGGAGAAAGGCTAAAAAGGGTTTATTTTTTGAAAATAAGAGGTTAAAACATAGAAAAATTATAATTATAGAAACAAAAGAAGGTTTGGTAAATTACAGATTGAAATAACAAAGGAATTAGTATAATTGGCTGAAAAATATTGTGTTAATCAGTTAAAGAATCAAGAATAAACATAACAGAAATCATAAATTGAAATAAAATAATGGGACGATTGCAAAACTTAGATAAAGTATAAAATATGGCGGCACTTATTTGCTTATTGATACTATATATTGTATAGAAGATTTGTTTTGCAACAGTCTCATTATTTCTTTCTATCAAACTCTTTTTTGTGTAGTGGCGACAAAATCTTCCGATTTATTTTATTTGACATTATTGAAGTTCTTTTTTTTGATATTACTGAAAAGAAAGTACTGAAGCAGAGCATTTAGATGATATCAGATATTTATCAGTCAAATTTTCTTGTAATTGATTTAGGGTATGATAATGTGGTTGACTTTTATGGAAGAACAAAAGAAATAGGAATAAAATATATTAAGAAAGAGGCTTGCTTTTTTAAATATAAGGGGTTAAAATATAAAAAACTGTTGTTCACAAACGAAAATAACATAGTAATTGAAACTTACAAGGAGGAAAATGGCGTTGCTTGGAAAGACACATATGATAATAGGAGTAGCATCATCGTTAGCAATTACTGTACCAAAGACCGCACCGGAATTTCTGCTTGCCGTCGGTCTTGGTGCCGCAGGTGCAGTTATCAGTGATATTGACGTTGAAACGTCA
>JAAVZE010000181.1 GCA_022791495.1 Eubacterium sp.
AGATTCTTCTCCCTGTGTTTTTTATTTTTAATCTTTTCTCCAATTTATTGTCTTGTTATATTATACTTTTTATTATATCATTAAAACCTGCAAAGAACAAAACTTTTTACTATTGAAATTTATGAAGAAATAAATTTTTTGTGGCAAAATAGATAAATAAAACGCAGAACTGTGCCTTTTCACTGACAACAGTTCTGCATATAAAACTAAAATCTGAAATTTAGAAATTCAATCTATTCACCAGACTTTATATCTATTTATAAAAATATGATATCTTATTACGAACCAACAATTGTGCCCCCATTCGGATGAAGCACCTGACCTGTCATATAACTTGCATCTTCTGAAGCAAGAAATACAAAACATGGCGAAACTTCACATGGCTGTCCCGCCCGTTTCATCGGAACCTCCGATGTCTTGTTTCCAAACGTCTTTACCTCCTCCGCTGAATAAGATGCCGGAATAAGCGGTGTCCATATTGGTCCGGGCGCCACGGCGTTTACTCTGATTCCTTTATCCGCAAGAGACAGTGAAAGAGACCTTGTCAGAGCAACAATCGCTCCCTTTGTAGAGCTGTAATCTATCAAGTCTTTATTGCCTTGATATGCGGTAACAGAAGTTGTATTGATAATAGAAGCCCCTTTTTTCAAATACGGCAACGCGTATTGAATTAAATAAAAGAAAGAAAACACATTATTTCTGAAAGTAAATTCAAGCTGTTCATGCGAAATATCAAGAATACTCCTCTGTATATACTGAACTGCATGATTATTGACAAGAATATCCAGCTTTCCAAAGCAGCTCACTGTTTTTTCCACACACATTTTCGCAAAATCAGGATTTTTCAAATCACCCTTTAGCAGTACACATTTTCCGCCTAATTCTTTGATTCTTTTTGCAGTATCTTTGGCATCATATTCCTCATCATAGTATACAATTGATACACAGGCACCTTCCTTTACAAAATCATAGGCAACCGCCCTTCCTATTCCGCTGTCTCCTCCTGTAATCAACGCAGCTTTATTCTCAAGCCTTCGATATGATTTGCAGCATTCAGACATTGGCAGTGGAGTCATAATATATTCGAGTCCCGGCTGTCTGTTCTGATGCTGTGGCGGAAACGAAGTTGGAAATGGTTTACATCTTGTGACCTGACTGTGATTTTCGTTTTGATTCATATCCTAAATCCTCCTGATAATATACTATGCAGAAGATTTCACCATGTTATTAAGAATCTCTTTTACCAATCAAATAATTTTTTACAAAGCCTTTCTGTGTCTTCAACTCCATATATTCACTCTTTCTTCCTGGCTGTTTTCTGTTCAAAATATTTGTTAATCTCTTTTTTTATCTCGGCGGGCGGCAGACTTTTTACCAGATATCCCTCCGGCTTTAACGATAATACCTTTTGAATACTTTCCTTGTCAAC
>JAAVZE010000010.1 GCA_022791495.1 Eubacterium sp.
GACCACGAAGAGAAAAAGAAATCTCAGAAAATCAACTCTTGTGGATGATACCAACGTAAAGACAATGAAGAAGATCATGCCATATATCTGATGGATTGGCGAAGGAGGTAAATGACAAATGGCTAGAATTAAAGGCGGATTGAACGCAAAGAAAAAACATAAAAGAGTATTGAAACTGGCAAAAGGTTACAGAGGCGCCAGATCCAAACAGTACCGTGTGGCAAAGCAGTCAGTAATGCGTGCCCTGGAGACTTCTTACACAGGAAGAAAGCAGAGAAAAAGACAGTTCAGACAGCTGTGGATCGCACGTATCAATGCGGCAGCACGCATCAATGGACTTTCTTACAGCAAGTTTATGCATGGCCTGAAGCTTGCAGAGGTGGATGTAAACCGTAAAATGCTTTCCGAGATGGCGATCAGTGATCCAGAAGGATTTGCAGCTCTTGTTGATGTGGCAAAGAGCAAACTTGCATAGCTCGATGGTTCAAATTGGCGCCGTCGAGCTGGCTCAATGGTGTTATTTTTGACATAGTTTTCAGTTAAACTGTCTATAATGAATTTAGAAAGGGTACTTCATCCATATGAGGTACCCTTTTTAGACCAGACGGGCTAAGTGTCGTCGAGTAAAGAGGTGGGAAAGGATGAAAATGAAAAGCAGTAAAAAAGCATGGTTGAGAGTATGGCTGATCCTGTTATTTATTTTAGGCTGTATGGTGTGGGAACCGGTTAAGGCTGCGCAGACCGATGGGGCGGGGGATTCTGACGTAATCCAGACGCCTCTTCCAGAAATGCCCGTAGTTCCTTCGGAAACATCTGCCCCTGCTGAGATGGCAGTTCCCACAGAAACGCCATTACCGCCGCCGACTGCTCCCACCGCCTCCCCGGCTCCGCTGGTGCTGAAAAACAAAAACGCGGCTTATCGTGCAGGGAAACAAAAAGGGATCGGCTATGGAAAGATAAAAAAGGGAAAAATATACCGCATATCATCCTATGGTTCTGATCCTGTCCGGTTGCTGCCGTCAAAGAAATCTACCTTTCGTATAACCGGCGGAATACGGAAAAAAGATATTACTTCAAAGAAAATAAGGGTCTCGCGGGCAGGGGTCGTATCCTGCGCCGATAGGGCAAGGGACAAAAAACAGTATGCCATCGTGCAGGTGACGGCAAAGGAGACCGGGGAAAGTATTTTCGTGTACATTTATTTTGCCCCGCGCCTCTACACCAAGACGCCGGCAAAACAGGTGGTATATCAGGGAAAGACGACGAGACTGTCATATAATTATTCTGCCAAAAAGATTAAGTTCAAATCTACTAATAAAAAAGTGGCGCGTGTTGATAAAAAAGGAATTGTGACAGCGAGACAGAAGGGAACAGCTGTCATCGAGGCGAAGGTCAGAGGGTCCCAGAAGAATTTAGTTAAAGTTAAGATCATTGTAAAAGAAGAACCCTGGCTGGTCAATGACAGGGACACGGTATACAGTTACGAGGATATGACGGAGGATCTGCAGCAGATCGCTAGAAAATACCGCGGCAGGGCAGCGCTCAAATGTCTTGGAACCAGCGAAGACGGGAGAAATATCTGGTGCCTTCGCATTGGCAACCCTTCCGCGGGGAGAAAGCTTCTGCTGGATGGGGGCATCCATGCGAGAGAATGGTTGAATTCACTGATGCTTATGCGGAAGAGCGAGGAGATCCTGAGACAGTATTCCGATTATAGAAACACGCTGGCACATACGTGCCTTTATGTGGTGCCAATGATCAATCCAGACGGCGTGACCATCTCACAGTCCGGATTTGGTTCTATCCGAAACAAAAAGTTACGAAAAATCTGCAAAAAGACAAAAAAAACTGCCCGCACATGGAAGGGAAATGCCAGAGGAGTAAATCTGAATCTGAATTTTCCCGGTGGCTGGAACACAAAAAACAAGTCTAAAAAACCCGATGGGTTGACCTATCCGGGTGAAAAGGAGGCCTCGGAAAAAGAGACGAAGGCAATGATGAGGTTTATCAACAGCATATCCGGTCTTAAGGAGGCACTGAATTATCATTCCACCGGGAGCATTCTCTACTGGAACTATAACGTGGAGGGGACACCGGGACTCTATAGCAGACAGAAGGCACTGGCGGAAAAGGTGAATCAATTTACCGGCTACCGGCTTATGCCAAAATCCATCAGCACAGATCCCAACGGCGGTTTTGGCGACTGGCTGATCTACAACAAAAAGATTCCCAATGTGACGGTGGAGACGGGATCTGTTATGTGTCCTCTCCCTCATTCACAGCTGGGGAAGATCACCCGGGAAAACAGCAGCCTGCTCTCCTGGTTTGCGGGAAGCAGATAAAAAATATATAAATATTGAAAAAACATTTGACAATAGGAGGGAAATCTGGTATTATAGTCAAGCAGTGTTAAATTGCATGCGGAGTTGCTGGAATTGGCAGACAGGCATGACTAAGGATCATGTGTCTCTGAGACGTGTGGGTTCAAGTCCCATACTCCGCATTGACAAAATGATGGGAACCGCCTTGAATGGGCGGTTTTTGTCGTTATGCATGGATCAATGACTTTCGGGGAAATGGTATCCGTGCCGTTGAGCCGACTCGATGGCATATCGGGCCGGAGACGGGCATAAGAAATGAGAGGAGAGGGAAAGATGAAGTTGAATGTGAAAGTAAAATTAGCTTCAGCGGTTATTTTGGCAGGCTTGTGCCTGTCGTTTTCGGCGGCAGATGCTAAGGAAGCCTGTGCGGCGAGGCAGAAGGTTATAGCCATCGATGCGGGGCATCAGCTACGGGGAAACAACGCGAAGGAACCTAATGGCCCAGGCTCTTCTACAAAAAAGGCAAAGGTGACATCGGGTACCTCCGGCTGTGCAACAAAACTGCCTGAATATAAACTGAACCTTCAGGTGGCTAAGAAGTTAAAGAAAGAACTGGTGAAGCGGGGCTACAAGGTGGTCATGATCCGTACCAGCCACAATGTAAATATATCCAATGTTCAGCGGGCCCAGGTGGCAAACCAGGCAAAGGCAGATGCTTTTGTGAGAATTCATGCAAATTCCGCTTCCAGTTCCTCGGTCAGCGGAGCGCTGACCATCGCTCCGACGAGCAAAAACCGGTATCTGTCGAAAAAGGTGCGCAGCGCCAGCCAGAAATTTTCCAAAAAAGTCATTGCTGCCTTTTGCCGTGCCACCGGAGCAAAGAACCGCGGTGTTATGTATACGGACACGATGACAGGGATCAACTGGTGTAAGATTCCTGTGACTATAATTGAGATGGGCTTTATGAGCAATCCTGCGGAGGATCGGAAGATGTCTTCGTCGTCTTATCAGAAAAAGATGGTAAAGGGAATTGCGGACGGAATAGATTCCTATCTTGCCTGATGCCATTTTTTGTGGTAAAATGAACGCATAAGCGCGAACGTAGACTTTTAAAGAATGCGGCGCCTGTTTACAGGCAGATCGCATTCTGAAAAAGGCTATGTGAGCCAAACGAACAGGGAGAAACCGCAGGTTTCGACGTGAGCGCTTATGCCAGTGAAGTATAAAATAAGTACATTATGGGGCTGCCGCCCTGTCCGGCAGAATGAAAACAGAGAAAAAGCCAGGGAGGATAATTAAATGGCATTATTACAGGAATGGAGAGATTATGCATACGCAGAGGATATGCAGAATTCCAAAAAGGGAGAAGAACTTTGGAGAAATTATTTTGAACTGGAAAAAGGAATCTATGAGCAGCTTCTGGCGAACCCGGAGGAAGTAGTCGAGGGGACAGTAGAAGGGCTGGCAGAAAAATATGATGTGCCCCTTTCTATGATGGTTGGATTTTTAGATGGTATTAACGACAGTCTGAAGGAGCCCAATCCCATTGACACCATGGAGAAGGACACACAGGTAAAGCTCGATATTGACTGCGAAAAATTATACTACAATATGGTAGAATGCAATGCCGAGTGGCTGTATACGCTTCCCCAGTGGGACGAGATTCTGACCAAAGAGCGCCAGAAGGAACTGTACCGCAAACAGAAGGACTCTTGTACAGTGCGCAATGAAGAACCCAAAGTGGGAAGAAATGAGCCCTGTCCATGTGGCAGCGGTAAAAAATATAAACATTGCTGCGGTAGAAAATAAGTTCTGACGAACTTATTAGCAAGTTGCTTCGCAACTTGACATGCACAAAAACTGTATGCGGAAAGAAATTATGATAAAATAAAACGGAGGTAAGAAAATGTTAGTTTCAGCAAAAGAGATGCTTACAAAAGCAAAGGCAGGAAAATATGCGGTAGGACAGTTTAATATCAACAATCTTGAGTGGACAAAATCAATTCTCCTCACAGCAGAAGAATTAAAATCCCCTGTTATCCTTGGTGTATCTGAAGGAGCAGGAAAGTACATGTGTGGTTATAAGACTGTAGTGGGTATGGTAAATGGAATGTTAGATGAGCTTGGAATCACTGTGCCAGTAGCCCTTCATCTTGACCATGGCAGCTATGAGGGAGCAAAGGCATGTATCGAAGCAGGCTTTTCTTCCATTATGTTTGATGGTTCTCATTATCCCATCGAGGAAAATGTGGCAAAAACAAAAGAGCTGGTAGCTGTCTGCAATGAAAAAGGAATGTCTATTGAGGCAGAGGTTGGTTCCATCGGCGGTGAAGAGGATGGAGTCGTTGGTGCTGGAGAATGTGCAGATCCAGAAGAATGTAAAATGATTGCAGATCTCGGTGTCACCATGCTGGCAGCCGGAATCGGTAATATTCACGGAAAATATCCGGAAAACTGGGCAGGTCTCAGCTTTGAGACATTGGATGCCGTACAGCAGCTGACAGGAGATATGCCTCTGGTACTTCACGGTGGAACAGGAATCCCTGAGGATATGATCAAAAAAGCCATCAGCCTTGGAGTTTCTAAGATTAATGTAAATACAGAGTGTCAGCTTTCCTTTGCGGATGCGACACGTAAATATATCGAGGCTGGAAAAGATCTGGAAGGAAAGGGATTTGACCCGCGTAAGCTTCTGGCTCCTGGTGCCGATGCAATTAAAGCAACAGTAAAGGAAAAAATGGAATTATTTGGTTCAGTTGGAAAAGCTTGATCTGTATAACGTCATATAAAAAAGCCATACTATTCCTGTAACGTTAACACATTACAAACAGGAGGAATATTACAATGGCTAAGAATTTTTTAGACGATTTCAATGAAAAGAACAGCACAAACAACAACTCGAACAACAGCACAAAGAATAGTACAAATAACAGTACTAACAACAGGTCAAACTGCTCAAACTGCCGGAACTCTTCAAACTGTAAGAACAGCACAAACAACAACTCGAACAACAGCACGAAGAATACAAGCAGCAACTCAAGCAACAGTTCAAGTAAGAATTCCAGCAAAAATTCTACAAAGAATGCAAACAATTCTTACAACAGCACAAAGTAGTTTGCCACAGCGATCAGGCCGTCACCATTTGGGGGCGGCTTGATTTGCGCGGAAGGCACAAGCCGAGCGGTCACGTTTTACATAATCATGTCATATAATGTAATAAAAAAGAACGTGATAAGTATGAGTTTTTCGATAATACCCATCCAGGATCTGGAGAATTATCTCAGAAGACCGGGAACAATTCTCATAGATTTACGGGAGGAAGAAGATTATGAACAGGGCCATATAAAAGGTGCTAAAAATATACCTTATGAGCGCTGGCAGGTAGAAAAAGAAACCTGGACCCACAGATACGACACCGTGGTGTTTTATTGTGAACGGGGAAATCAGAGTATGTATGCGGCGAGGGAAATGAACAAAAAGGGCTATTATGCCATCAGCATCGCTGGGGGATACCAGGGATATAAGGTATGGAAAAGAAAGGAAACGAACGCTGAATGAAAAATAACACATATGAGCTGATCGCACCCTGCCATTTTGGAATGGAAGCAGTGCTAAAACGAGAAATTCTGGATCTTGGCTATGAGATTTCGGCAGTGGATAATGGAAAAGTTACTTTCCGGGCAGATGCGGAGGGGATTTGCCGGGCCAATATTTTTCTGCGGACAACAGAACGGATTCTTTTGAAGGTGGCAGAATTTAAGGCATATACCTTTGATGAACTGTTTGAAAATATTAAGGCGCTGCCATGGGACAGATACATCCCCAAAGATGGAAAGTTCTGGGTGGCAAAAGCTTCCTCGGTAAACAGCCAGCTGTTCAGCCCATCGGATATTCAGCGGATTGTAAAAAAGGCAATGGTAGAAAGTCTGAAACAGACGTATCGCCAGGAGTGGTTTGCGGAGGACGGGGCAGAATATCCTCTGCGAATCAGTATTCTAAAAAATGTTGTGACGGTGGGGCTTGATACGACAGGAACGTCTCTTCACAAGAGAGGATACCGAAAGTATACAGCTCCCGCACCAGTGACGGAGACGCTGGCGGCAGCGATCCTCCTTCTTTCGCCCTGGAAAAAGGACCGGATTCTGGTGGATCCATTTTGCGGAAGCGGGACGATCCTCATTGAGGCGGCGATGATCGCTATGAATATGGCTCCAGGAATGGATCGGGAGTTTACTGCCGAGGGATGGGTCAATCTTATCCCCAAAAAGGAGTGGTATTCAGCGGTAGAGGAAGCTTCTGATTTGATAGAAGAGGAAGCGGAGGTTAATATACAGGGATACGATATCGACGGAGAAGTTCTGAAGATGGCAAGGGCAAATGCGGCACTTGCCGGTGTGGACAAGCAGATTCATTTTCAACAGAGAGATATCATTAATTTCAGCTCGCCGAAAAAATATGGCTTTGTTATATCCAATCCCCCTTATGGAGAAAGGCTTTCATCTAAAAAAGAAATGGAGCTCTTATACCGTACCATCGGCAATATTATACAGGAAAATGAGACCTGGTCTTTCTTCCTGCTGAGCGGTTTTGAGGAAGCACAGAAGGCTATCGGAAAAAAAGCAACAAAAAACCGGAAGATCTATAACGGCATGATGAAGACTTACCTTTATCAGTACATGGGGTTAAAGCCTCCCAGACACTGATTTATTTTTGCTCATTTTGATATGTAAATGTAAAAGTCGCTTGCTATTTTACGCTGTACCGATTATACTAAGAAAGAAGTGAGGAATATTATGGCAAAGAAACTTATATTTGCGACCAATAATCAGGGAAAAGTAAATGAGATCCGGCAGATCCTTGGAGAGGGTTATGACGTATATTCTCTCAAAGATTTGGACATACATACAGATATCGTGGAAGATGGAGCCAGTTTTGAAGAAAATGCTGTGATCAAAGCAAAAGCCATCTGTGAGGAGACAGGAGAGATGGTACTGGCGGATGATTCTGGTTTTGAGGTGGATTATCTGAATGGTGAGCCAGGCATCTATTCTGCCAGATATCTGGGAGAAGAGACGTCCTATGATATAAAAAATGCGGATCTGCTCCGGCGCTGTGAGGCGGCCGGAGAAGGAGAAAGGACGGCGCGGTTTGTGTGCGTGATCGCTTGTGCTTACCCGGACGGAAGGGTGGAGACCACCAGAGGGGTAATTGAAGGAGAGCTGGCGCATGAGCCGAAGGGAACCAATGGTTTTGGCTACGATCCCATCTTTTATCTGCCGGAGCGGGGCTGCACTACCGGAGAACTGGAGCCAGAAGAAAAGAATCGTATCAGCCACCGGGGGATTGCCCTGAGGAAAATGGTAGAAAAATTAAAGTAGTACATCAAACACTTAGTATTTGTTTTACTTTAGGCACTTTTATCAGGAGAATATGATATGGCAAAATATCTGGTATTCAGCGACTCTCACGGCAGAGATGACAATATGCTGGACATCATCAAACAAAATAAAGAAGCAGAGGGGATTTTTTTTCTGGGTGACATAGAGAATCATGGGGACAGGCTGAGAAATGCCATTCCAGGTCCTGTTTACATGGTCAGAGGAAATTGTGACTGGTCATCGGATGCGCCGGAGTTTCTGGTGTTTCAGCTGCATGGCCACCGTATTGCCATGACCCACGGACACAGACAGCATGTGGTTGGCGGAGTGGATATTCTTAAGTACTGGGCGTTGGAACAGGATGCGGATATTGCCATGTATGGTCACACCCATGTTCCTTTTGTGGAACAGACCTCCCAGCTGACGATCCTGAATCCGGGCAGTATATCCAAACCGAGGCAGGGAGATGGCATTCCTACCTATGGGGTGATAGACTTTTCAGAGGGGGGAGAGGTACGGATCGATATTTGTAAAGCATGACATGCCGTTCTAATCGGCGCTACCATAAATGAAAGGATTAATATAAAATGTTACAGTATTTAATTGTTTTTTTAGTATCTATGGTACCTATCGTTGAATTGAGGGGAGCGATCCCTATTGCAGCGACTTATATGGCGGCTGGATATGATATTTCCATGCCGGTATCCTTTGTTGTGGCAGTGGTGGGAAATATGCTTCCGGTTCCTTTTATATACCTCTTTGCCAGAAAACTTCTGGAATGGGGGGCAGACAAGCCGGTTATCGGAAAGTTTTTCACCTTCTGCCTGGAAAAAGGCGAAAAGGGAGGAAAGAAACTTCAGGAAAAGGCAGGAAAAGGTCTTTTTGTGGCACTTCTTCTGTTTGTCGGCATTCCCCTTCCGGGAACAGGTGCATGGACGGGTACGCTGGCAGCAAGCCTTCTGGATATGGATTTTAAGTCCAGTGCGTTGGCAGCTATGGGTGGTGTGCTTCTTGCAGGGGTTATTATGTATACGCTCAGTGTAGTGGCAGCAGGAACATTTACAGCATTATTCCTCTAGAAAAGAAGTTTCTTCATCATGAAAATGCAGCTTTACGGAAAATATATATAAAAAAACAGAAAAAAGTAAAAAAAGGCTTGACAAATTTGTCTTGTCCTTATATAATAGTCAATGGCGCTGCTGGTAAGCGAATGGCGTATGGGATCTTAGCTCAGCTGGGAGAGCATCTGCCTTACAAGCAGAGGGTCACAGGTTCGAGCCCTGTAGGTCCCATTTATTTTCTTATTTTGTAGCGGTTTTATATAAAGCCATTTTATATGGCATATGGCGGGATAGCTCAGTTGGCAAGAGCACACGGTTCATACCCGTGGTGTCGGGGGTTCAAATCCCTTTCCCGCTACTTGCAAGCCTTGATTATTCC
>JAAVZE010000051.1 GCA_022791495.1 Eubacterium sp.
ATTGTGAAAGGGGATAAACACATGAGATATAACGGAAGATGGAGAAACCTTCTAATCATTCTGGGAACTGCCGGAGTAGTATATATCAGCTTTTATTATCTGCTCCCTCTGGTGGTTCCCTTTGTATTTGCTTTTGTATTTTCCAGAGCCATTCGTCCGGTGGTTGAAAAGCTACATAGATTCAGCCATATCAATGAAAAAGTATGCACGGTGTTGATCGTGGTGCTGATGCTGGGGGCAGCAGGATGTTTTCTTTTCTATATCGGATATATTTGTATCGGCCAGTTGACAGAGATGTTAAGGCATACCCCTGCCCATATGGGGGGGTGTATGCAGATCTGCCGGAGAGCCTGCACTGGCATGGATAATCTTCTAGGTCTGGGTGCAGGTGAATCTTATGCCTGGGTGGAGGGATGTATTTCAAACATGGATGCGCAGATATCTTCCACCTATATTCCGAAACTTACAGGGTATATTCCCGGAATGCTGGTGACATTGGGAGAGTGGGGTGCCGGATTTGTTGTATTTATCATGGCAACTCTGCTGATTTCCTTTGACCGGGAAAATGTACTGCACTACCGCAGTCTTATGCCCTATATCCGCCGGTTGAAGGAGACAGGTTTTGCCTATCTAAAAGCCCAGGGTATTATTATTTTTATCGTGGCGGCAGTGAGTGCACTGGGGCTGTATATAATGGGAAGCAATTATGCGATTTTGTTTGGTATCGTTATCGGGGTAGTGGATGCTTTTCCGGTGTTGGGAAGCGGGAGCATTCTCGTTCCCTGGGCCGTGTTCCAGCTGGTTCAGAAGGACTATTATCAGGGAGCGGTGCTTCTGACGCTTTATGTGGTCACCATGTTGATCCGTGAGATCATGGAACCCCGCCTCATGGGAAAGGAACTGGGGTTAAAGCCTTTATATATGCTGATATCTGTCTATGTGGGGATCAAATTGTTTGGCATCGGGGGTATTTTGCTTGGGCCCATTGGTCTCACGATCCTGAAGACAACAGCAGAAACCAGTATAACGACTTCCAGATAGCCGGTGATACTGTTCAGCTGGAAAGGCTGCCACAGCAGTTGAAAAAATGGCCGGATTTCCCAAAAATTCGTTTGTGGCCAGGCATACATCTTCTTCCTCCTTCATAGAATGATAAAGCATAAAGGAGGGGTATCAGTGGAGGATAGACAGGAATCTGCAATCGCAGCCTATGATCTGGCGGTACGAAAAAGGTACCGTTCCCGTGGAGGGTGGATGCTGGAGACGAATACAGGGTTGAAGCTTTTGAGAGAATATGAAACGATCAGTGGTCATTTTGCTGTAGAAAATGAAATAAAAGATTTTCTTGTCCAGCAGGGATTTACCCGGGTGGACCAGGTTATTGCGAACCGTGAAGGGATGCTGGTGACGGAACTGGAATCCGGAGAGAAATTTGTTCTCTATCAGTGGTTTGCTGGGGAAGAATGTAATCTGAAAGAACTAAGCTGCTTGATGGCAGCAGGTGAAAATCTGGGAAAGCTTCACAAAATGCTTTCGGATTATCACAGGAAACAGAAAGAGCCGCAGGATGCGACGGAACTGCAGGAAGAACGCTGGGGACTTCTGGAGCAGTTTCAAAAGCATAACCGTGAATTGAAGCGGGTAAATGGTTATCTGAAAAATAAGAAGCGTAAAAATGAATTTGAGATATACGCCATTAACTGTTTTAAAGATTATTATGAGAAGGCGTGTGAGGCGGCGGAGCGCCTGGAAGATTGTGCATTTTACAAAAAGATACAGGAAGGCAGCGGAGAGGTGTGCCATGGGGACTATAATTATCACAATCTGATTATGACCCGCACTGGGGTGGCCACCACCGGTTTTGAAAAGTCTGGGACTGGAATCCAGCTTTTGGATCTGACCTATTTTATGAGGAAGACTTTGGAAAAAAACGGATGGCGCAGGGAAGCAGGAGAAGCGGTCCTCAAAGGCTATCAAAAGGAGAATCCTTTGACGGAGGAACAATTGGAATTTGTATACATCGTACTTTTGTATCCAGAAAAATATTGGAAGCTTATGAATCATTATTATAACAAAAAGAAGTCCTGGCTTTCTGCAAAAAGTCTGGAAAAACTGAAGGATGTAAGAAGTTTGGAAAAAAATAGGGAAAATTTTCTTCGTTTAAAGTTAAAATAGTGGAAGTTTTAGCACCAGCATGTTATACTATATATCAAATAATAACGGTTCTGGGATACGGACGTTATGAGTAAGGAACGATGGGAGAAATACAGCATGAGAGACAGAATGTTCCGAAGGATGGCATTGGTTCTGGCGGTCTGCCTTCTGGTGACAGGTTGTGGCAAAACCAGGGGACAGTATGTGCAGCAGCAGAATCCAAATGCTGCTGTGACCTATGAAAAGGGAAAAGATTTTGTGGGAGTAGTCAAAAAGGTGGATACGGCGGGAAAGAAGATCACGTTTTACAACACAGGGACAGAGGAAGAGCGGATCTGTGATTTCAGCGGAGGGACGGAGATTCTAACCCCAAATGAAAAACAAATATCTGTAGAATCTCTGGAGGCAGGCCAGGTCGTCGATGTATATCTTTCTGAGACGACGAAACGGGTGACAAGGATACAGCTGTCTTCAGATATTCTACAGTTTGAGAATGCCAAAAAACTGCTGGTGAATGCGGATGAAAAATATATCGAATTAAATGATGTGCGGTATCGTTATGGAAGCGGCTTTTCTGCCTTTTCAGAGGGAGAGGTCATCGATATCCAGGAGATTGCACTAACAGATGAGGTCACCTTCCGCGGAGTTAAAGGAAAAGCGTATTCGCTGGTAGTCACCAGGGGACATGGATATATTAAGCCTGACAAATACAAGGATTTTATCGGAGGCACTATGACAGTAGGCGGCATGATGATCCTGCCGGTTACGGAAAATATGCTGGTTCCGGTACCTGAAGGAACTTATGAGGTGACTATGAAGAATGGAGATTTTACCGGCGGGCGAACGGTAAAGATTGAGAGAGACAAGCAGCTGGTACTGGATATGTCTTTGTTTAAGAGTGTGGAAAAAAATAAAGGACAGGTTGTTTTTAATATCCATCCGGAGGGGGCAGAGTTATATGTTAATGGATCCCCTGCAGATTATTCTAAGCCGGTTTCTCTGAAATACGGAAAACATTCGATAAAGGTTGTTCTGGATGGATATACTACCTATACAGGAGTGCTTGACGTGCAGTCGGCAAATCCTACGGTACAGATCAATCTGGCAGATGAAGAGGCGGAGGTCAAGGGAGACTCAAAGGATACCAGTGTTTCCAAAGATGATTCATCTCAGGATTCACAAAATTCGGACAAGTACGACAACCTTCATGAGATCAAGGTAAGTACCCCCGCAGGTGCCAGTGTGTATATGGATGGCATCTATAAAGGAAAAGCACCCTGCAGTTTTGCAAAAAAGATAGGCACGGTGACGATCACATTGTCAAAGGATGGTTTTGTGACAAAAAGCTATACGGTTACCACTATGGATGACAGTAAGGATGTGGAGTGGAGTTTTCCAGATCTGGTGAGTACAGCGGTGGGTTAAAAATATGGCATATTTTATAGAAAATGCAACAGTGATATTTAAATCCTGCCATTGATGAATGGCAGGATTATGAAATAAAGGTAAAAAAGGAGGATATGACTATGGGTTACATGGAGACTTACAAGGAGTGGATCGACAATCCATATTTTGATGAGGAGACCAAAAAAGAGTTACAGGGGATCGAGGGAAATGAATCCGAGATCAAAGAACGTTTTTATGCGGATCTTGAGTTCGGGACAGCTGGTCTGAGAGGAGTTATCGGGGCAGGTACAAACCGGATGAATATCTATACGGTCAGGAAAGCAACCCAGGGACTGGCAAATTACATAATCAGCCAGAAGGGACAGGACAGAGGAGTGGCGATCGCCTTTGATTCCAGGCGTATGTCACCAGAATTTGCGGATGAAGCGGCATGCTGTCTGGCGGCGAACGGCATTAAAGCTTATGTATTTGAGAGCCTGCGCCCGACACCGGAGTTGTCTTTTGCTGTACG
>JAAVZE010000052.1 GCA_022791495.1 Eubacterium sp.
AGGGCAGTTAAACAATGAAATGGGAAAGATCGTAGTGGATGAAGATGTTCTGGCGAAATATGCTGGTTCTGCTGCTGTAGAATGTTTTGGCGTTGTGGGAATGGCATCTGTCAGCATGAAAGATGGCATCGTCCAGCTTTTAAAAAGAGATAATATAAGACATGGGGTAAACGTAAAAATACAGGATAATAAGTTGTATATTGGGATGCATATTATAGTTGCCTATGGCGTGAGCATCATGACCGTGGCAGAAAACCTGGTAGATAATGTAAAATATAAAGTTGAGGAATTTACCGGGATGGAAGTTGGGAAAATAATTGTATGTGTAGAGGGTGTAAGAGTGGTCAACTAGAACAACGGAAATCTGGTGGCTACAGTTAGATTTTCTGACGCAGTAGCTGGACAATTATACAAGTGAATATGTCAGTTACTTAATATTTGTTGTACTAACACGGGAGTGTCTTGTATCATCGACGATTTGGAGGACAAAAAATTGACAGTAAAAACGATGGATGCGCTGCTGGTTAAAAAGTGTTTTCTGGCGGGAGCGGCAGCGATTCAGGCTAAAAAGGAATATATAAATGACTTAAACGTATTTCCGGTACCGGACGGCGATACGGGAACTAATATGACGATGACGATCATGTCGGCGGCCAACGAAGTTCTGGCTATCGAGGATCCGGATATGGAGACGATATGCCGAGCGATCTCCAGTGGTTCCCTGCGCGGCGCCAGAGGGAATTCGGGAGTAATACTATCCCAGCTTCTCCGCGGATTTACGAAGGTGATCCGAAATGAAAAAGAAATCAACGTAAAGATTCTTGTCCAGTCCTTTCAAAAGGCAGTGGATTCGGCGTATAAAGCGGTTATGAAGCCCAAAGAGGGGACAATCCTCACAGTGGCTAAGGGAGGAGCAGAACATGCTTCTAAAATTGCGAAGAATTGTGATGACATCATAGAATTTGCGCGTCAGGTCATCGAGCAGATGCGGGTGGTCTTGTCCCGTACCCCTGATATGCTGCCAGTGCTCAAAGAGGCAGGAGTGGTGGACTCCGGCGGTGAGGGGCTTGTGACGATATTGGAAGGTGTTTATGATGCCCTTACCGGAAAAGAGGTCCAATACGAAGCGGAAGGCGGGACTTCTGTCAATAAAAACACGTTAAACAGTACAAATGTAGACGGAATCAGCACAGGAGATATTAAGTTTGGCTATTGTACGGAATTTATTATTTTGTTAAAGAAAGAATTTTCATCCCGGGATGAGAAGAGCCTGAAAGGATATCTGGAGAGCATCGGGGATTCCATCGTATGTGTGGCGGACGAAGAGCTGGTGAAGATCCACGTTCATACAAACGATCCGGGAATGGCGATCCAGAAGGGGCTTACCTACGGCGAACTGTCCCGCATGAAAATTGATAACATGCGGGAAGAGCATAATGAGCGGTTGATCCAGTCTGGCAGTGCAGCAGGGACGACATCAGAGGCAGCACCGAAGGCATGGGAGAAAAACGAGGCGGAAACTCCCTGGAAGAAGGTGGGATTTATCAGTGTCTCAGTTGGTGAGGGTCTTGGAAATATCTTCCGGGAGCTTGGGGCAGATTATGTGATTGAGGGCGGACAGACGATGAATCCGAGTACTGAAGATATACTGGATGCCGTATCCCAGGTCCGGGCGGAGACGATATATATTTTCCCTAATAACTCCAATATCGTTCTCGCAGCGAATCAGGCCAAGGATTTGACGGAGGATAAGCATATCGTGGTGATCCCGACGAAGAACATCCCCCAGGGAATAACGGCCATGATCAATTATATTGACGGGAACACTGCGGAAGAAAATGAGGCGGCCATGACGGAGGCGATGCAGCAGATCAGATCGGGGCAGGTAACTTATGCGGTCCGTGACACTTCCATCGACGGAAAAGAGATCAAACAAGGAGATATCATGGGCTTGAGTGACAAGACCATCGAGGTGGTGGGCAGTGATGTAAAGGAGACCACACTACGTCTGATCGATGCACTTAAGGATGAGGAGACAGAGCTTATCACATTGTACTATGGCGCGGAAAGTTCAGAAGAAGAGGCCCAGGAGATCGCCGCGGCAGTTTGTGAGAAATATGAGGAGATCGAAGTGGAAACAGAGTATGGCGGACAGCCGATTTATTATTACTTTATTTCCGTTGAATAGAAGATCAGAGGAGAGGCGTGCGCCGGGAGACCAGAGAGGTCAAAGCATACCTCTCTTTAGTAATGTTGAGGTGAAAGAAATTCCTGACAGACAAAATGCGGAAGTTGGGTGGAAGAGAGGATAAGATAGTGGACAAACTGGTTTTGATTGATGGAAACAGTATAGTAAACCGTGCCTTTTATGGGGTGCCGGAGCTGACGAATAAGGAAGGGCTCCATACCAATGCGATCTATGGTTTTTTAAATATTCTTTTAAAAATGATGGAAGAGGAAGCGCCGACACATCTAATGGTGGCATTTGATAAGAAGGCGCCTACCTTCCGCCATGAGATGTACGAGGCGTATAAGGGAACGAGAAAGCCTATGGCGGAGGAGCTGAGAGAACAGATACCGGTTCTCAAAGAGGTTCTGGCAGCGATGGGAATTCCCATGAAGGAACAGGAAGGAATCGAGGCGGATGATATTCTTGGAACCATGGCGAGAGCAGGAGAAGCTCAGGGATTTGAGGTGTCTTTGGTATCCGGGGACCGGGATATGCTGCAGCTTGCCACGGACCGGATCAAGATCCGCATTCCGAAGACAAAGGGCGGTAAGACAACAGTGGAGGACTATCACAGTGCCCAGGTCATTGAAGAGTATGGAGTGACGCCGTCTCAGATCATTGACCTAAAGGGGCTTATGGGAGATGCCTCCGACAATATCCCTGGAGTACCGGGAGTGGGACAGAAAACGGCAGTAAAAATACTTACGATGTTTGGCACAGTAGAAAACGCCATTGAACATGTGGAGGAGATTACGCCAAACCGCGCTAAGCAGGCGGTAAAAAACAATATAGAGCTTGCCCGGATGAGCAAAAAACTGGCGACGATCAAGACGGACTGCCGGCTTGGCATCAAACCGGCAGACTGCAGGATCACAAATATTTTTACAGAAGAGGCTTACCAGCAGATTCAAAGATTGGAGTTTAAGTCCATGATGAGCCGTTTTCAGGGCGGTACCGGCGGGGATCTGTCCATCGAGAAGAATTTTCGTGAAGTGGGAAAAAAAGAAGATTTTATCAAAGTGATCGATGGCTGTCAGAAGGCAGACAGTGTCTCGGTAAAGGTCATTTTCAAAAACAAAGAGGATATGACGTCTGGTGAGGATGGTCAGATGTCCTTGTTTATGGAGGAAGAAAAAAGACTGGCAGCTGTGGTGCTCTGTGCTTCTGAGGGAGATGTTGTGTTCTGCCATGGTGGGGAGTGGATTACGGAAGAACTGGTGCGGGAACAGCTGGGGCGCCTGGTGTCACAGGGAGTACTTCTGGTTGCCTGTGATCTGAAACGCCAGCTGGATTATCTGCCGGAGATCGATGCAGACCAGGCGTTTGATACGGCACTGGCAGCCTATATTGTAGATCCGGTACAAAAGGGATTTGCGGAGGAAGATATCGCTACAGAGTATGCAGGGATAATGATGTCCCCTTATAGCCAGCATTTTGGAAAAATGAGCGAGTACCGCTCCTATCAGGGATCCCGGAATGAATTTGTGAAGTATGGCTGTTACTGCGCACTGGTCAATCTCAAAGCCTGCAAATCCCTGCACCGGAAGTTGAAGAGGATGAAATCTTATGATCTGTTCTCGCAGATCGAGATGCCCCTGGTATTTACTCTCTATCATATGGAACAGGAGGGGATCCAGGTGCGCCGGGAGGCACTCCGAGAATACGGAGACAAACTCGGGGAGCGCATAGAGGTATTGCAGCAGGAGATTTACGATCTGGCAGGGGAAGAGTTTAATATCAATTCCCCGAAACAGCTGGGTGTCATTCTCTTTGAGAAGCTGCGGATGCCCTATGGGAAAAAGACAAAGACTGGTTATTCCACTTCGGCAGAGGTGTTGGAAAAACTCCGTTTTGAGAGTCCCATCGTGGAGATGATTTTGGAATACCGCCAGCTCACCAAGCTCAAATCTACCTATGCTGATGGGCTGTCTGCCTTTATTGAGCTGGATGGAAGGATACGCTCTACCTTTAACCAGACCATTACGGCGACAGGAAGGCTTAGCAGTACCGAACCCAATCTGCAGAATATTCCGATCCGGATGGAGCTTGGCAGACAGATCCGCAAGGTATTTGTGCCAAAGGAAGGCTGTGTATTTTTGGATGCCGACTACTCTCAGATCGAGCTCCGGGTACTGGCGCATATGTCCGGTGACGAGAGACTCATCGAGGCATACCGGGAAAATGCGGATGTTCACCGGACTACGGCGGCCCTTGTTTTTCATGTCCCCTACGAAGAGGTGACAGAACTCCAGAGAAGAAATGCCAAGGCGGTGAATTTTGGCATCGTATATGGCATCAGTGGCTTTGGGCTTTCCAGAGACCTGAATATCACGAAGAAGCAGGCTGAGCAGTATATTGAAGATTATTTTCATACCTACCCCAAGGTAAAGGAGTATATGGATTCCCTGGTGGATATGGGAAAGAGCAAGGGATATGTTACTTCTATGTTCGGACGCCGGCGTCCGATCCCAGAGCTTGTGTCCAAGAATTTTATGCAGAGACAGTTTGGGGAGCGTATCGCTATGAATTCACCGATCCAGGGAACAGCGGCGGATATTATCAAGATTGCCATGATCCATGTAGACCAGAAACTGCGGGAGCGGAAACTGGAATCCCGCCTGATCCTGCAGATACACGATGAACTCCTGATCGAGACGAAGGAATCGGAAATAGATGAGGTGACGGAAATCCTGGAGCATGAGATGGTGGCAGCGGCTGACCTCCGTGTGCCGCTGATCGCAGAAGTAAAGAGAGGAAATTCCTGGTATGAAGCAAAATAACAGTAAAGTCATCGGTGTTGCCGGAGGTGTGGGAAGCGGCAAATCCACGGTATTAGATATCCTCAGGCGAAAGCACGATGCGGTGATCTGCATGGCGGATGAGTTGGGGCATGAGGTTATAAGACCGGGGACAGCGGGCTTTGACAGAATAAGAGAGACCTTCGGGGAAGCCATACTCTCATCTGACGGGGAGATTGACAGAGAGCATTTGGCGCGCCAGGTATACCGTGATCCGGATCAGCTGAGACGTCTCAATGGCATCGTTCATCCCCTTGTGCTCTCGGAGATCCGTAAGAAGATCTCCGAGAGAGACCGCAGAAGATTATTCATTCTGGAGACCGCACTTTTGTTTGAAACCGGATGTGACCAGCTGTGTGATGAGGTGTGGGGTGTGGTCACGGAGGATGAGATCCGTATTCAGAGGCTGATGGACTCCCGTGGCTATTCGAGAGAGAAGTCAGAGAGTATTATGAGGAATCAGCACAGCAATGATACCTTACGGAGCTTATGTAAAAGGGTGCTGGTTAACGACGGGAAACTGAGGGATCTGGAGGCACAGATCGGTGCAGCGGTGGAAAATCTGCTGGAAAATTCAAAATGTATATGATAAAATAAGCATTAGCGTTAATTAAGTGTTAATTCAGAGACGGGGGATACATATGAGCAAGGATGGTTATGTATTTGGACTTGATATAGGAACGAGAAGTATCGTCGGTACCGTGGGTTACCGGGTGGGGACGGATCGTTTTGTTGTTGTGGCACAGGTAGCTGTGGAGCACACGACAAGAGCAGTGATCGACGGGCAGATTCACGATATTCCGACGGTGGCGCGTACCATTGCCCAGGTAAAGGCGAAGCTGGAAGAAAAGATCGGGGGAGCGCTCCGGCAGGCCAGCATTGCGGCAGCAGGACGTGTGTTGAAAACAAAAAATGTATATGTGGAATATGAGATGCCTTCTGAGACGAAAGTGAGCTTGGAACACATTCATTCCCTGGACAGCCTCGCAGTGGAGAAAGCTTATGAGGAAATCCGTACCGAAACCGATCATAAGGACAAGCATTTTTACTGTGTCGGCTATTCACCGGTAAAATATTATCTCAATGGATACCCAATGGAGATGATTGAAGAGCATATGGCATCCTCCATCGGTGTGGAGATGATCGCCACCTTTCTTCCGGACGAAGTGGTGGAAGGACTCTATTCTGCCGTGGAAGCTGCCGGGCTGCAGGTGGCAAGCCTGACACTAGAACCCATTGCGGCGATCAATATCGCCATTCCCGAGCGTTTCCGTCTGCTGAATATCGCGCTGGTGGATGTGGGAGCGGGGACTTCGGATATTTCTATCGTAAAGGATGGAAGTATCATTGCCTTTGGCATGATACCGCTGGCGGGAGATGAAATTACAGAAGCGATTGCCCGCAAATTCCTTGTGGATTTTGAGATGGCCGAAAGGATAAAGAAAGCAGCTGCCAGAAAAAAGATTATATCCTTTAAAAATATTATGGGAGAAGTGTATAAAGTTGGATATGAAGAGCTTCGGGAGACTGCGGAGGAAGCGATTCATCTTATTGTAGAAAAAGTCTCGGAAAAGATTATTGAACTCAATGGTGGAAATTCTGTAAGCGCGGTTTTCGTCGTGGGCGGCGGCGGTAAGATGCCGGGATTTACAGAGAGAATGTCAGAATGCCTTTCCCTGCCGGAAAACCGTGTCAGCATACGAGGGGCAGAGGTTCTCCAGCAGGTGGATTTTTCGGCGACTGGCATAAAAAAAGATTCTACGCTTGTGACACCTATTGGGATTTGTCTGGAATATTATGAACAGAAGGGCAGTTTTATTCATGTAAGAGTAAACGATGAGCGGATCAAGCTATATGATAATGGCAAGGCGACGATACTGGATGCCTGCCTCCATGCCGGATTTGCCCAGAGCAGCTTGTTCCCGACCAGAGGAGACAGTGTAACATATTTTGTGAACGGGGAAAAACGAGTGACTAAGGGGCGTCTTGGTGAGGCGGCGGAGGTCATGCTCAACGGAAAAGAAACAAGTCTCAATGAGATCGTACATGAAAACGATGTCATACAGATCAAAGCAGCCACCCGCGGAGAGAGTGCTTCTCTTACTCTGGGACGGATTCCCGAATACCGGAAAGAACTGCAGTATACGGTGTTTGGAAAAATTGTGCTCTGCCCGGTGCTGGCAGAGGTAAATGATAAAAGTCAGAAGGATTCTTATATGATCCGTGAGGGAGACCGGGTGAAGATTCTGGATACTTATTCGGTTCAGCAGCTGCTGGAATTCATGGGACGGCCTGTGGAGGATAAAGTGCTTGTGGGCGGGAGAGAGCAGGACAGGAGTGCCAGACTGGAAAATGGGGCTGTGCTGGAGAAGATCCTTCCTGAACCCATAAAAGAAGAGAAGAAAAGGCCGGCAGAGCCGATAAGGAATGTAATGTCAGATCTGACGGTTCCGGATATTCCTGTGGGACCGGATCCCCTGCTGGCACCAGTCAGACCCCTGCCGGCATGGGCGGCAGATCTGCCCATCAGCAATCCGGCCGTGAGGCCCCAGCAGAGTATGGCAGTACCACCTGTGTCTTCCTCTCCGGGTTCCGTGATGGGACAGACAGGATATTCAGCCGGCGGGGGCGGCCGGCGTATCCGGGTTAAGATCAATGGAAAAGAGACAACGTTGCTGGAAAAACGAAATCACACCTTTGTGGATATTTTTGATGTATATCCCTTTGACCTTACAAAGCCCGGCGGGAAGCGGCTGATATCCCGTCTGAATGGCAGGGATATCAGTGACTTTACAACAGCAGTCTACGAGGATGACAGTATTGATCTATATTGGGAAAAATAAGAAGGATGGAAAGTGAAAAATGAAACTTTACAGCATTGCCAGTGGGAGTAGTGGAAACAGTATATTTATCGGATCCGAGAAAAATTCCGGCGGGATTCTCGTGGATACGGGGATCAGCAAAAAGCGCATAGAGGAAGGGCTTGCGGCGGAACATGTTACCATGGATCATATACAGGGGATTTTTATCACCCACGAGCATTCTGATCATATCTGTGGTCTGGGACCGGTGCTTCGTAAATATGCTATTCCGGTATATGCCACAGAGGGTACCATCAATTCCATCCTGAAAAATGGGAAATGCGGGAAGGTAGATGTGGACCTCTTTCAGCCTGTGCGTCCCGATGTCCCGGTGAAAGTGGGTGGTATGGAGGTTATGCCTTTTTCCATCTCCCATGACGCGGCAGATCCAGTTTGTTATACGATCCGTGAAGGAGAGGTGAAGGTGGCTGTAGCCACGGATATGGGTGAATACACCGACTATACCCTGTCCCATCTGGAGGATTGTGAGGGAATGCTTCTGGAGGCAAATCATGATATCAATATGCTGCAGGCGGGGAGTTATCCCTATCAACTGAAACTGCGCATTCTTGGTAAGGAGGGACATCTTTCAAACGATGCCTGCGGGCGTTTGCTCCGAAGGCTTGTGCATTACCGGTTAAAACATATTTTGCTGGGGCATCTCAGCCAGGAAAATAATTATCCCGAACTTGCCTATGAGACAGTTCGCTATGAACTGGCACAAGAGGAACTGGCAGCTGGAGATGAGCTGTTTCTCGGGGTGGCAGGACGGCTGGCACCGACACCGCCAGTATTTGTAAATTAAAACAAAGGGGAACGAAGTTCACCAAATAGAAATGAGGGTAAAGATGAAAAAGACCATTATAACAGTAGTAGGAAAAGACAGCGTGGGAATCATTGCAAAGGTATGTACTTATCTTTCGGAAAATGGGATTAATATTCTGGATATTTCCCAAACCATTGTAGATGGATTTTTTAATATGATGATGGTAGTAAATACAGATCTTTCCTCCAAAAAGTTCCTGGAGCTTTCGGAAGAATTGGAAGAGCTGGGAAAAGGCATTCATTGTATCATAAAAGTCCAGCGAGAGGATATATTTGACAAGATGCACAGAATATAGTGGAGGAAAGGGAAATATCGTGATAAATATAAAAGAAGTGATTGAGACAAATAACATGATCGAGAAAGAAAACCTGGATGTGCGGACCATTACGATGGGAATCAGCCTGTTGGACTGCATAGACAGCGATCTGCATCGCTTATGTAATAATATTTATAATAAAATAACTTCCATGGCAGAGAACCTGGTGGCTGTAGGTGAGGAAATCAGCATGGAGTATGGCATTCCCATTGTAAACAAGAGGATATC
>JAAVZE010000053.1 GCA_022791495.1 Eubacterium sp.
CGGGCAACACTTGATTTTCTTCTTCCTGTTCCGTAATATCTTTCACTAGCCAATGTTATTTCCTCCTTTCAACCATTAAATATCCAGTGCTTCTGGCTTCTGTGCAGCATGCTTGTGCTCCGGTCCTGCATAGACAAACAGCTTCTTGAGCATCTGTCTTCCCAAAGGTCCCTTTGGAAGCATTCCCTTAACTGCATGAGTCATAACATACTCTGGCTTCTTAATTAACATATCTTTTAATGTAGTCTCTTTCATTCCGCCTACATAATCTGAATGATGATAGTAGATCTTCTGATTCAGCTTCTTTCCGGTCGTAACAACCTTTTCCGCATTTACCACGATCACATAATCACCAGTATCAATGTGTGGTGTATAGATAGGTTTTTTCTTACCTCTTAAAATATTTGCAATCTCAGATGCGAGACGGCCCAGGGTCTTTCCCTCAGCGTCTACGACATACCATTTTCTTTCCACATCGGATGGACTTGCCATATAACTTTTCATCCTGGAAACCTCCTAAAATTTTCATTTACTCACTTTGTATCAAATAAACTGTTAAACATGTGCTTTCTTATGAAGATCCCTCTGCAATGTCCGGAACAGAGGATCCCACTGAAAAATACCCATTCACGCTGTATACCGGGGCAGGCATACGGAGAAGGCTTATGTATTTTTCATGCCACAGTATCATATTATATTATAATTTCAGCCCAATGTCAACAGTTTTCTGGCATTCTCTCCCAGGATCTGCGTCTTTTCTCCGGGGTTCAGGCTGCACTTCTGAATCCATTCCAGATTTTCCTTCTGACTGCTCCAGGGTGTATCGGATCCAAACAAAACCCGGTCAGATCCGTGCAGACGCACCAGCTCTGTAAACTGGTGGTCATCCAGCATCTTTCCATAGACGCCGCGGTTCTCTACACTTACGGTACCGGTAAGGGAAAACGCGGTATCCATATATACCGGAGCACCACAGATATATTTTTTTACATCCGTCCACATCTGCCAGCCTCCCATATGGGCAAGGATCAGATGGCTGCACTCCACCTCTTCCAGCACACGCAGGATCCTCTTCACATCACAATGTACCTGATCAGGATAAACTTCATCCATTCCTGCATGTACCAGCACCAGAAGCCCCTCCTCTGCCGCCGCATCCAGGATCCTAAGATAGCGGATATCATCAAAATACGTCTCCTGATAATCCGGGTGAATCTTTATTCCCCTAAGACCGCTGTTCCGAATTCCCCGCATCACCATCTTAAGTTCTGCAGTGTCCGGATGAACCGCTGCAAAAGATACCAGGCCCCGGTTTCCATATTCCTCCATCCAGCGGATGGCCTGGGCATTGAGCTTTCCTACCTGACCAGGATTGGTAGCCACCGGAAGAAAAACCGAATGATTCACACCGTTTTTTTCCATCCCCTCCACCAGAGCTTCCGGGGTTCCCACATTTTCTACCCGGCTCCCCGATACGCTTTCCATCCGCTCCTTCACCTTTTTTGCAATCCTCTCTGGATATGCGTGCGCATGAATATCAATGATCATCCCTATACTCCTGCCTGTTCTCTTCATATTCGATCTGCATCAGTCTCAGCCCGCGTGCCGGCGCCGTGGGTCCTGCCAGGCCCCGGTCTGCCTGTCTGAGCGCCTGGCAGACGCTCTCCGGCTCCCGCCGTCCCATCCCAATTTCAATCAGTGTCCCAGCAATGATCCGCACCATATTATACAAAAAACCGTTTCCTGTAATACGGATGCGGATGTCTTCACCCTCCTGAAAGATCTGCAGATCATAGATCCTTCTCACCGTACTCCTGACCTGGCTTCCTGCAGAACAGAACCCACCAAAATCATGCTCCCCACGGAAATATTGTGCTGTCTCTTTCATCCTTTCCACATTTAAGGGAATATATACAAAATGTGAATACAGCCTTTTGACAGGCTGCTGTATTTCCGCGTTGGTGATCTGGTATTCATAGGTTTTCCGGCTGGCACAATACCGTGGATGGAAAGAATGGGGCACCTCCTCTGAGCGCATGACCCGGATATCCTCAGGCAGACGCTGGTTTACCGCTATGGCGATTTTTTCAGAAGGAATTCTGGTATCTGTATCAAACACCGCCACATTTCCCAGGGCATGTACTCCTGCATCCGTCCTGCTGGCTCCTGCCAGTTCAATCTCTTCTCCCAGCAGTTCACGAAGTGCCCCCGTCAATACTTCTTCTACAGACAGCGCGTTATTTTGTATCTGCCACCCATGATAGTTAGTTCCATCATAGGCCACGGTCAATTTCACTCTCATACCTTCCTCCATCTGGATCAAAATGGCACAAAATGATCTACCGTAAGCAAAACTGCCACGTATAGAACACAGAGTACATAAGCCACAACATCCCTGCGCTGGTACGCCAGCGGCTTCATTTTTGTCCTTCCCTCCCCGCCACGATAACATCTTGCCTCCATAGCCAGCGCCAGATCATAAGCACGCCTTGTAGATGAAACCAGAAGGGGTACGAGGATAGACACCATCGCCCGGAGTCTCTGAAATAATGTTCCCTCTTCAAAATCCGCCCCCCTGGCACTCTGTGCCCGGATGATCCGGTTTGCCTCTTCCAAAAGTATCGGTATAAAGCGCAGGGCAAGAGACATCATCATCGCCAGATCGTGCACCGGCACCCCAAGTCTCCCCAACGGCTTTAGCAGACTCTCGATGCCATCCGTCAGTTTATTGGGTGTGGTAGTATAGGTCAGCAGCGATGAACCGACGACAAGATACATGAGCCGGAGCACCATAAAAGCCCCCTTTCTCAGTCCCTGCCAGGAGATTGTAATAAATTTCCATTCAAAAAGGACCTCACCAGGTGTAAAAAACACATTAAAAAACGCTGTAAAACAAATCAGAAACAACACCGGTTTCAGTCCTTTCATCATAAATGAAAAAGGCACCCTGCTCATAACCACTACTGTCACTATAAACAATGTGACTACCAGATATCCGGCAAAGCCTCGAAATAAAAACAAAGAAATGAGATAGATAAAAACAGCCACGATCTTTACCCGTGGATCCAGTGTATGTATTTTTGACTCAACCGGATAATATTGTCCGATGGTAATATCTCTCAACATAATCCCAGACTAATTCCTTTCTTTTCTACTTCTGTAGGCTTTATAAACAGCGTCCACTGCCTGTCTCACATTGATGGCATTGTGGGGAAGCTTTATTCCCTTTGCCGCCAGCCCTTCCATAACATAAGTTACCTGGGGTGCCTGTAATCCGATACGCTCCAGCTCTTTATAATGGGAAAAGACCTCTTCCGGAGTCCCGTCATATGCCACCGTTCCGCCATTCATCACCACAAGCCGTTTTGCATATTTTCCCATATCCTCCATGCTGTGGGACACGACGATCACCGTGATCTTCCGCTCTTCGTGCAGTCTCCGGATCAATTCCAGTATTTCATCCCTTCCCTTGGGATCCAGCCCCGCCGTGGGTTCGTCCAGGATCAGTACTTCCGGCTGCATAGCCAGTACACCGGCGATAGCCACCCTCCGTTTCTGTCCGCCGGACAGCTCCAGCGGCGATACATCCAGAAGTTCATCCGGTATCCCCACCTGTTTTAATGCCTCAAAGGCATTCATGTCCACTTCCAATGATTCCATACCGATATTTTTCGGTCCAAAACGAACATCTTCAATCACAGAACTCTCAAACAACTGTTGCTCCGGATACTGAAATACGATCGATACCTTAGAGCGCAGCTTCTTTTTTGAAAAATCCTTGTCGTTGATATCTTCTCCATTGTAATATACCCCGCCGGAGACAGGTTTTAAGAGACCATTCATATGCTGGATAAGCGTAGATTTGCCGGACCCCGTATGCCCAATAAGTCCGATAAATTCTCCATCCTCAATCCGTAAAGTGACATTGTACAAAGCCACCTTTTCAAATGCTGTTCCTTTTCCATAGATGTATTCTACCTCATTAAGCAAAATAGACATAATTTCCTCATTTCCAATCCGCGCCCACGAAACACCGCGCTGCCGCTTCCACAAATTCTTCTACATTGATCACATCGGCAGGTATATTCATCCCCCGCTTCCTCAGTTCCGCTGCCAGCTCCGTCACCTGGGGCACATCCAGATGCCATTTCTTTAGCTGATCCGCCTGGGCAAATACCTCCCTGGGAGATCCCTCCATTACCAGCTTTCCCTCATTCATCACGAGAATACGGTCTGCCTGGGCCGCCTCATCCATATAGTGAGTGATCCACAGGATGGTAATCTCCTCTTTCTCATTTAATTCCCGGACCGCATCTAATACCTCCCTGCGCCCCACTGGATCTAACATCGCTGTAGACTCATCGAACACGATACACTTTGGCTTCATGGCAAGCACACCGGCGATAGCTACTTTCTGTTTTTGTCCACCAGACAAATTATTGGGAGATTCCTTCCGGCATTTTAACATTCCTACTTTTTTTAGGGAACCCTCTACCCGCTCCCAGATCTCCTCCGTAGGCACTCCAAGATTCTCCGGTCCAAAACCCACGTCTTCTTCTACCACATTGTGCACGATCTGATTGTCTGGATTCTGAAATACCATCCCTGCCCGCTGCCTGATCTCCCACATCATTTCTTTTTCGGAAGTATCAATACCGTCCACAAAAACTGTTCCCTCTCCGGGAAGCAATATGGCATTGATATGCTTTGCCAGTGTAGATTTACCGGAACCATTATGTCCCAATACCGCCACAAACTCCCCTTTTTTCACCTGGAAGGACAGATGATCCACTGCCAGCTCCACACCGATGACCTCATCCTTTTCATCTCTGCGTATATATTCAAATACAAGATCCTTCACTTTTATCAAAACGGCACCATCCTAACTGTTTCTAGCCTTCTGTTTCTGAACAGATACGGCTATTATATCATTTATCCTGGCAGGATACAAGGACACCAGAAAGGCTTTATTAAAAAAGCACCAAATAAATTGGCGCTTTTTAGCAAACATATATAATAAAAAATTCTCAAAGAATCAAAAATCAAACTCTTTGTGTACAGCATTCATAGCCTTATTGGTATCTTCCTCGTCGATCAGTACTGTAACACGGATCTCGGATGTTGAGATCTGCTGAATGTTGACATTGGCATCGTAGAGCGCCTCGAACATCTGGGCAGCAACACCGGGGTTGGTCTGCATTCCCGCACCTACGATGGATACTTTGGATACATTTTTGTTTACCTTCACATCCTGGCATTTGAGACTGCCGCTACGGTGTCTCTCAACGGTCTCCACCGCTACATCTGCCATGTCCTCTGTCACAGTAAAGCTGATATCCTTTGTATTATCACGTCCGATGGACTGCAGGATCATATCTACATTTACATTATGGTTGGCTAGGTGGCGGAACAGCTTAAATGCCACTCCTGGCTGGTCCTCCAGACCTACGACTGCTATTCTGGCTACATTTTTATCACTTGCCACACCGCTGATAAGCATTTTTTCCATTTTTACTTCCTCCTTCACTATAGTACCTTCTGTTGTATTCAGACTTGAACGAACCACCAGCTGTACACCATACTTTTTCGCC
>JAAVZE010000182.1 GCA_022791495.1 Eubacterium sp.
TATGCTTTTTGATGAGCCTACTTCGGCGCTGGACCCTGAGATGGTCGGAGAGGTGTTAAATCTTATGAAGGAGCTGGCAAAGGAGGGAATGACAATGGTAGTGGTGACACATGAGATGGGATTTGCAAGAGAGGTTGCAAGCCGGGTGATGTTTATTAATGAAGGGGTGATTCAGGAGGAGAATTCTCCGAAGGAGTTTTTTGCAAATCCACAAAATGGAAGGCTTAGGGAGTTTCTTTCAAAGGTGTTGGTATAAAAAAAGGGAATGATTGTTGAGTGACGGATAAGAGAAGGAAGAGGCTTTTATTCAGGACATCGCTTCCGCTCCTATTCAAACGCAACGGTACTAAACTCACAGCACTTTGCCCTCTGGTCAAAGCACTGTTCGTTAAGTGCCGACGTTTTCATATGGTCCTGAATAAAAGCCTCTTCCTTCTCTTATCCTGTTTTTCATGTGCCTTTTCTTTTTATATAGATGATAAAAAGAAATTTTTAAGAATATACTATTATATAGTATGGATAACTTTTTATTCTTTTATATCTTGATAATAAAAATTAACAACTTATGAAACACAATACCAGAAGAAGAATTTCCTTTTGTAAAGGACCATATGAAAGCGCCGGCACTTAACGAACAGTGCTTCGACCAGAGGGAGAAGTGCTGTGAGTTTAGTACCGCTACGCTTCAGGTCGTCAGGCTAAAGCCTGATGACATAGAATAGGAGCGGAAGTGATGTCCTGAATAAAAGGAAATTCTTCTGGTATGTCACTCTCTTGTTCTATGTCCTCCCCCTGAATACATTCTTACACTTTGGACATGTAATCTCCACATTCCCTTTATGCCTCGGAATCCGAATCCTCTGCCCACATTCAGTACACCTGAAAATCTTATGTGTCTTCATATCCCTGATTCTCTGCGGCATCCCCTTTATCCTTCCCTTAAATCTCTCATATGCCATCGCTTCCTTATACCTTGCCTGTATATTTTTTGAAAACGCCCTGTAATATGAATAGACCAAAACTCCCAAAGATAAAAAATACAACAGATTACTCCTTGCAAATGTTGACATTACCAGCAATATTAACGCCA
>JAAVZE010000054.1 GCA_022791495.1 Eubacterium sp.
CATATATAATGCAAAACAAAGCATTTGAAAAAACTCTGTATATTCAGTAATTTAGGAGATTGGAGGTATTGTTATTATGAATAAAGTAAAAGTCTTGATCGTAGATGACAGTATGAGAACAGCTGCCATGATCCGAGAAAGCCTGCAGGATGACAGTGAGGTGGAAGTTGTGGGGCATGCCGAGGATGGAGTAGAGGCGATTGAAATGATTCGTGAGACTTCACCGGATATTGTTTTTTTAGATCTGATCATGCCAAAGATGGATGGTTTACTCGTGTTGGAGAAGATACACCGGGGATTGCCTGGAATTGATAAAAGACCGGATTTTATAGTGGTGACAGCAGTGACGCAGGAAAATGTGATGCAGTCTGCATTTCAGTATGGGGCCTCATATTATCTGCTGAAGCCTTTTGAAAAAGAGACGATCCTGGCAAAAGTACAGCAGTTGAAACCAGGAAACAGAGCAATGTTGGTTAATTATGGGGAGCATTTTCAAAATGAGAACAGACCTGGGTATAACCTGGAATTGGATGTGACTAATATTATACATGAGATTGGAGTACCTGCACATATAAAAGGTTATCAGTATCTGAGAGATGCTATCATGATGTCAGTGGATGACAGCGGGATGCTCAATTCCATAACAAAGATCCTTTATCCGTCTATTGCAAAACAGCATCAGACGACTCCCAGCAGGGTGGAGAGGGCGATCAGGCATGCGATCGAGGTAGCTTGGTCGAGAGGAAAGGTAGATACAATTGATGAATTATTCGGATATACTGTCAACAATGGAAAAGGCAAACCTACCAATTCAGAATTTGTAGCGTTGATTGCAGATAAGATACGACTAGAGCAGAAAATGCGTGCGAATTAAAAGATTTTCCAGACAGGAAGCCTGACAAGGTGATCCTGATACTGGTAAACTGTATATACAAAATGATTTCAAAGGCTGAGATGAAACGAGCGCCATCATGAATTCCAGGACACCTGTTCATGATGGTGTTTTTATGTATCGGAAACTTAATATTCGTTGTACTGGTTGCATTTTCGGTATTTTTCTTATATAATTATAAATATGCGACAAAAAACATCTGAAAGGGTTGGTATGTATGGCAGAAGACAGACAAAGTGAATTGATAGAAAAATTTGATACAGGTGAACTGTCCCAGGATATTATTCCTCCCAATTTTACTGACCCTGATGTGTTGTTCGAGGTTTTGAAAAAGATCATTCTCACCGATCATCCAAAGGGCGATCTGGTGATCATCGAAAAGGCATACGAACTTGCCAAGGAGGCGCATAAGGATCAGAGACGCAAATCCGGGGAACCATATCTTATCCATCCGGTATGTGTGGCGATCATACTTGCCCAGATCGACATGGATGAAGAGACGATCGTGGGGGGGCTGCTCCATGATGTGGTTGAGGATACCAAATACACAGTGGAAGATATCACCAAAATGTTTAGTGAAGAAATTGCCTTGTTGGTGGATGGAGTCACCAAACTGACCCAGTTGAATTATTCAGCGGATAAGCTGGATGTTCAGGCAGAAAATCTAAGAAAAATGTTTCTCGCTATGGCGAAGGATATCCGGGTGATCATCATAAAACTGGCGGATCGTCTTCACAATATGCGGACACTTCAGTTCATGAAGCCGGAAAAACAGAAGGAAAAAGCCAGGGAGACGATGGACATCTATGCACCCATCGCCCATCGACTGGGTATTTCTAAGGTGAAAGTGGAACTGGATGACCTTTCCCTGCAGTATCTGGAACCAGATGCATACCAGGAACTGACAGATAAATTCAATCATATGCGTGTCCGTAAGGAGACATTTGTCAAAGATATCATGGCGGAGGTGAGGGAGCATCTGGAGGAAGCACAGATCGCTGCTACCATTGACGGCCGTGTGAAGCATCTGTTCAGTATTTATCGGAAAATGGTGAACCAGGATAAGACACTGGACCAGATCTATGATCTGTTTGCGGTACGTATCATTGTGGATACCGAACAGCAGTGCTATACGGCGCTGGGTATCATTCATGAGATGTACAAACCAATTCCGGGAAGGTTCAAGGACTACATAGCTATGCCGAAGCCGAACCACTACCAGTCACTGCACACCACATTGATCAGTCCCAATGGTCAGCCTTTTGAGATCCAGATCCGCACCTATGAGATGCATCAAACGGCAGAGTATGGTATTGCTGCCCACTGGAAATATAAGGAGAGCAAGGGAAGTGAGGAAAGTGTTGAAAATGATGAGGCTAAGATGACATGGCTCCGTCAGATTTTGGAATGGCAGCGGGATATGTCGGATAATAAAGAATTTTTAAGCCTGATCAAGAGTGATCTTAATCTGTTTTCGGACAGTGTATATTGTTTTACACCCAACGGCGATGTAAAGACACTTCCTGCCGGATCCACTACCATCGATTTTGCCTATGCGGTGCACACCGCTGTGGGAAATAAAATGGTGGGAGCCAGAGTGAACGGAAATCTTGTGAAGCTGGATTACCAGATCCAGAACGGCGACCGCATCGAGATCAATACGTCCCAGAACAGCAAAGGACCGAGCCGTGACTGGCTGTCCATCGTCAAAAGTACCCAGGCGAAAAACAAGATCAACCAGTGGTTCCGCAGCGAGTTCAAAGAAGAAAACATTGTCCGTGGAAAAGAGCTGCTGGCACAGTATGCGAAAACCAAAAGCATCGATTTATATAAGCTGGTGAAACCAGAGTATACGGAAGCATGCAAACGAAAGTATGGATTCAAAGATTGGGATTCTGTCTGTGCCGCCATCGGTCATGGCGGTTTGAAAGAAGGACAGGTGATCAATAAATTACAATACGAGTACGATAAAAAGAACAAGAGAATCGTCTCGGATGAACAGGTGCTTGAGGTGATCGAGAGCGCTAAGGAGGCAAAGGCTGCCAAAGTAGCCAGCCAGAATAGTGGAGTCTCCAAGAGTAAAAGTGGTATCATCGTAGAGGGACTGGATGATCTTGCAGTACGGTTTTCACGATGCTGTAATCCAGTGCCGGGAGATGAAATTGTTGGATTTGTCACCAGGGGACGGGGGGTATCCATTCACCGGACGGACTGTGTCAATATGATTCATCTTCCGGTGGAAGAGAGGAATCGACTGATCGAGGCAGAGTGGAGCGTGGAGGCGAAAAAGAATCAGGATTATTATCCAGTGGAGATCGTGATTTATTCCTACAACCGTAGTGGTGTCCTCTTTGACGTGTCAAGAATTTTTACAGAAAACGAAATTGATGTGAAATCTATGAACGTCCGTACTACTAAGCAAGAAAAGGCGACAATTGTAGTCGGATTTGAGACGAAAGGTGTAGAACAGTTGAATAAACTGGTGAAAAAACTGCGTGGAGTGGAGAGTGTCATCGATATCGAGAGACGATCCAACGGATGATCCAATGGTGGTCCGACGAGACTGCCGGGGTGGCAGGAAAGGAGGTTTAAGATGTTAATTAGCGGAATTCAAATTGATTCTATCGTTGTAGGCGGAGTTGGTACAAACTGTTATATTGTGAGGAGGGAAAACAATGATCAGTGCGTTGTACTGGATCCAGGATACAGTGGTAGAAAGATTGCCAGGTACATCCATAATGAGGGATGTAAATTGGAGGATGTGTTATTGACACATGGACATTTTGACCATATGATGGGAGTAACATTTTTGAGGGAAGAGGCAGGGGGCAGGCTTTGTGCTTTTGAGGACGAGCAGGCAGTATTAGAAGATCCCGGACTGAATGTGACGGCGATGGCAGGAAGTGCCATGACGCTGCAGGCGGATGTGTATTTCCGTGATGGACAGGTATATGAGACGGCTGGTATGAAGTTTACCGTGATCCATACCCCGGGACATACGATGGGAAGCTGCTGTTATTACTTAAAAGAAGAGGGCATCCTGTTCAGCGGGGATACGTTGTTTCTGGAATCTGTGGGAAGGACAGATCTGCCTACCGGCAATGACCGTCAGATCATAGAGTCCCTGAAAGAAAAGCTGTTGTCCCTTCCTGATGAAGTAAAAGTATTTCCAGGGCATGGACCGGCGACGGAGATCGGGTATGAGAGGGAAAATAACCCCTATGCCGCGATGTAAAGGACAGGGACTGACATGATTCATATTACCATCAAAGACAATGAGTTTTCCTATGATCTGAAGGCGCTTGCCATGGTGTTTTTTCCGGAACAGGAGTGTCTGGTAGAAGAAGACCCGGCACTGCTTGCCAGAGAGGGATTTACCATGGTGTTCCGTATCAATGGGGAAAAAACCTATGAGGAGTTTTTGCCTGTTCCCTATACAAAGAATGAAGTTAAGCAGAAGGCATACCATTATTTCAGCAGGGTTTCTGGCAGCACACAGCCATGGGGCATCCTGACTGGGATCCGCCCGGCAAAGATTCCCTTCCGAAGAATTCTTGAGGGGAAGGGACGACAGGAGATTCTCAGGGAACTGGAGGAAGAATACCTGTGCAGCAGGGAGAAGGCGAAACTGGCTGTGGATGTGGCGGGTAAAGAAGTGCGGATCACCCAGGGAATGAATCACAAACGCAGTGTCAGCATTTATATCGGTATTCCTTTTTGCCCGAGTATCTGTGCCTACTGTTCTTTTTCCTCTTATCCGCTTAAGCAGTACGAAAACAAGACAGACGCTTATCTGGATGCTCTGGAAAAAGAGATTACCTATGTGGGAGAGCATCTGGGCGGGAGACAGCTGCAGACGGTCTACATCGGCGGCGGGACGCCTACATCACTGACAGAAGCACAGCTGGAACGGTTGTTTGTCATGATTGAGGACCATTTTCCCATGGATGCGGTGCTGGAGTATACCGTGGAGGCAGGCCGTCCGGACAGTATTAACGGGGACAAGCTGAGGTCTATGCGGAATCACCGGGTATCACGGATCTCCATCAATCCCCAGAGCATGAAACAGCGCACGCTGGATCTGCTGGGAAGGAGACATACCACGGAACAGATCCGGGACATATTCCAGCTGGCGAGGCAGCTTGGCTTTGACAATATCAATATGGATCTGATTCTGGGGCTGCCGGGGGAAACACTGGAAGATTTTAAATACACTCTTTCAGAGGTAGAAGCGATGGGGCCGGACAGCATAACGATCCATACGCTGGTGATCAAACGGGCCTCCCGGATCCGGAGGGAAAAGCTGGAGCAGGGGGGCCAGATCAGTGAGGCGGACACATGTATTCCACAAATGCAGGAATATTCCGAGTGGTTCTGCCGGGAACACGGATATGAGCCCTATTATATGTACCGTCAGAAAAATAAGGCGGTGACCAGCCGGAATACCAATCAGGAAAATGTGGCATATGCCAGACCGGGCAGGGAGTGTATTTACAATGTTGTTATGATGGAGGAACTCCAGACGATACTGGCATTGGGCTGCGGCGGCTCATCCAAATACGTCTTTCATGAAGAAGACAGGATGGAGCGGGTGGAAAATGTAAAGAGTGTAGATGACTATATAAGTAGAATAGATGAGATGATCCGGCGGAAAGTTCCATTTTCGTCAGAATAAGATCCTGTCAAAGAAAAGGAAAAGAGGTATAGAAATGGCATTGAAAAAGAAACCAGTCACGGGGATGAAGGATATTCTTCCCAGAGAGATGGAGATACGTGATTATGTGATCAGGCTGATCAAAGAGACCTATGGGACCTATGGATTTTCTTCCATCGAGACTCCCTGTGTAGAACACATCGAGAGCCTGTGCAGCAAGCAGGGGGGCGAAAATGAAAAGCTGATCTTTAAGATCCTGAAGAGGGGCGAGAAGCTCAAGCTGGAAACCGCAGAATGCGAGGCGGATCTGGTAGACAGCGGTCTGCGCTATGATCTGACGGTTCCCCTCTCCAGGTATTATGCCAATAACTCCAGTGAACTGAGCGCTCCTTTTAAAGCTTTACAGATGGGCAGTGTGTGGCGGGCGGACCGCCCCCAGAGAGGTCGCTTCCGTCAGTTTATGCAGTGTGATATCGACATTCTTGGAGAGCCTTCTATCCTGGCAGAGATCGAACTGATCCTCGCCACCACCACTCTTCTCGGAAAACTTGACTTCAAAAATTTTACCATCCGCATCAACAACCGCAGGATGTTAAAAGCGATGGCAGCGTTTTGCGGATTTGCTGAAGGAGAGTATGATAACGTGTTCATCATATTGGACAAGATGGACAAGATCGGCATGGAGGGGGTACAGGAAGAACTTCTGGCAGCCGGTTATGACAAAGGAGCAGTGGATCGCTGTATTGAGTTATTCCAGACAGTAACCAACGATATAGACGGCGTCCGGTATCTCAAAGAGAAGCTGGGAAATCATCTGGAAGCGGGAACAGCAGAGGATATGGAGACCATCATTTCCATGGTGGAAGAGACAAAAACTGCAGATTTTAAAATGTGCTTTGATCCCACCCTGGTACGGGGCATGGGATATTACACGGGACCGATCTTTGAAATCTCCATGGATGAGTTTGGCGGTTCTGTGGGCGGCGGTGGACGCTACGATGAGATGATCGGGAAATTTATGGGAAATGATACCTGTGCCTGTGGATTTTCTATCGGTTTTGAGAGAATCGTTATGCTGCTTTTAGAGCGGGGTTTTGCTGTCCCGTCGGCGGCTAAGAAAAAGGCGTATCTCATTGATAAGAAGGCCTCCCCGGAGAAAATGAAAGAGGTGCTTCTGAAGGCGGAGAAGGAACGAGAAGCTGGATACCGGATCAGCATCAATGTGATGAAAAAGAACAAAAAATTCCAGAAAGAACTTTTGGCAAAGGATGGTTATACAGAGATCGAGGAATTCTTTGCAGATTAATATATGAGCTAAAGGAGAATGACAATGGCAGAATCTATGAAGGGCTTAAGACGCACCTGCCGGTGTGCGGAGCTCACGACAAATCATATCGGTCAGACCGTGACAGTTATGGGCTGGGTACAGAAGAGCAGGAATAAAGGAGGCATCATTTTTGTGGATCTCCGGGACCGTTCCGGGATCATTCAGCTGATCTTCGAGGAGAGCGATGCCGGAAGGGAAGCCTTTGAGAAGGCGGCTAAGCTGCGTGCTGAATTTGTAGTGGCGGTGACTGGTATTGTGGAAAAACGTTCCGGCGCTGTCAATGAGAATCTGGTGACAGGAGCCATCGAGGTGAGGGCAAAGGACATCCGGATTCTTTCCGAATCAGAGACGCCGCCTTTCCCAGTGGAGGAGAACAGCAGGACAAAGGATGAGCTTCGGCTGCGCTACCGTTTTTTGGATCTGCGCCGCCCAGATCTTCAGCGAAACCTGATTATGCGCAGCAGGATTGCTATGCTGACCAGACAGTTTCTTGCGGATGAGGGATTTTTAGAGATCGAGACGCCGATGCTTACCAAGAGTACGCCGGAGGGGGCCAGGGATTATCTTGTTCCCAGCCGTGTGCATCCGGGAAATTTTTATGCCCTTCCCCAGTCGCCGCAGTTGTTTAAGCAGCTTTTGATGTGTTCTGGCTATGACCGCTATGTCCAGATTACGAAATGTTTCCGAGACGAGGATCTGCGGGCGGACCGCCAGCCGGAATTTACCCAGATCGATATGGAACTCTCCTTTGTGGATGAGGATGATGTGATCGATGTAAACGAACGTCTTCTCCAAAAACTGTTTCAGGAGGTTCTTGGCGTGGAGCTGTCGCTGCCGTTTCCCCGTATGACCTGGCAGGAAGCTATGGACCGTTATGGTTCTGATAAGCCAGATACCCGGTTTGGAATGGAGTTAAAAGATGTGACAGAGACCGTGAAGGATTGTGGTTTTGGTGTATTTACCGGAGCCATCGAGGCGGGAGGTTCTGTACGGGGGATCAATGCTAAAGGACAGGGGGCGATGCCCAGAAAGAAGATTGACGCCCTTGTAGATTTTGCCAAAGAATACGGGGCAAAGGGACTTGCCTATCTCTGTGTCAATGAGGATGGCAGTTATAAATCATCCTTTGCCAAATTTATGACAGATGAAGAGTTGAAGGCATTGGTCCGTGCCATGGAGGGAGAGCCGGGAGACCTGCTGCTCTTTGCGGCGGATAAAAATAAAGTGGTGTATGATGTTCTTGGAAACCTTCGCCTGGAGCTTGCCAGAAAAATGGAGATTCTGGATAAAAACGTGTATCATTTCCTCTGGGTAACAGAGTTTCCGCTTCTGGAGTACAATGAGGACCTGGGACGCTATCAGGCGATGCACCATCCTTTTACGATGCCTATGGAAGAGGATCTTGACCTGATCGATACAGATCCGGGCAAAGTGCGGGCGAGGGCCTATGATATCGTACTGAACGGCACAGAGCTTGGCGGTGGTTCGGTACGTATCCACCAGAACGATGTTCAGGAAAAGATGTTCCAGGCCCTTGGATTTGCAAAAGAAACGGCATATGAGCAGTTTGGTTTTCTGCTGAATGCGTTTAAGTACGGGGTGCCGCCTCACGCCGGACTTGCTTATGGACTGGATCGTCTCGTAATGCTCATGGCAAAAGAGGACAACATTCGTGAAGTGATCGCTTTTCCAAAAGTGAAGGATGCTTCCTGTCTCTTGACAGAGGCGCCGAATGTGGTAGATGAGAAGCAATTGGAGGAACTTGGAATTGTTATCCGTCCTGAGGCAGCAGAGCAGACGGAATCAAATAATTAATAGAGGAGGTAAGTAACGTGAGTGTGACAACAAGTAATTTTGGAATGACGAAGGATGGAAAAGAGGTAACACTTTATTCCATTGAAAACAAAAATGGAATGAAGGCAGAAGTGATCGATTATGGTGCGAATATTGTCAGATTGTTTGTGCCGGATCAAGAGGGCAGACTAGATGATGTCGTACTGGGATTTGACGATGTGGCTGGCTACGAAAAGAATGGCTGCTTCTTTGGATCCTTTATCGGAAGACATGGAAACCGCATTGGGGACGCCAGATTTGAATTGAATGGTGTTACCTATGAGCTGGAGAAAAATGATGGAAAGAACAATCTTCACGGTGGAACACCAGGATACAATCAGGTGATGTATGAGGCGGCAGCCATGGACAACAGCGTGACCTTTTACAGAACCAGCCCGGACATGGAGCAGGGCTATCCAGGAAACCTGGAGATCAGCGTGACCTATACAGTGACGGATGATAATGAACTGAAGATCAGCTATCTGGCAAAATCCGATAAGGATACACTCTGTAACGTAACAAATCATTCATATTTTAACCTTAAAGGACACGATGGCGGAGAGATCACAGATCACAAGGTATGGATTCGGGCAAATGGTTTTACCGAGACTACGGATGATCTGATCCCTAATGGAAATATTGTGGATGTGACGGGAACACCGATGGATTTCCGTGAGAAAAAGGCCATCGGGGATGACATTGAGGCGGATTATAAGCCTCTTAAGATCGCTGGCGGTTATGATCATAATTTTGTCCTGGACAAAACTTCAGGCAAGGTAGAAAAGGTGGCAGAACTTTCGGAAGAAACGACAGGACGTACCATGGAAGTCTATACGGATCTTCCGGGCATGCAGCTTTACACCGGAAACTTTATCGAAAAAGAAGATGGAAAAAATGGCACAGAGTATACGAAGAGGACCGGAGTATGCTTTGAGACACAGTTTTTCCCGAACTCAGTTAATGTGCCTGCTTTTGATTCCTGTGTACTGAAAGCCGGGGATGCTTTTGCCAGCACGACCATCTACCGGTTTTGTTAAAAATCATACATTCTTATATGTATAACGAAACAAGATGTGGGCGAATACTATAAGGATAAGGATACAAACCGAAGGAGAAAAAATTTGAACAGTGTTTTGGGGAAATTGATCCAAAAGGAATTTGGGAGAAATAAATATAAAATATACTGCAATAAGCTGGACAAAAAGGAATGCATGGATATCTTCTGTGACATTTATCTGGAACTGCACCGGATATCGGAAGAAAATCTAAGCGACAGGCTGCTATGCCTGCTCCGGACCGTCCAGCTGTCGGTCAAAATTAGTCAGATATTTTTCTATATAACGGTTGGTTTTCTGGCGGCGATACTCACCATATCCATGATTCCGGTTTTGCTGGAGATCAAGGCGGTGGGGATCGGTGCTCTGACAATTATGTATTTTTATAAACTGGCTGAGTATATGCGGAACCGTTACTGTGACCGGGATGTCCGTCTTGTTTTAATCTATAAAACAGCGTTATTTCATTTGCTGTCAGAGGAAGGGAAGTAGGAAGAATGAAGCGAACGCGGCTTAGGGATAGAGATCTCCCGGATTATACAAGGGGAGAAGAAATTTTTAATATGGTTTCCCATATCGTGGGAGGAGCTCTCGCGATTGCAGCATTGGTGCTTTGTGTGATATTTTCTGCGCTGAAAGGTGACGCCTGGAGTGTTGTCGCCTCAGCCATATACGGAGCGATGATGGTGATTTTGTACACGATGTCCAGTATCTATCATGGGTTGACATCTGAGATGGTAAAAAAAGTGTTTCAGGTGATTGACCACTGCACCATCTATTTTCTGATCGCTGGGACCTATACCCCGATCACTCTGGTGGCACTGCGTAAAGTGGATCCAGTCATTGGATTTGTGGTTTTTGGCATCGTGTGGGGGTGCTGCCTGGTGGCGGCGACGCTCACTGCCATCGATCTGGAAAAATATAAGAAGCTGGCGATGATCTGCTATCTCGGCATGGGCTGGTGTATTATCTTCTTTATCCGTCCCACGATGCAGGCGCTGGGACCGGGAGGAATGGTGTATCTGATTACGGGAGGGCTCGCTTATACGATTGGTGCCGTGTTATATGGTGTGGGAAAGAGAAAAAGATATATTCACTCCCTGTTTCATTTGTTTGTGATCGCGGGAAGTGTACTGCATTTCTTTATGATTTTATTTTATGTTATTTTGTCCTGAGTCGGCGAAACTGCAGGACTGGCAGGACGGTGTGCCCCAGGCACAGGAAGGAGTAAAAAATGGTAGTAGAACCAAAGGTAAAAGGCTTTATCTGCACTACAGCTCATCCCAAGGGCTGTGAAGAAAGTGTAAGAAGACAGATTGAATGCACAAAAAAGTTCGGGCGGGCTGAGGGTCCTAAGAAGGTGCTGGTCATCGGATCTTCCACGGGTTATGGACTTGCCTCCCGTATTGCTGTGACCTATGGATATGGGGCAGATACCATTGGTGTCGCCTTTGAGAGAGAATCTAACGGCAAACGGACGGCGACCGCAGGCTGGTATAATACCAGAGCATTTGAAAAAATAGCAGGAGAAGATGGTTACTATGCCAAATCCTTTAATGGGGACGGATTTTCCAGAGAAATGAAGGATGACGTGATCCAATGTATCAAAGAGGATTTTGGAAAAGTGGACATGGTGATATACAGCATGGCGGCACCGAGACGAACCCTTCCCAGTGGAACTACGGTCTCTTCTGTTCTGAAGACAGTGGGTGAGCCATTTACCAATAAAACCCTTGATCTGCGTACCAATGAGATTAAAGAGGTTACGGTTCCTGAGGCAGACGAAGATGAGATCAAGGCTACGATACAGGTGATGGGCGGAGGCGACTGGAGAGACTGGATCATGTCGCTTTACGACGCTGGAGTGCTGGCTGAGGGTGCTGTAACCCTGGCGTATTCCTACATCGGGCCGGTGGTGACTCATGCGATCTATAAAGAAGGCAGTATTGGACAGGCAAAGAAGCATCTCTATGATACATCCGTGGAACTTATGAACAAATATAAAGACATTGGCCTGAAAGCGTACATATCGGTGAACAAGGCGCTTGTGACCCAGTCTAGTGCAGCGATTCCCATTGTTCCTCTTTATATCTCTTTGCTCTACAAGGTGATGAAAGAAAAAGGGCTTCATGAGGGCTGCATTGAGCAGATGAACCGTCTTTTTTTGGAGAAACTCGCCGGTGGGGTGGTGCAGACCGACGAGGCGGGCAGGATCCGCCTGGACGATTATGAAATGAAAGAAGAGATCCAGAGCCGCATCGCTGAGGTGTGGGACAGTGTGGATTCCGAATCTATCAAAGACCTGGGGGACATCAAAGGTTATTGGGACGAGTTTTATAATATGTTTGGATTTGGGTATGATAATGTGGACTATAGTGAGGATGTAGAGATCTGAAACTAAAACATGTTTTTAATAAAAAATTGTCTGTCAGAAAGAAGAGGATGTTTGAAGTTACCAATTCTATCTGGCAGACAATTTTGTTGAGGGTGTCAGAGGGCTGCTATGCCCAGTCAGTCCTAGCGGATAATCGTGCCGCATTTTCCTTTGATGGCATTTGCTGCCTGTTCCAGTTTCCCAATCACAGCGGTGCGGTTTTTACCGGAGGAGACAAAGGATACACTGGCATCTATCTTAGGAAGGGTGGTGATGGGATCAAAATGACCTTCTTCAATCAGTGAGAGAGCTTCGCTGCTGGTAATCTCACCAATGGGTTTGTCCCCTGCGGAGATCTGTTCGCTTCCAGTGAGGATCAGAAGACAGGAGGCATCAAGCATATCTGCCAGCTTGGCAGCGGTATAGTCTTTTTCTATGACCGCGCTGGCACCTTTGAGACGGGTGCCCTGTTGTATCACCGGAATTCCGCCGCCGCCTGCGGCGATCACAATCTGTCCGGCATCGGTCAGTGCCTTAATGGCATCAATCTCGTAGATATCAACGGGATGGGGAGAGGCGATGATTCGGCGGTAGGATCCATTTTCACTGACAACATGGTTGCCTTTTTCTTCTTCTGCCTTTGCCTCATCTTCTGACATACTCCTGCCGATGACTTTGGTGGGATGGTTAAATGCCTTGTCGAAGGGATCTACCCGCACCTGAGTGATGATCGTGGATACAGGTTTGAAGATACCCCGGTTTAGCAGTTCGGTACGGATGGCATTTTGAAGATCATATCCAATATAGCCCTGACTCATAGCGCCGCACAGGGACATCGGTGCCACCGTGTAGCGGGGCTCCAGTCTGGAAAACTCTGCCATCGCCGTCTGGATCATCCCCACCTGGGGACCGTTACTGTGGGTGATGACAATATCATATTTTAATTCTGCCAGATCTGCGATAGCATCTGCTGCTTTTTTTACATTTTTCTGCTGTTCTGGAAAGGTTTCGCCAAAGGCGTTTCTTCCGAGGGCAACAACAAGTCTCTGATTTTTCATAGATGTTCCTCCCTGTAACTGTATTGTTCCAAATGTCTTTTTCTTAGTATACCAAACAACAGAAAAACAATCAAATTCTATTTGAAAAAGAAGTTGAAAAAAAATGCCTGATGGGCTATACTAATCTTATATAGTTTTGGGTTTTTTTGGTGTCCTGGGATGAAAACCATAGAGGGTGCAAAGTGGAGCCAGGAGGAAGGTAGTCGTGAAACTTGAATTGTGTCATTTTGGTTATTTTTCCCTGGGAGAGTGTCGGAGAAGGTGTAAAGTGGAGCCAGGAGGAAGGTAGTCATGAAACTTGAATTGTGCCATTTTGGTTATTTTTTCCTGGGAGAGTGTCGGAGAGGGTGCAAAGTGGAGCCAGGAGGAAGGTAGTCATGAAACTTGAATTGTGCCATTTTGGTTATTTTTCCCTGGGAGAGTGTCGGAGAAGGTGCAAAGTGGAGAACGGAGGGAGGTAGTCATGAAACTTGAATTTTTAGGGGCGGCTCACGAGGTTACTGGAAGCTGTCATTATCTGGAGATTGGAGATAAGAAACTCTGCGTGGATATAGGGATGGAGCAGGGCCGGGATTTGTTTGAAAACCAGGAAATACCGGTAAATCCAGCAGATCTTGATTACATACTTTTGACCCACGCACATATCGACCACACGGGATTGCTGCCGATGCTTTATGCCAGAGGATTCCGGGGACGGGTATTTACTACAAAGGCCACCGCTGACCTCAGCAGCATTATGTTGAGAGACAGCGCACATATCCAGCAGTTTGAGGCTGAGTGGAGAAACCGTAAAGCGCAGAGAGCCGGAGGAGAACAGTATGTTCCACTTTATACGATGGAAGATGCCCTGGGGGCAGTGAGACTTTTGGTTCCCTGTGAATACGATCACAGAATTACGCTGTGTGAAGAGATCACGATACGGTTTACTGATGTAGGACATCTGCTGGGATCTGCCTCTATCGAGGTATTTGCTACAGAGGGAGACCAGCACAGGACAATCGTATTTTCCGGAGACCTGGGAAATGATAACAAACCGATCCTCAGGAGTCTCTCTTATACCAGAAGTGCAGATTTTGTGGTGATGGAATCCACCTATGGAGACCGTTATCATGGTGAGGCTCCGGATTATGTGGGTGAACTGGCAGAGATTATTGAAAAGACTTTTGAGCGGGGTGGAAATGTAGTGATTCCCGCCTTTGCTGTGGGAAGGACCCAGGAGCTTCTTTATTTTATTCGTCAGATCAAAGAGAAGCAGCTTATTTATACAAATTCGGATTTCGAGGTGTATGTAGACAGTCCTTTGGCGGTAGAGGCTACGAGTATATTTGGAAAAAATGTAGAGAGCTGTTTTGATGATGAGGCGAGATCACTGGTACAGAAGGGGATCAATCCCATTGGTTTCCCAGGTCTGAAACTATCGATTACCAGCGATGACAGCAAGGCGATCAATCTTGACCAGAAGCCTAAAGTGATCATTTCTGCTTCCGGAATGTGTGAGGCAGGACGGATCCGGCATCATCTCAAACACAATCTTTGGAGAAAAGAGAGTACCATTGTCTTTGTTGGCTATCAGTCGGTGGGCACACTGGGCAGATCGCTTCTGGAGGGAACAGACAGTGTTAAGCTCTTTGGAGAGACCATTGAGGTAAAAGCGGAGATCGTAAAGATTTCTGGTATCAGCAGCCATGCCGACAAGAAAGGGCTTCTCGACTGGGTAAGGGGCTTTCAGGAAAAGCCTCCGGTACAGGTATTTGTAGTACATGGAGAAGACCATGTCTGTGACAGCTTTGCCGGGTGTATACGGGAGGAGCTTGGCATAGATGCAAGTGCGCCCTACAGCGGCAGCATTTTTGACCTGATACGGGGACAGTACGAATACGAGGCTCCGCCAGTATATGCGAAGAAGAAGGATTCTGCGAAAAAACGTGCTCTGGATGTATTCGGACGGCTTGTGGCTGCAGGAGAGCGGCTGCTGGCGGTGATCCACAGGAACGAAGGACTGAGTAATAAAGAAACGGCAAAATTTACAGATCAGATCAATGCTTTATGTGATAAGTGGGATCGATAGAACGAAGGCTTAAGTAATAAAGGAACAGCAAAATTTACAGATCAGATCAATGCTTTATGTGATAACTCGGATCAATAGGAGGAATTGATTTTGAAACAAGAGGAGAGTTCAGCTTTGGACCATAAAAACAGCCCATACGATTCCCTTACAGGATTGTATCATCTGGACACTTTTAAGACAAATATGAAACAGTATTTAAAAGAACAGGATTCAGAATCCCATCTCGCACTTCTTTATACAGACATCGCACACTTTGAAAGAATTAATAATCTATATGGGAGAAGCCTGGCAGACAGCCTGCTTCTGGAATTGTCCCGGGCGATATCAGCGATGGATTTTGGACTGTGTCTGTACTGCCGGAGTGTGGCGGATCATTTTGTCATGCTGGTCAATTTCGAGAAGAAAGAAAAGCTGGATCATGATCTGCAGCAGTTTTGTCATGAATTTAACCGGCTGGCATTGGAGCGCTTTCCTGAGGCGGTTCCCCGGCTGGGCATCGGGGCCTTTATCATTCATGACACCTCAGAGCCTATCGATGATATGGTGGAGAAAGCAAATGCGGCGAGAAAGAGTCTGAGAGGGAGATCTTCGGTGCGGGTTGCCTATTACAATCCGATTGATTTTGGAAAACACCGGAGGGCAAAGGAACTGGAAAAGAATATGGAGTATGCCCTGGCTCACAAGGAGTTTAAGGTGTATCTTCAGCCAAAGTATGACCTTGTTACGAAAAAGATGGTCGGAGCAGAAGCGCTTGTCCGCTGGATGAAGGATGATGGAACGATGATCTATCCGGATGAATTTATTCCGGTATTTGAAAAAAATGGATTTATCAGACAGTTGGATTTCTATATGCTGGAGCAGGTGTGTGAGATGCTTCGTAGAAGGCTGTCTGAAAATAAGGTCTGCTTTCCAATTTCCATCAATCAGTCAAGAGTTCTGCTAAATAGCGAGACCTATACTGCAGATGTAGCAATGGTACTGAACAGATATGATACGCCGCCGGATCTGATCGAACTGGAACTGACAGAGAGAATCTTTTCGGATTCTCTGGATGAAATGTCAAAGATGATGTCTGAACTGAAAGATTTAGGCATTCGATGGTCCATAGATGATTTTGGAACGGGTTATTCATCCTTAAATCTTTTGAAAAAACTGCCAGTGGATATAATCAAGATCGACAAAGCATTTTTGGACGAGACAGAAACCTCGAATGTAAGCAAGATTATTATAAGAAAAACCGTAGAACTTACCCAGGAGCTGGATAAAATGGTGGTCTGTGAGGGTGTTGAGACAGAGGAGCAGGCAAGTTATCTGAAGGCGATTCACTGTGATCTGGCCCAGGGGTATCTGTATGCAAAACCGATGCCAATGGATGAATTTGAAAATTTGATGGATTCCACGGAGGTTGTGGCATAGTTCCGTCATTTATATAAAAGGTACTGCGAGGCAGGATTGTTTAGATTATGTAGTATCTGCGTGATGCTATCATATATATAAAAAAATTTAGGAGGTATTCATAATGAAGTTTTTTGTTGACACAGCAAAAATTGATGACATTAAGAAAGCTAATGATATGGGCGTAATCTGTGGTGTTACTACAAACCCGTCGTTGATCGCCAAAGAGGGAGGCAGGAGCCAGGAAGATGTTTTGAAAGAGATCGCTTCCATCGTGGATGGTCCCATCAGCGGTGAGGTAAAGGCAACAACTGTTGAAGCAGAGGGCATGATTGCAGAGGGAAGAGAGATTGCCAAGCTTCATCCTAATATGGTTGTAAAAATTCCTATGACGGTAGAAGGACTGAAAGCTACAAAAGTACTTGCCAGTGAGGGAATTGATGTAAATGTTACTTTGATCTTTACTGCCAATCAGGCACTCCTTGCAGCTAAGGCAGGCGCTGCTTACGTATCTCCGTTCCTGGGACGTCTGGATGATATTTCTCAGGCCGGAATCGATTTGATTGAGGCTATTTCTGCTATTTTTGCCAATTATCCGGACATTGATACCGAGATTATTGCAGCCAGCGTTCGTAATCCGATCCATGTAACAGATTGTGCTCTTGCCGGAGCAGACATCGCTACCGTTCCATATGGAGTGATCGAGCAGATGACAAAGCATCCGTTGACAGATCAGGGTATTGCAAAGTTCCAGGCAGACTATAAAGCGGTGTTCGGGGAATAAACAGGATGAAATGCTATACACCGCTTTGGCGGTTGTTCGGGGAATAAGCAGGATAAAATACCATACACCGCTTTGGCGGTGTTTGGGGAATAAAATGTCCCATAAATGGGACATGACAAGTTTGCAGGCAAACTTGCGGACAGGGAATAATAAGGCATTACCATACACCGCTTTGGCAGTGTTCGGGGAATAAAATGTCCCATAAATTATGATATTATTATAAAAGGCGCGCACGCCCAAACTTGTTAAGAACTTTTAGTTCTTTGGCGCAAAAAAACGTGTGCGAATGGAGGTAAACTATGAATACGTTAGAGCTGAAAAAAATGGCTAACGAAGTTCGTAAAGGTATTGTGACTGCTGTACACAGTGCGAAGTCTGGTCATCCGGGTGGATCGCTTTCCGCAGCAGATATTTATACATATCTTTTCTTTGAGGAACTGAATATTGATCCGAAGGATCCACAGAAAGCAGATAGAGACCGCTTTGTGCTCAGCAAAGGACATACGGCACCTGGTTATTATTCTGCACTGGCAAACAGGGGATTTTTCCCGGTGAAAGATCTTGAAACCCTGCGTCATACAGGATCTTACCTGCAGGGACATCCAGATAAAAAACATATTCCGGGCGTGGATATGTCTAGTGGTTCTCTGGGACAGGGAATTTCCGCAGCTGTTGGAATGGCATTGTCAGCAAAACTCAGTGGAGAGGATTATCGTGTATATACCCTGCTTGGAGACGGGGAGATCCAGGAAGGACAAGTATGGGAGGCGGCAATGTTTGCCGGACATCGTAAACTGGACAATTTTGTTGCCATCGTGGACAACAATGGTCTTCAGATCGATGGAGATATCGCAGATGTATGTTCCCCCTATCCGATCGATGAAAAATTTAAGGCATTTAATTTCCATGTGATCAACGTAGATGCCCATGATTTTGACGCATTAAAGAAAGCATTTGATGAGGCGAAGGCAACCAAGGGACAGCCGACTGCGATCATTGCCAAGAGTGTAAAGGGCAAAGGCGTATCCTTTATGGAAAATCAGGCAAGCTGGCATGGTGCAGCTCCGAATGATGAGCAGTATGCACAGGCTATGGCAGACTTAGAGAAAGTAGGTGAATCCCTGTGAGTGAAGTAAAAAAGATTGCGACTCGTGAGAGTTATGGAAATGCCCTGGCAGAGCTGGGAGCAGAATTTGAGAACCTGGTTGTTCTGG
>JAAVZE010000162.1 GCA_022791495.1 Eubacterium sp.
GATGGCTCTGGACATGTGGCTATTTATATTGGAAATGGACAGATTGTACATGCATCAACACCAAAAACAGGAATCTGCATTGGAAATGCATATTTTACAGCACCGTATTGTGCAGTGAGAGTTCTTCCATAATTAAGATAAATGAATAATTGAGAAAAATAAAGGAGAGGGTGTTGCAAAATCATTAAAAACAATTGATTAAGCGATACCCTGCTTTTTTATGTACTTTGGTTTACCAAGTTCAGTATAATTTAAGTTGTTTGGTATAACTATAAATCAAGCAGCCTTTTTAAGTTTTTATATATTTTTATTAAGACGGTGAAGCAGTCTATTATTAAATGATAATCTGGAATTCTGACAAGACACATCTAATTCCTGAACACACAATCGCTTATAATATTTGATGTTTTCCCTATCTCTCTTAAAAATGATTGTATTATGTAAATTACGGATATATTTCATATCCACCTTGTATAAGTTAAAATCTGTCTGCATATTTCTCCTCGTAAAAAATGGCTATGCGTTCCACATAGCCATTTGTGTAGTAACTCCATTAGAGTTGCTAACGCTTTTAGCAGTCCACTTTGCGGTAGGACTCACCACTAATAGTATAATACCATATTTTTGGACTTAGTCAATAGATTTTTTTGTATACAAGATAGCTGGTTTATGATATACTCTACTTTGAATTGGAGGACATAATAATATGAAATATAAATATATGAGAATACAGGGAAGAGAAACTTCCTATATTACAAAGTATCCCAAAGGAATATTTAGCCTTTGTTAGAATCTGATAAGAGATGGGCAATTAACCAACGAAGAAAAAGAACTATTCATATCTATTGATGACTGGTTTAAGGATAATCTTCCTGAACCGAAATCTTGTAAGAACCATGAAAAGGTCATTACTTTTTTTAAATGTGAAAGTACAGTAGAAATGATTGAGAAATTAAAACCTGCTACGGCACTTTTAGATAAACATCAAAAACCTTATGATGTGGTTTATACAAATTTTGTGGGAACCATCGTTTATGAAGATGACTGGCAGATCGCTGTGCGTGTTGAGAATGGAAAAATGATTTAAAGTGTAATTGAACAAAGAATCAGGATTAGCAACTTTTATTTTGTAACGGAGGAATCTGAAATGAATTATATTAACAAGACTATAATCAACGCTGTTATAAAAAAGGCAGATGCCTTGTGTCCTAATTCCCTAGCATTGATTGGTGTGTATGGTTCGGTTGCTACTGGAGATGAACATGAAAAATCCGATCTTGACTTAATGATTTTGATCAATGATGAAAACGGATGGATACTGGCTGACGGATTTATATTAGATGATGTTGATGTGGGATATGATATTTACTGTACAAGTCGGAATATGCTTGAAGGAGATGCTCAGTGTAACCACGCACAGTTATCTAAGCTGTTCGATTCAATGATTGTTTATTGCAAAGATCAAAGCACAATAAAGAAATTGGATGAGATGAAGAGAAAAACAGCAGAGATTCTTGCATCAGATAAACGATATGATAAGGCTAACAATGCATATTGTGAAGCAAAAAAGATGTTTGCAGAGTCATATCTTACAGAATCTTTATCAAAAGTCAGAAGCTGTGCAGGAGCAGTTATTAAATTTATAGAAGATGCTGTAATGTTGTATAACGGGCAGTATTTTAGAAAAGGGACGAAACGAGCTTTTGATGAGCTAAGACAGCTTAAACTTCCTTTTGATCTTGAAACCATCATTATTGACATTATTCAGGCGGAAACAGTCGAAAAGATAAGAGAAAGACTGAAAGAGTTGTTGGTTTTGATCCAAGAGTATTTACAGGTTCCGAAGAAAAAAGAACTTCCTTCTGCAGCGAATCTGAGGGGAACTTATGAAGAAATGTATTCTAATTGGAAAAGCAAAATGCCGGAAGCAGCAGACAGAGATGATGTATATTCCTCATTTATGAATTTATTATCCTTACAGTATATGTTTTATGGGATCGCAGAAGGTATAGCAGTAGAAGACTTTGAGATCATGGATAAATTTGATCCGAAAAATCTTGAGGAAAATGCGGACGTCTTTGATAAGGCTTTGAGTAACTACCTTGCAGAGTATGAGAAAGTGGGGATTTGTCCAAAGCGTTATAGGAGCGTGGAAGAATTCGCGGAAGATTACTGTAAAGCAGTTCACAAAAATTGAAAAGAAAATGGTGATTTTTGATTAACGATTTCGGGTCATAGAACTGGAAAAATCAGAATTTTATGGAGATAGGCAAAATACAGAAGGTTATAGTCGTTGTTTGTCTAGGTAAAGGCCGAGGACGGCAGGAAACATCTTGCCGATGAAATTCGTCTTGCCGTGGATGTGTCACCATCCGCCGAAAAGCTGGATTGTTCGGGATAATACAGCTTATGTATGAGGAGGATGTATTTATGGCTAAAATAATTTCAAGAAACTTTAGAGTTTTATGTGATTTTATGGATATATAAATTTATGATTGATATATATAAAAAAGATTGAAGAAATGGTGTTCCTGCTCCATTTTTGGAGAATGCGCTTTCCAGTGATTGGATGGATAAATCCTTGATACATCGCTGGAAAATTTTTTTTTGGGGGGATAATGGACACATAGTAGGTCTTGTTTTTTACGAAAATCCTGTAAATGATGTGTATTTCAGTCTGTGCCCTGAATATGAGAAGTTGGCGGATGAGATGGTTGCGTATGCAGTTTCATCAATGCCACGGATGGATGACCATCTCAGATTTGTAATTTTTGGCGGACAAAATGCAGTTAAAGAAGCAGCAAGTAAAATTGGTTTCCAACAATCTTTTGGCTATATAGAGAAAGTCTTCGACTTTGAACAATCACTTAATTATTCGTTGCCGGATGGATTTCATTTTGTGGAGTCTAAAAAGCTCTCTGTAGAAAAAATAGCGGAAGGTTGTTGGAAAGGTTTTGACCATGAAAAAGAGGAAGGTCCTTGTGATGGCGATGCTGAGTATGGATATTATACGTTAATGGCACCGCACATGAATCCAGAGGATTCGATTGTCATTGAAAATGACGAGGGGGAGTATGTCTGTTATGCGGGTATGTGGTGGACGCCAGAAAATCACCTCGCTTATATGGAACCACTATGTACTATTCCAAAATATCGAAAGAAAGGCTTGGCAGCAGC
>JAAVZE010000055.1 GCA_022791495.1 Eubacterium sp.
CCTTTCGAACCGTAATTCTGCTCACATCGAAAAGTGTAATTAATTCCCTCTCACTCGGAATCGCTTCCTTCTCCTTATATGAACCGTTATCAATATTATGTATTATTTTCTGCTTAACTTGGAGATATTTAGGCGCCTTAAATTCCTCCATTTCAGTTCCTCCTTTCTTTTCTGGTTATATCCAAAATTTACTGGTCATAACCACATCTGTTGACATTATATTATAATAATACCAGTCAATTGTCAATATCGTAAAAATATCTAGTTTTTTCGCTATATTTTTGTGTAATATCAACAAAATATTTCTTGTTTTTTGTTAAAATATAGTAAAAATATATTTTTTAAGTGGATATAACCAGTATTGAGTGGTCTTATTGAAGCATAATATTCTATCAAATAAAACAGCCGTTGCGGACATTTTCATCCGTAACGGCTACATATTTCACTCGATATAATGTATAAAAAGACTATGCAAAAATATTACCCAACATAGATATTTTCCCGCAATTTTCCTCCACTATGGTATACTAAAACCAAAAACGGAGGAAAACAGTACCATGAAAAAAGAACTCATCGAAAAATTCAGACAACAATATATTCAAAGTCCACCAGAAGGAATAATTTCAAAAGATATTCAGGATATGGATGACGATGATCTTATGGATATGGATTATTTCCTTCATGAGGATTACGACTTAGACGATGAATTGGGGGAAGAAGGGTTTTATATCTTCTAGCTCTTTATCATCTGTTTGTTATGCCCACTTAATTTAGACGGGTATTTTTTTGCTCCGCGAATTGAGGACTTTCCTAAGTTAGGTAAAATAATAAAGCCCGGCTGAAAAACGCGGGCTTTCCATTCTAAAGCTTTTCCTTGTGCTCTCTCTTTCTCCTCACCTGGATCTTCACGGCCTCACAGGTTCCCACATATTTTCTTGTGGTGATCAGATATACCACATAAAAAACAGTCGCTAAAATAGATATCACCTGGTACACACGGCTCACACCAGTGTGACCCACAAAATCCAAAAAGGTAATGAAGACACGGCAGAACACAGTAACCCACCACCCAAACAATATTCTTGTATTGGTGGCGCGGTTTACCAGAGCGTCCGTGATGCCGGCTGTGGAGTAAAGCACAAAATATTCCATAAAAAGCTCCGAGGCCGCCAGTCCGTAATATAGCACCAGGATCCATACGACCAGCTCCGGCCCCTGAACGAGAAACCCAGACATTCGCAGCAGTACCGATAGAACTGCTGTCAGCAGGATCAAGGGAATGCTGTATAAATACTGCCTGTTGTAGCGTAGCAGCATACAAACTCCCACCAGTAGAAGCACACAGCCCAGTACATCCGGCAGATAATCAATTCTAACCTGTTCACCGAGCACATTTGTCACCGTATAGGTACGGATCGAATCACTCAGCTCATGGGATCCCACCGCTCCTTCCAGATCAAATGCTGGATAACTCCATGCAGACACCCCGTGGATATCGATTCCCGTCAACAAAAGTCCGATTGCGATCAATATAACAGCCACTTTACTTCCTCCTTTTTTCTTCTGTCCTTTGTATAATGCAGATGCTGAGCAGCGCCATCGCCGTTCCCATCACCACTCCCGCAATGATGTCGGTAGGATAATGCACATAAAAATACATCCTTGAAGTCGCGATCAATACCGCCAGTGCAAATGCGATATAGCCATAACGGCGCTTCCAGTAAAAAATCGACACTGCTCCCGCAAAGGATGAGAAAGTATGCCCGGAAGGAAAAGAATAATCCCTGGGGATTCCGATCAGCATCTCCACCTCCGGATGCCGCCAGCAGGGTCTTGGTCTGGCGATCAGATTTTTTAGCAGACCATTTCCAAAAATCAGACACATCAAAAGGGACAAAAGCAGTATACAGCCATATTTTCTGTGTTCGCTTTTCACCAAAAGCAATATACCTGCCAAAATCCAGACAATACCTGCCTCACCTATGAAAGTAAAGAATTCATAAATCCCCGTGAGAACTGGGTTGTGGATTTGTTGAAAAAACTCCAGTATACCAGCGTCAAATGCTTCGATCAATGTGTCACTGCCTTTCTATATCTTTTAGGAGGGACGTGCCTATTTTACCTGAATCCTTATATAAGCTTTGCGGCTGCCTTTCCTGGCATATATCTTTACCGTTCCCTTTTTTTTCGCTTTTACTACACCACTTTTTGAAACTGTGGCGATTCTCTTAGAAGATGAGCGCCATGTTACACTCTGTCCCAGTCTCAGCGGCCAGACAGATGCTTTTAATTTAAGCTTCTGTCCTCTTTTTAAGGATTTGCCGCCAGATATCTTTACCTTAGAAATCCTTGCCAGCATATTTTTTACCTCATTCTGGCAGGATTTTTTATACAGACTCTCATAGCTGTACAGAGAATAACCGGATACATCAGCATATTTTCGCGTCTTGCTGATCTCACTGGCCACTACCTTTGAACTCCGTTTCCAACCGATATCATAACTGTCCCGCATGCCGCCCCGGTAGAGCCCCAGACCGATATACATCGGCACTTTCGCCGTATTCAGCCCTCTCCACTGTTTCAATCTCTGGTCAAATAATTTGGTAAATCTGCCCCCCAGCATATAAGCGTTTGACCAATAGATCTGCGGCACGATATAATCCACATATCCGGGTACACTAAGCCATGTCTTTACATCGGCGCCAATCGCCTCACAATTATCCACATTCCCCGCAGGGCTTATGCCAAAGAGCAGGTTGGGAGATTTCTGTTTTACGGTATTATACACCGACTGTACCATCTGATTCACATAGCTTTTTTTCTTTTTCTGGGAAAGAGATGAATATTTGGAATATTGTTTGTGTCCCCTGGATGGGTAAAAATAATCGTCAAAATGAATGCCATCCACAGGATAACCATCGATCACTTCCCTGACTGCCAGCAAAATCCGGCTGTTTGTCGACTCTTCAGCTGGATTGTATATCTTTTTCTGGGTAATCCGGTAGGGATTCATCCAGGCATGAAAGGAGAGTTTGTATTTATGCGCCGTCTCTACAAGGATCGCCAGCGGATCATAGTCCGGCTCTGCGTCACCCATGTATGTACTGAAATCAAAATTATCCGACTTCCAGATAGCGTCGTCAAAAGCTCTCACATGAAAATAAACAGTATTACATCCATTGTCCCGAATGTTCCGAAACATTTTATCTGCATTCCGGCGGAAGGTACTCTCCGGCTGATTCTTTAAACCTGCCCCCTCGTACTCGTAAAAGGACACCCAGACTGCCCGTGTCTCCTTTGCCTCCGCAGCTCCCGCATTGACTGTCCACAACAGCACTGCCGCCAAAAACACTATGAAACTATAGAAACTTCTTCTTTTTATCATTCTGTCTTCCCTCATTTCTGTCAGTATCTTGTATTACTATTTTTCTATCATACCCGAAAAATATACAAACATATGGCAGTCCGGTTGATTCGTGTCAGAACACTATCCCAGCAGTCCCGTGCTGAAATATCTCTCCATGCGGTCTGCCAGCACGGTGGCAATCACTTTGTCAGTCCCATATTTTTCAGCCAGCTTTTTGCATGCCCACACATTTGCACCAGAAGAAGTCCCACACAACAGCCCCTGTACACTGGCGAGCTCCCTCGCAGTGCGGATCGCATCCTCATCGGTCACTTCAATGATATCATCGATCAGGGAAGTATCCAGCACATCTGGAATAAAGCCGTCCCCGATCCCCTGGATGCTGTGAAGTCCCGGTTCATGCCCCAGCAGCGCAGATACGTTTTTAGGTTCCACTGCCGCCACTTTCAGATCGGGATTTTTTTCCTTCAGATACTTACCGATGCCCTGCAGCGTACCGCCACTGCCCAGACCAGACACGAAAATATCTACTTTTCCCTCCAGCTGCTTGTATAGCTCTACGGCTGTAGTATTATAATGAATCGCTGGATTGTTGGGATTGACAAACTGCTGTGGAATAAAACAATTCCCGAGCTTTACTGCCAGCTTCTCTGCTTTTTTCACTGATCCATCAATACTCTCCTCTGGCGGGGTGAGCACCAGTTCTGCCCCCAGGGCACGAATAATCTTTTTTCTCTCTTCGCTCATATTCTCTGGCATTACAATGATCACACGATATCCTTTACGCACTCCCACAAAAGCAAGACCAATACCGGTATTGCCACTGGTAGGCTCTACTATAGTCATTCCCGGTCTCAGCTCACCGGATTTTTCCGCCTGCTCGATCATGTTTTTGGCAACCCGGTCTTTGATGCTGCCTCCCGGATTCAAAAATTCTGCTTTTGCATAGATGGGCAGTCCTGTCATCTGTCTCAGGCTTACCAATGGTGTATTTCCAATCAGGTCTATCACATTTTCTATCATTTTCTTTCCCGCCTTTTATTTCCTTTTCATATTCTGTCAGAGATTGCCAAATCCGTCAATATTTTTTTAAGTTCCGGATAAACTGGAAGGTCTCCTTCTCCCCCTTTTCCTTCAGCATGCGCAGAAGCTTCTCGATCAGGTCAGAGGTTTCCGGGTGAATCATACGACAATATTTGCCCTTCTCAAAATATGCCAGAGGCATATCCTCCTTATAATTCTTTCCATAATAAATCTTACTCGCCGCCACCCGGTCACAGAACATTTCCTTTACATATTTTACTGGCATCTTCACCGGCTCTTTGAATCTTGTCTTAGGATCATAGTCCTGCCAGTATTCAAAATGGTGTTTATTTCTCCCCTGATGATGAAGCCATGCGATGGAATAACCATTGCGCTCCCGCTCCTCCGCGTTAGGGCTCCGGTCCCCTTGATAATACCTGGCTCCCTGTATAAATTCCGTAGGAGAATATTTTGACAGGTCATGCCGCAGCCCCTGCCATAGTATTCCGGCATGAAAGCAGTTCCGGATCACCTCATGTCTGTGTCTTGTAATCGTACAAAAATGTTTCCACGGCTGCATCTCTCTCATCCTCACTTTTGGAAAAAATTACTAATAGCTCCGTCAGAACTTATTTAATCATAACAAATATTGAATATTTTTGCAACATAAAGAAGGATCCCAGCGGACATTCCGCCGGGATCCTCTTGAATATTACAAATTGTCCATCTGCTCCATATGAATCGTTAATTTGACGCTGCCTTTACAGCAGTTACAGAAACAGCACCTGTTCCAGTCACTGTAAAGCTGCCTGACAGCTGATAATCCCCAAGATAGGAATTCTCATCAACATATTTTCCGTAACCATCTGAATAAGTGATAAGTTTTCCATATGCAGAAATCATATCACTGCTTGTTCCTGCTGCCGGTGAAAACTCATAGGTTCCAGCCTTCAGATAAGTGTACAGAGAGCAGTCATCATAGTCACAGCGGATGGAAGCAGATACACCATTCACATCGAATACATATGGACGGCTCTCAATCTCATAACCAGCTGCTCCAGCAATAGATGGTACAATATTTACTTTATAGAGAGGAAGTGTATAATCCTTCACAACTGCTCCAGCAGTATACACATTACCTACGGTGAACTCATATCCGCCATTAAAATATGCCATCTGAGAGTACTCACCTGGAATGATCCTTGCCTTGTAAGTTCCATCTGCCCTTGTCACCCCAGAGAACGTGTCGTAATTTCCATAGGCATCTCTCTTTGTATTTCCTGTTATCTCAATGCCCTTTGCCGGAGCTCCGGAAGCATCCTTAACCGTACCCGTCAGCAAGACACCATCTACGATCGTAAGGGTAAATGGGAAGGAAGCCTGACGTGCCGGATTCTCTGCGTCCTTCACAACAACATTTACATTGTAAGTTGCAGCTGGTACTGCTGCATAATTTCCGTTGGCATCTTTCGCGTGACCAAGATCTCCTTCGACAGAGCAGGTATCTACCTGAGCGGGAAGACCTGTAACAGAGTACTCATAGTCTCCGGATCCACCAACGATCACACCATTTCCTAAATCTTTAATATTTTCATAACTAAAATTGAAACCAGAAGCCTCATTGATATCCTTTGTCATCGGGTTGTCTGGCTGATAGGAAAGAATCGTATCGCCAAGGAAGTTACCTACAATGGTATTTTCATCGCCAACATAGAAGACATAACTTCTTTTAAAACTCTTACCCTTCTCGTCTACTCCGGTAAGCACTGCTGTTGTTCCATTTTCAACCTTCTTAAACTTACCTTTTACATCAACGTTTGTTCCCTCTTTGCTGACGTATGCTTTCAGACCTTCTGGAAGACCTGTGATAGAATATTTCACTACACCGGCAGCTCCTACATTTTGAAGACTAAATTCTTCTTCAAAGCTTTCGCCAACCATACCTGTTACACGTGTAACGGTATCTGTCACACCATAGGCAGTGGATTCCGGAATATCTCCGACATAAACCTCTTTGGATTTGTCAACAGCCAGGGCTGAAACCGTAACCTTAACATAAGAGTAGCTCATGATGCTGCATGTGTTATCAAGAAGAACATCATAGGTTTTTCCACCATCTGTAGAAATGACTTTTTCTATCCCCTTAGAAGTTCCATAAGTTCCGTTTGGTGTCTTCTTATTCTGCACAACAAAGTTTGCAGCGGTCAACGCTTTGGCACTTGTCAGTGATACCCGTACCACACCATCGTTTGGTACAGTGATGTCTTTGATGCCAGCACCAACCGTAACTTTACAGGTTGCTTTCTTACCGCTTCCATCTGCTGCTTTCGCTGTGATCGTTGCAGTACCTTCTTTCACACCCTTAACAACACCCTTAGAAGTTACGGAAGCAACTTTCTTATTGGAAGAAGACCATGCGATTTTGTTGCTCACATTCTTCTTCGGTGTAACCTTGGCGGTAAGTTTTTTCTTGGCGCCAACAGCCAGGGTTGCCTTCTTGGCACTGAGGGTTACTTTCTTAATAGCAGCCTTCTTTACAACTACTTTGATCGTAGTTTTTTTCTTACTATTCTTTTTGGATGTAACCGTGATCTTCGTGCTGCCTGCTTTTACACCCTTTACCTGACCTTTGCTGTTTACAGTAGCAATTTTCTTGTTTGCTGATTTATACGTTACCTTTTTGTTAGCCTTTTTGTTTGGCGTAACTTTTACAGTTGCGGTAAGGTTGATCTTCTTACCTTTGGCAACATAGGCAGTCTTACCTGATGGTGCAGTAACTGTAACTTTTTTAACCGTTACTTTCTTAGCCTCTGCAGTCTCTGGATTTACAACTGCGGTCATCCCCAAAACCATGGCTAATGATAAAGCTCCGGCTAAACCCTTTTTTGCGAACCTTTTCATACTTTAGTTCCTCCTTATCCTTTTTTTGTGATACTTTATTTAACATACGCGTTTCATTATACCACTGTGATAGTCAGTTCGCAACCCTAAAAAAGAAAATTAATATTTAGGAAAGGATTTCGTAAGAAAATATCACCATTTTTGGTAGTTTCAATACCAATTGGTTATTTCGATACAATATTATATTTAAACACGATCTGCTGCCGGATCTCCTCTGCCTTTTCCCTGGAAACCAGCTCCTGCAAAAGAGCAAACCCGAACTCCATCGAGGTTCCCAGTCCCCGGCTGGTTATGACATTTCCGTCTATCACTGCCATCTCATCCACAAACTCTGCTCCCGTCAGCTGATCCTCAAAGCCAGGGTAACAGGTGGCTTTCTTCCCTTCCAGTATACCACAGGCGCCGAGCACCGACGGCGCCGCACAGATCGCCGCAACGATTTTTCCCGCTTCGTTCATCTGCTTCAATGCTTTTGTCACCCTGTCACTGGCTCCCAGATTTTTCGTTCCCGGCATCCCTCCAGGAAGGATGACAGCATCCTGTTCTTCCATAGAAACCTGTGCCAGAGTCCTGTCCATAGATACGGCGATTCCGTGGGAACCGGTAACTTGTATCGCCTCCGTTATAGACACCAGTTTCAGGTCCACACCGCCTCTTATCAAAAGATCTGCGGTCATCAATGCCTCTACCTCTTCATAACCTTCTGCAAATAACATCACTGCTTTTTTCATGATTTTTCATCCTTTCTCGCTTTTTGAATTAATTGTTTTACTCTGTTCTCCTTATAAAAATCTTCTGGAAGCTCTGCCCGGAACAACCTTTCACTCAAATCTGAAAAATCTCCCTCCAACAAAGGAAACTTTAGTTCATAGGCATGGAGCAGCTGCCTTTTTATATGGCTGCCAGCTATTCTGCCCCCATACTTGCGGTCTCCCAGAATCGGATGGCCAAGATTGGCTAGATGGCTGCGGATCTGATGGGTTTTTCCGGTATAGAGACGAATCTTCACAAGGGTATTTATCCCATCTGAGGCAAGAGGTTCATATCCCGTCTTTATATAGGACGCCCCCGGAGTATCCTGCCCCAATATTTCTACTTTATTGGTTTTTTTGTCTTTTTTCAGCCATGCCTGCCGGACTCCGTTCTGCTCCATGACCCCCTGCACCACCGCCAGATAGTATTTTTCGATCTTCCGTTCCCGGAGAAGTTCCGACATACACTGCAGTCCAGACAGGGTCTTTCCCCCGATCACGATTCCGCTGGTGTTGCGGTCCAGGCGATTGCAGATCCCCGGACGAAATCCCAGCTCCCCCCCGCCGGTGTATTGGAGAAAATATTCCACCAGGCTGACATCCCCTGCCGACGCTTTTTGCGAAAGCATACCCGCCGGTTTATTGATCAGGACAATGTGCTCATTTTCATAAAGGATGTCTAGAGTAATGGTCTCTTTCCGGGAAACCACGGTGTCCTCCACTCTCTGGGATTTCACAGTGCCTGCCTCACCCCTGCCGCCAGAGAACTTTTCCAGCGTCCCATCGGATAAAAAAAGGGTCAGCACATCTCCCTCCCGAAGTATCTCACTGCCCTCCGCCCGTTTTCCATTTCTCTTAATATTTTTTTTGCGGAGCATTCTATATAAGAAGCTTTTGGGCGCTTCTGTTAAATATTTCTGCAGAAACTTGTCCAGTCTCTGCCCACACTGGTTCTTCCCGATCCGGATCTCTTTCATTCCATCCTCCATTTGCCCGCGTCTTTGTTCAAAATGGGATTCAGACTGCCAGGATCTTTAAATACTCAGACACCTTGTCCTGTTTCGCCATATACTCTTCGTCTCTTTCCTGCTTACTGCTGCCTTCGGTCAGCCGGCGGTAAAATTTGTAAAACTCCTCATCCGTGGAAAATAATTTCACCCGATAGCCTGATGCCTGACTGTCCACGCCTTTTTGCAGATATTCGAGAATATATGCTTCCTCCTGTTTCTTTTCACTCAATATTCCCATGACATTCTGATTTTGAATGATAAGAAAATCAAAGCTCATGATCTTATCCGGCGAAGTGAATACATAATCCGTATACAGGATACCTTCTTCTGCCACTGTCTCCTGCATCTGGTCGTATCTTTCTTTGTCCACAGACTTTCGGGGTACCATCACTACCAGGGCGATAATCCTTTTCGCCGCCGGAAGCACCATAAGAATTCCAAGAACTGTAAATATATTTGCCCTCGTTCCCGTGATCAGCAGTCCTGTCAAAAACAAGCCCACACCCACTGCTACAAACAACAGAAGCATGAGGCTCTGAAAGGTTTTTTGTTTCTGTATATATCCAAATTCACATTTTGTCCCTTTGATCTTCTCCATGTTCTTCCTCCATTCGTTAAGTTTCCAGATACCGCAGTATTTCATAGGGATTTATGCTTACCTCCTGCCCCTGGATGTCGATATACATCCCAAAGTGAAGGTGCACATCAAATTTGCCCTTTGTCCCCTCTTTTCCATATCCGCTGTTTCCCACATACCCCAATGTCTCTCCAGCCTTTACTGTATCCCCCGACGCAAGCC